>JAMFSV010000054.1 GCA_026225455.1 Burkholderiales bacterium | reverse complement strand
GCCGACATCGCGGCAAAATAAGGATCGTCGGCGGCCAATGGTCCGGCTTGAACCAAATTGCGATAGTAACTGCCTTTTTCCGGCGCCCGGTCGATGGCGCGGCGATAGGCGGCTTGCGCTTCGGAGAAGCGTCCCAGGTTGACCAGCGTCACGCCGCGATTGTTCAGTGCCCTTGCGTCGTCCGGTTTGAGTTGCAGCGCCTGTTCGATGCCGGCGAGCGATTCCGTATAACGTTTCAGGTCGCGCAGTACGGTACCGCGGCCGTTCATGGCTTCGGCAAAATCGGGTTTGAGGCGTAACGCGAGATCGTAACTGTGCAGCGCTTCATCGGGACGGCGCAGATTTTGCAGCACGTTGCCCCGGTTCGACAGGGCTTCGGCGGAGTCGGGTTTAAGCCGCAGCGCCTGGTCATAACTGGTGAGCGCGGCATCAAAATGCGTCATGTCGCGCAAGGTATTGCCGAGATTGATCCAGACTTCGAAGACCTCGGGGTTGATCCGCAACGCCTGCTCATAGCTACGCCTGGCGGCATCGTGCTGCTGCAAGTCCTGCAGCGCGTTGCCCCGGTTATAGAACGCATGGGCGTGATCGGGCTTGAGCCGGATCGCTTCGTCGTAACTGGCAATGGCGGCCTCGTGGCGTTTGAGGTCGCGCAGCGCATTGCCGCGGTTATTCAGCGCACTGACGTAATCGGGTTTGATCGCCACGGCTCGATCGAGGCAGAGCAATGCCGCTTCAGGGTCCCCGATATCGCGCAGCAGGTTGCCGAGATTATTCAGCGCCTCAAGATGGCATGGGTCGAGTGCCAAGGCCCGCTGGTAGCTCTGCCGTGCGGCGTCATACTGATGTAGCGCTTGCCGCGCGAGACCCAGATTCGTATGCGGCGCGGGCAAGCCCGGATTGATGCCGATCGCCTGCGTGATAAGTGCGATCGCCCGCGCGTAATGTCCGGTTTGATATTCGGCGATGCCCGACAGATGCAAGGCGTCGAAATGCTCGGGCTGCGCGCTCAAGATTTCCTGGTAAAGCGCCAGTGCTTCAAGCGTCTTGCCCTGCTGATGCAACTCAAGCGCTTGCGTCAACATTGCCACTTCTTGCAGCGAACTGCTTGACTGTTGAGCGGCGGAACTGGATTTTCTTGATTTCATGACGGCGCTATTTCTGCGTTGAATTATGTCGTTGCGGTTTCTCTCGATTCCGTCATCGATGTAACATTGCAAAAATAGTGAAAATTCTTGCCCGGATTCAGCATGGTTCGTGTCCTTGACGATATCGATCGCAGTTTGATGCGAAAGTACCGCTACGGTTTGTCAAGGATAAACGTGCCGCTAACCATTTGGCTTGCCCAGGGCCGGCAGAGCGATTACGAAAAATTACGAAAGTACGATGTGGCGCGCCTGCGGAAGTTCTACGCGGCACCCAACGCAGCGGCGACCTGCCCAATCGCATCATGCCAGTCACCCTGAACTGTTTGGCGCACCAGACGCATGGCCGGATACCAGGGCGTATCGGTGCGTGCCAGCAGCCAGCGGAAGTCAGGCGCATGCGGCAACAGCAGGGTGGTAGGAAGGCCCAACGCGCCCGCCAGATGCGCCCCCGAGGTGTCGACTGCGATGACCTGATCGAGGCAGGCGGCCAAGGCGGCGGTATCGGAGAAGTCGTGCAAATCCTCAGCGAAATCTATCAAGCCGAAATCGGCGAAGGCGGCGCGGTCCGTGTCGCGGATTTCATTTTGCAAGCTGATAAAGGTGGCCTTGGCCGAAAACCAGGGCGCCAGTTGCCGCAGGGGAATTGAGCGATTGCTGTCGTTGCTGTGGTGGGCATTACCCGACCAGATGATGCCGACTAGAGGCCGCGGGTAGTGGGCCAGCCGTGCTCGCCAAACTGCGATCCTGGCCGGGTCCGCGTACAGATAAGGCACTTGCGCCGGCACGCTTGCAAGCTCGGTATGAAACGCCAGCGGCAAGCTCAGCAGCGGGCAATGATAGTCGAACGGCGGCACGGCGTCGCCCGCGGTAAACAGGCGTGCAACATCGCTGTATTGTTCGAGCAAGGTGCGTAGCGGCGTTGGTACTTCGAGATAGATCCGGGCGCCGAGTGCCGCCACCTGCCTGACGTAACGGCAAAACTGCAAAGTGTCGCCCAAGCCCTGTTCTGCGTACAACAGAATGGTCTTGCCCTGCAAGGATGTGGCGCCGCTCCACAGCGGTGCGGCATAGTCGCGCTTGGCGGCCTTGTACGGCGCGACTTGCCAGCGCCATTCATATTGCCGCCAGCCCGCCGCAAAGTCTCCCAGCAACAAGCGGCACAGCCCTTCATACCAATACGCCTGGGCATAATCCGGTTGAATCCGCGCGGCTTGCTGGAAACCGGCCAGGGCTGCGGCATAACGGCCAAGCTGTTGCAAGGCCAAACTGCGGTTGGTCAAGGTGGTAGCGTTTGGCGGCGCCAGCTGCAACGCCTGCTCATAACTCTCCAGTGCGGCCTGGGTCTGGTTCAAGGCCAGTAATGCGTTGCCGCGATTGTTCAAGGCGGCAACCGAGTCGGGCTTGAGTTGCAAGGCTTGCTCGCAACTGAGCAGTGCTTGTGCCGGACGTCTCAGGTCAAGTAAGGTGTTGGCGCGATTGTTGAGTGCTTCGATCGACTCGGGATGGAGCGCCAAGGCTTTCTCGAAACTGGCCAAGGCTTCCTCGTGACGCTGCAAATCGCCCAAGGCGTTGCCGCAGTTGCTCCAGATCTGGGCGTCGTCGGGCTTGAGCTGCAAAGCCTGTTGGTAGTTGAGCAGTGCCGCCGCGGGGCGTTGCAGGTCGCGCAAGACGTTGCCGCAGTTGTTAAGCGCTTCGGCGTAGTGAGGCATCAACTGCAGCACGCGCTCCAGGCTGGCCAATGCCTCGGCCGGCTGTCGCAGATCGCGCAACGTCACGCCGCGATTGTTGAGTGCTTCGATGAAATCGGGCCGCAGCGCCAGTGCCCGGTCAAAGCTGGCGAGTGCCTCGGTATGCCGGCCCATGACGCGCAACACATTGCCGCGGTTATTCAGCGCCTTGGGGTAGTCCGGCCGCAATTGCAAAGCCCGCTCATGACTGTTCAGCGCGGCTTCATGATGCCCCAGTGCAAACAGCGCCGTGCCGCGATTGCTCAAGGCTTCGGCGGAGTCCGGTCTGAGTCTCAGCAGCCGGTCGAAATCGGCTAATGCGTCGGCGGCCCGGCCCATCTCGTTGAAGGTATTGCCGCGATTATTCAGTGTCTCGATGTGCTGGGGATCGAGCCTCAAGGCCTGGTTGAAACTGTGCAATGCGTCTTCGGGTCGCTGCAATGCCTGGAATGCCAGGCCCAGATTGGAATACGGCGCGACTTGTTCCGGTTGAAGCCCGATGGCGCGTTGGATCAGCTCGACGGCGGTGGCGGCTTGCCCGGTTTGATAGTGGATTACCCCCAGCAGATGGAGTGCATCGAAGTGCTCGGGGACCAGTTCAAGGATCTCCAGATACCCCGCCATGGCGGCCTTTAACTCACCTTGACCATGCCAGGCGGTGGCTTGCCGCAGCTTGGCCGCGGCAAGTGTGTGCCGGCTGGCCGATGACGGCTGGGGTGTCGAACCTGGTTTGCCTGCGCCCATGGTGGTTGATCGAGCATTTTGGTTGAGGCTGAAGGGGACGCCTGGTCGCGAGACGCCGGCGGTGCTTGCCGGCGTCGCAATCGTGGCGGCCCGTTTATGTACGGTAAGTCCGTGGTCGAGCATGCGCCCGCGATGAACCAAGCATAACCGTTTATGTTGCATCGGCGGGCTCCGTGTTGCAGCGATGGAGCGGAACCTGGACCGAATTTTCTCGATTGACGCGCCTCGCGTTCTAAATCATATTCATGCGGCTACGCGAACTCAAGCGCGGCAACCATAAGAACCTATAAGGAACTGTGCGATGTGGGAAAGCATACACGATTTGATTTCACGCAAGGATGGTCGCCGGAGCTGGATCCTGGCGGGAGCGCTTGGCTGCGCGGCGGTGTCGACGGCATGGGCCGAGGGTCCGCCGGTGGCGGCGCAAAAGCCGGTGACGGAAAGCTTTTTCGGCACTCAGGTGACCGATCCCTATCGCTGGATGGAGGATGCCAAGTCGCCGGAATTCCTGGCTTATATGAAGCAGCAGTCCGATTGGACGCGCGGCACGCTGGACAAAATTCCAGGGCGTGATGCACTCGAAAAACGCATCGTCGCGCTCGACAACACGGCGACCCTGGTGCGCGACATGCAGTTCGCCGGCCGCGATTATTTTTATTTGAAGAGCAAGCCGGGCGCAAAAAACTATGCGCTGGTGATGCGGCAAGGCGAGTCGGGCAAGGAGCGGGTACTGGTCGATCCCGAAATGCTCAGCACCCAGGGCGCGCATCTTTCAATCGACTATTTTCAACCCTCGCTGGATGGCAGCCGGGTTGCTTACGCGCTCTCTGCCGGCGGCTCGGAACAAAGCACCCTGCACATATTGACCACCGCCACGGGCAAAGACCTGCCGGATCAGATCGATCGCACCAACTTCGGCGAGGTGAGCTGGAACGAGGATGGAAAATCCTTCTTTTATAATCGCCTGGTCAAACTGGCGGCAGGTCAGGCCGATACGGACAAATACAAAAACAGCAAGGTGTATCAGCACTGGCTCGGGCAAGACCCGGAGACCGACAAGCCGGTACTCGGCCGCGGCCTCACGCCGGAGGTCAAGGTGCTTGAGACCGAGATTCCCGATGTCACCATCACCCCTGGATCGAAGTTTGCCTTGGGGATTTTGATCAACGGCGTGCAAAACGAATTGACCGCGTATATTGCGCCGCTCGATCGCCTCGATGGGGCAAACACCCCTTGGGTCAAAGTGGTCGATCCCAGTGACGACGTGACGTCGGTGGTGCTCAAGGGCGACCAGCTTTATCTGCTCAGCCATCAAGATGCGTCGCGCTTCAAGGTTCTGAAAATGAGCGCCGCCGCGCCGAATATCGGCACGGCTGAAACCGTGGTGCCGGCCGGTGCGGCCTTGATCAAGAATATCGGCGCGGCGTCGGATGCCTTATATATCCAGGATCTCGACGGCGGGATCGCGCAAATGCGGCGCCTGCCCTTCGACGGCGGCCCGCTTGAAAGCGTGACATTGCCGGTGCAAGGAGCGTTGGACGGTTTGTTTACCGACCCGCGCGTGGCCGGCCCCTTGTTTAGCCTTGAGGGCTGGGTCGTCTCCCGCGCCTGGTACCGGTTCGACCCGAAACGCGGGGTGGCACGCGATACCGGCATCTTGCCGCGTTCCACGGTCGATGCCTCGGCGTATACCGCGGAAGAGGTCAAGGCGGTGAGTGCCGACGGGACCGAGGTGCCCCTGTCCATCGTCCACCAGAAGGGTACCAAGCTGGACGGCAACCATCCGACCCTGCTCGAAGGTTACGGCGCTTATGGCATTACGCTGGATCCGTTCTTCGGCCCGGGTTACTTTGCCTTGCTCGAACGCGGCGGGGTCTTGGCCACCTGTCATGTGCGCGGCGGCGGCGAATATGGCGAAGACTGGCACAAAGCGGGGCAGAAGCTGACCAAGCAGAATTCGACCAGCGACTTGATTGCCTGTGCCGAGTATCTGATCAAACAGGGCTGGACCCGTACCCCTGAACTGGCGATCAATGGCGGCAGCGCCGGCGGCATTTTGATGGGGGGTGCCTTGACCCAGCGTCCGGATTTGTTCCGCGTGGTGATAGACGAGGTCGGCGTATCGAATTCCTTGCGCAGCGAATTCACCGAAAACGGTCCACCCAATATCCCGGAGTTTGGGTCGGTCACGACACCGGACGGCTTCAAGGGTTTGTTGGCGATGGATGCAACCCAGCATGTCAAAGCCGGGGTGGCTTATCCGGCGGTGTTGCTGACCACCGGCATCAACGATCCGCGCGTGCCTTCGTATGAGTCGGCCAAGATGGCCGCGCACTTGCAGGCAGCCACCAGCAGCGGGTATCCGATTTTGCTGCGGGTCGATTACGATGCCGGTCACGGCATCGGTTCGACCAAGGCGCAACGCGATCACTTGCTGGCCGACAAGCTGTCCTTTATGTTCTGGCAATTCGGCATGCCGGGCTTCGTACCTGCGGCACCGTAAAGCGCTGGATGTAGAGGCGACGGGCAGCGGGTGGGTGCGCCGGCTGCCCGTGCCTCCTGGCAATAATTATGCTGCTTGGGATCTTTTCAGTTCGTCGATCAGGTTCTGCCCTGCTTTGAAGCCGGCGATTTCGGCCAATTCTTTGGTGTCGAAGGTGGCTTTCAGAGCGGCGGTCTTGACCACTTGACTCGATGAGACTGATTTTATTCGGACTTCGCAGCGCCAATTCCCATTGGCAGCCAGGATTTCTACGGTATCGACAGCGTAATTTTCGATGATGCGGAGGGCCATGTGGAGTCTAGTAATAAAGTGATTACTCCATTTTAACCATCCAATAAATTAAACGCATGCATAGTAGGCAGGGCGGGGAATGAGGGGGCTTTTATGCCCGCAGCATCCCCCCAGGCATCTTATCGCCGCGGCAATAAGATACCGGTTTAGCCCGTATCAGGCACCTGCGGTATGGTTTGAGTGCATCGCCAACAGGTAAATCACCGCACCCGAAAGCGCCCCGATCAGCCAGCCGAAATGGTTGGGCGGCAAGACTGCGAAGAGCTGGGTGCAGAGCTCCCAGCCGATGGAAATGACACTGGATGCCAACAACGCGAGCAGGCCATTCCTGTTCCAGCCGCCGTCGTAGTAAAACGCGCCGTCGCTGGACATCGTATACAGGTCCGCCGCCTTGATGGCTTGTTTTCTCAGCAGATAATAATCGGCCATCATCACGCCATAAAGCGGCGCCAGCACGGCGCCAAAGATGCTGACGAAAATGGTGATGGCTTTTGCGCTGTCGACAAAGATCCACGGGCACACCACGACGGCAAGCACCGACGCAATCAGGCCCCCTTTCTTGAAGTCGATATGGCGGGGAAACAGATTGGCGATGTCGTAAGCCGGCGAGACAAAATTGGCGACGATGTTGATCCCCATGGTGGCAATAATAAAGGTCACGCTGCCGATGACCACCGCCACTTTGTTCTGGATCCGCGCGACGATGGCGACCGGGTCCATGATCATGGTGCCGAAGACCTTGCTGCTGCCGGCCGTGACAATCACGATAATGATGGCGAAGGCTAGAAAGTTGACCGGCAGGCCGAGGAAATTGCCGACCTTCATTTGCCGCTCGCTTTTGGCAAAACGGGAAAAATCGCCGAAATTCAGTAACAAGGCGGCGAAATAAGCCACCACCAGCAATACCGCGCTACTCATGGCCTGGAATTGAGCGCCCGGCGACAGGACTTGACCGCCCAGGGTCAGGCTGAGACTGCTTAGACCGGCTTGCGACAAAATCCAGCCCATCAAAGCCAGCATCACCAGATAGACGGCCGGACCGCAGAAGTCGATGAACTTGCGGATGGTTTCCATGCCACGCTGGAAGATGATCAACTGAAACACCCACATCGCCAGGAAGCTGAGCCAGCCCAGCAGGTCCAGACGCAGAAAACTGCTGTCGTGCAGCGCGGCCGCGGCCGGAAAAAACAGCAGCACCAGGGTGGCGACCGCCTTGGAGGCAAAATAAGTTTGCACCCCGTACCAGACGATGCCGACCACGCCGCGGATGATGGCGGCGAGGTTGGCGCCCATCACGCCCAGGCTGACCCGGGCCATGACCGGAAATGGAATGCCGTGAATCACACTGGGTTTGCCGATCCAATTCATCAGCACATACACCACCAGGATACCGACCGTCAGTGCCAGCAGCACCTGCCAGCCGGAGATGCCGAGCAGGAACAGGCTGGCGGCGAAGGTATAACCGCCCACGCTATGCACGTCGGACATCCACATCGAGAAAATGCTGTAGCCGTTCCAGGTGCGCTGCGCCCTGGGCACGGGTGCCAGATCGTCGTTATACAGGCGCGGGTCGCGGCTCGCAGGAGGGACGTCGATGTTGAGTGCGTTGTCGTTCAAGGCAGACGAAGTAGACATGGCGTGCTCCCGCATGGTTTGTCTCCGTTGGATAGTTCTCGTTTGGATGGTTCTGGGCAAAAGAACAGCATACCAAGTCATAAATCGCGGGAGATTGCCGGGAGAAATATTTCTGTGCGACGGCCTGTGCGACGGCGCGGCCGTAACGCCCCCGGGGCCTAGCGCTGAAGGCGGAAATCGATTTGCGCCGGCCGCCCCGGCAAAGTGAGCGTCGCGTGTGCCGCCGGCGACCGGCTGACGATCTTGCCGCGCCGGATCACGTAACGCCGGGCGGCGCGCAGGCGTATCGCCTCGATCGGATTGGCCGCATCGAGTATCACCAAATCGGCATGGCAGCCCGGCGCCAGTCCATAACCTTCCAGGCCGAGGATGCGCGCCGGGGTTTCGGTGATCGCCAGAAAACAGGCGTGCATCGCCTCCTGGCTGGTCATCTGCGCCACGTGCAGGCCCATCTGCGCCACTTCCAGCATATCGGCGGACCCCAGGCTATACCACGGGTCCATCACGCAATCGTGGCCGAAGGCGACGTCGATGCCGGCCGCGATCAATTCCGGCACCCGGGTCATGCCGCGGCGTTTCGGATAGGTGTCGTGCCGCCCTTGCAGGGTGATATTGATCAGCGGATTCGCAATCGCCGCGACTCCGGCCTCGCGCATCAGCGGCAACAGCTTGCTGACGTAGTAGTTATCCATCGAATGCATGGAGGTCAGGTGCGAGCCCGTGACCCTGCCGTGCAAACCCAGCCGCTGTGTGTGATAAGTCAGTGTTTCGATCTGCCGCGATAGCGGATCGTCCGATTCGTCGCAGTGCATATCGACGCGCAAGCCCTGCTCGGCGGCAAATTCGCACAAGATGCGAATCGATTCCGCGCCGTCAGCCATGGTTCGCTCGAAATGCGGGATGCCGCCCACCACCTCTACGCCCAAGGCAATCGCGCGTTTCAGATTGGCGAGTGCGGTGGGGCAACGCAGCAAGCCGTCTTGGGGAAAGGCCACCAATTGCAGATCGAGATAGGGCGCAACCTGTTGCTTGACTTGCAGCAGTGCCTCGACCGCGAGCAAACGGTCGTCGCAGATATCGACATGCGAGCGGATCGCCAATACACCGCGCGCCACCGCCCAATCGCAATACTGCAAGGCACGTTGAATCAGCGCATCCTGGGTCAGCAAGGGTTTCAACTCGCCCCACAAGGCGATTCCTTCGAGCAGCGTGCCGGAGCGATTCACGCGCGGCAAGCCGTGGCTCAAGGCGGCATCCAGGTGAAAGTGAGCATCGATAAAGGGCGGCGTGACCAGGTCGCCGGCCGCATCGATCTCCTGGTGTGCGTTGAGCGGAAGTGCCGGGCCGACGGCGGCGATGCGTCCGGCTTCGAGCGCGATGTCGATGCCCTGCCGGCCGTCGGGTAACGAAGCGTTGCGAATCACGAGATCCATGGCGGGCTCCTTGGCGTGCGATGTGTCCAGACAGACGGATCTGTGTGGTTTTATGCAGGTATCCGAATGCTTTGTGAATTTATCTGCTTATCGCTTTGGTATAATCACGGTTTGGTAGATGGAGTAGGCGGGTGGGACGTAACGATTCAAGCAGTAGAGTAGAGTGCGCTGTGGTTGTCAAGCTATGCATCAAGCCATGACCCGGGACATAAAATCCGGCGTTCCTGTCGAAATCCAATGGTTCAAGAGACAAGCAGGGTGGTTGCGCCGTGTGGTCGCTCCGGCGCTGACCCTGGTTTTTTGCGCTTTCTTGCTCTGGCTGTTCCAACACCTGTCGCAGACCATCAACTATCACCTGGTGCTCAGAAGCTTACGCAGTCTGCCTGCGGGCATCTGGGGCCTGGCGCTGTTGACCACCGCACTGAGTTATCTGGCGCTGGTTGCCCGCGATGCGGTCGGACTGCGTTACCTGGGCGCGCGCATCCCCCGTGCGGCGTTGTGGATCGGTGCAACCGTCGGCTCGGCGCTGGGTAATGCCACCGGCTTCGGCGCACTCACCGGCGGGGCCGTGCGTTGCCGGGTCTACGGTGCGTATGGCATCAAGCCGACTCAGGTCGGCAAACTCACCTTGTTTACCAGCATCACCTTGGCGCTGTCATTGGCGCTGATGACCAGCGTCGGTTTGCTGGGCGCGGCGCCGGCACTCGGCCACATGATCAATGTGCCGTCCACCGTGCTGCGCGCGGGCGGCGCGGTTATCCTGGCCGCCGTGGCGTTATTGATTGCCTGTTGCCGTCGCGTTCCGCGGCAGCTTCATGTGCGCTGGTTCGCGCTCGATATCCCCAGCCGCCGGGACTTGCTGGCCCAACTCGGATTTGCCGCCATCGACGTCAGCGCCGCCGGCCTTACCTTATGGGTGTTGCTGCCGCATGGCGAGCTTGGTTTTGCCCATTTCATCGCGATTTTCGCCGCCGCGATGCTGTTGGGCATCATCGGTCATACCCCCGGCGGGCTCGGTGTATTTGAGGCCTCGATGGTCTTTGCCTTGGGCGCCAGCGTGCCGACGCCCGCCATGGTTGCCGCCTTGCTGGCTTACCGGGCGATCTATTTCGGCGTGCCGTTGCTGCTGTCTGCTCTCTTGCTGGCGGGTTTCGAAAGCCGGGCCTTTGCCGCGCGTTTGTCGATTCCCCGGCCGCGCCGCATTGGGCAATTGGCGCCGACCTTTCTCGGCATCATCACCTTTGTGGCGGGCGGCTTGCAGGTAATCTCGAGCGCCACGCCGTCGTTCGGACACCGGCTGGCCCTGTTGCGCACGATCTTGCCGCTATGGATGGTCGAAAGCTCGCAAGTGCTGGCGAGCGTACTCGGGGTGCTGCTGTTATTTGTCGCTCGTGGTCTGATGCGCAGGCTCGATGCCGCCTGGTGGCTGGCGCTGGGACTGGCGGCCGTCAGCCTGGTGTTGTCCTTGACCAAAGGACTGGCTTTTGTCGAAGCCAGCTTGCTGACGGTGTTGATCGTCTTGCTGGCGATGACCCGCGACCGGTTCCGCCGGGCTTCGTCGTTGTTTGCCGAACGGTTTACCGGCCGTTGGCTGGTCTCGGTCGGGATCGTATTGTTGGTGGCGGTCTGGGTGTTTTTCTTCGCTTTTCGTGAAGTGCCTTATAGCGGCTCGTTATGGTTCGAGTTTGCTTTCGACAGCCGGGCGTCGCGGGCGCTGCGCGCAATCGTCGGCGCGGCATTGTTTGCCGCGGCGCTGGCGCTGTGGCAATTGCTGCGGCCGGCGCCGGGTCGCGTTGCGAAACCGGCCTATGGCGACTTGTGCGATGCGGGCCGGATTATCCGGGCGCAGGAGCGCAGCGACGCGGGTCTGGCGATGATGGGGGACAAGAGTTTCCTGTTCTCGACTTCGCGCAATGCCTTCCTGATGTATGCCAAGAACGGCCGCACCTGGGCGGCGTTGCATGATCCGGTGGGTCCGCGCGACGAATGGGCGCAATTGATCAGCCGCTTTATTGCCCTGGCTCATGAACATGGCGGACGCGCGGCGTTTTATCAAGTACGTGGCGATGCACTGCCGTTTTACCTGGACGCCGGTTTGAGTTTGATGAAATTGGGCGAGGAGGCGCACATCGATCTGAGCGACTTCGATCTGGCTGGGTCCCACCGGTCTCATCTGCGCTATGCGCTCAAACGCGGCGAACGTGACGGTTTGAGTGTGGAAACGATAGCGCCGGCCAGGATAGCCGAGCTGTTGCCGAGTCTGCGTGCGATTTCCGAGGCATGGATGGGCTGCCGGGCGGCGAAAGAAAAGAGTTTTTCGGTGGCGTCCTTCAGCAACGATTATCTGGCGACCCAATCTGTGATGCTGGTGCGGCAGCACGGCGCACCGGTGGCGTTTGTCACGTTTATGACCACCGACCTGAATACCGAGGCGACCATTGGCGTGATGCGTCATCTCTCCAGCGCCTCGGCTTACACCATGGAATACCTGTTCACTCAACTGGCGCTGCATCTCAAGCAAACCGGCTTGCTCCGGCTCAGCCTGGGTGTGGCGCCGCTGTCGGGAATGACGCCGACGCCGCTGGCGTCCTTCTGGTACCGTCTTGCCGGTTTGATTTGGCATGTCGGCGAACGTTTCTACAATTTTCGCGGTTTGCGCATCTTCAAAAGTAAATTCCAGCCACGTTGGGAACCGCGTTATCTGGCCGTGTCGGGCACCGTGGGCGTGCTGTTTACGCTGGCCGATTTGTCCTTGCTGGCGGGAGGCAAACGCTCATGAATCCTCTGAAAATTCTAACCGCGATGACGCTGGCCGCTGGCTTGCTTGCCGCGACGGTTGCCCCGGCGCAGGCGGAAACGGTGCCGGGCGGCCGTTACGGCCGCGTCGAATTGACCCGGCCCACCGGCCCGATGCGAGCGTTTATCGTGCTGTTTTCCGACCGTGGCGGCTGGGATGCGGCCGACCAGCAGGCAGCCGAGATGCTGGCGCGCCAAGGCGCGATGGTGGTCGGCGTGGACACCGAACGTTATGCGCGCTCGCTGGCGACCCTGCACGAAGCCTGCCATCCCTTGGTGGGGGACGCAGAAGGCATGAGTCATCAGCTTGAACGTGAACAACCGTCGGGCGGTTATCTGTCGCCGATTGCGGCCGGTGTCGGTCAAGGCGCGGTACTGGCGGAACATCTGCTGGCGCAGGCCCCTGCCAATACACTGGCGGGCATTGCCGCGCTTGATCCGCAAGCGCGGCTCGACGCGCGTTTCAAGCCATGCCCAGCGGACTCCGGCCTGAGCCGGGGTGACGGGCTGCCGGGTTTTCACGCCGTCGGCAGCCGGACTTCCGCCACCGTCCCGCGGCCTGGCGCGACGGTCGCAGGCAAGCCCTTGCCGGTACAGTATTTCGCCGCCGGTACTTCAACCGCGACGGCGTTGCTGGCCCTGCTGCAACCGCACTTGCCGCAGCAGGCGCCGGCTCATGACGATGTATCGAATTTGCCGTTGATCGAACTGCCGGCAGCCAAACCCGGCGAGATGCTGGCGCTGGTGATTTCCGGCGACGGCGGCTGGCG
>JAMFSV010000381.1 GCA_026225455.1 Burkholderiales bacterium | reverse complement strand
CCACGAGCGTCCGTACGGCATCGATGCCGCCGCGGAGGATCTTGTCCATACTGGTTCGCTCGACATGCCGGTCAAAGCCGCGGCCAAGAGAACGGATGATCATGTTCTCATCGATGCCGTCGAGCTTGATGCCAAACAAGCTGTCAAACAGGAAAAAGTCGCTGAATACCACGGAAAAATGCTGGCGATAACTGTCGCGCTCGGCATCGCCGACCGGTTTTCCGTTCAACAGGATCTGCCCGCTTTCCGGTGCATAGAGTCCAACCAGCATTTTGGCCAGGGTGGTCTTGCCGCTGCCGTTGCCGCCGATCAAATAAACCAACTCGCCCGGGCGGAAGGTAAAGTCGATCGGTCCGAGGGTAAAGACTTCGTTTTCTTTTTCCCTGAAATACCGGTGCGTGACACCGTCCAGCACGATGCTGTCGAATGAGTTGACCGGTGTCGCCGCAAGCGTTTCTTCGCCCGGCAAATCCGCATTGACCTGTTCGATGCGTTCGAGTGCGACCCTCGCTGTGCTGAGGTTGGGGATGGCCGAAAGTAAACTTTCGATCGGCATGATCATGTACAGGAAAATGATTGCATAACCCGACATCACATGGGTATCGACGGGGAAAAAACGAGTCAACACAAACAGCGTAATGCCGATAAAGGCAAATAAGATAAAACTGCCCCAGCTTGCCGCGGCCGCGTACAACACATAACCTCGCGTACGCTGCACGCGCACCGCTTCAACGTTGGTGGCAAGTGTTTCATCGATAAAATCTTGTTTGCGCCGGCGATGCAATTTCAGTTCTTTGGCGCCTTCGAACAAAGCACGAAAATGCTTGACCAGATCGTCCTCGCGGCGGCGCGAGCCACGCAAGTGAAACAAGGCACGCGTATTCGCCAGACGAAATCCAAGCGCACCAAGGCAGATGGTGAATACCGCGAACAACAAGATTTTCCACGACAGGTAGCCGAGATAAACCAGGCAGCCGGTAATCACCGCGCCTTGCATCGCCAGTGCCGGCATGCTGATAAAGAGCATCACGATCATATCCAGATCCTGGGTCAGTACGGCAAGCGAGCGCGAAGCCCCTTGCTGCTCCAGGTGCCGGTACGATGCCTCGGCGATATGCCGGATGGTTTGCATCCGCAGCGTGGCTTTTGCCTTTTGACCGAGGTACATAAATAAGGTCTGCGACAAGGTGCGGGTGAGCAGCACCGTGATCCCGAGCAGCAAAAATTTCCAGCCCAGTTCAGTCAGCCGGGCTTGGCTGGCGCCCAAAGCCTGGTTGATCAGCGCCACCAGACCGGCGCTGCCGAAGCCGCTGATCAAACTGGTGATCAGCGCGATAAACAAAATCCCGCGGGAGCGGCGGGCGAGGGACAGTAACAAAGACATGAAATTCCTCAGGACAGTGCGTGGCGCATACGCTAATCGCGTGTGCCGCGTTTAAACATAGTGAGAATCAGGTACAAGCTTCCCAGCAGGGTCGCCATCACGCCAGCCGGCATTTCCTGGGGAAACAGAACCCAGCGGCCGAGCCAGTCGGAAGCCACCATCAGCACCGCGCCCACAGCCGAGGAAATGAATAACAACGGCATCACGCGCCGCACGCCGAGCATGCGCGTCATATGCGGCGCCATCAGACCGACAAATGAAAGCGGACCGATAATCAAGGTCGCCGCGGCGGTCAGCAACGCGCTCAGCATCAGCAAGGCAAAACGCGCCAGCATCAAATTGACCCCAAGTTCACGCACCACCGCCTCGCCCAGCGGCAGGATTTCCAGCCAGCGCTTGCACCAAGGCACCACCGCCAGTGCGGCCAACGCAACCGCGGCGACAATTCCCGCGGCGCTTGCGCTCACGTTATAGGTCGACCCTGAAAGCAGGTTATAGAGGATGATCACGCGAGGGTCGTCGCTGGAAATGGCAATCGTCGATATCGCCTGGAACATCGCGCTGATGGTAACGCCGGTCAGCATCAGGGTATCGGGCGCATACGACGACGCACGGCCCAGCGCGATCAGTGCCAGCAGCGTGAGCAGCGAACCGCCCGCGCACCAGATCAGGAAGGTCGGCAAACCCGGATGCACGGTGAGAAACAGCGCGGCGGTCAAACCCAAGGCACCGCCCGCGGTAATGCCCAGGACGTCGGGGCTGGCCATGGGATTGCCGGTCATGCGTTGCAGCAGGCCGCCCGCCAGCGCCAACAAAACACCCACCGCCAAGGCCGCGATGACATGGGGCAAACGCAAGAACAACAAGGCGTGTACTTCGCCCAAACTACTCAGATGCCAGCCGTCAAGACCGCGCCCGACACTTAGCGCCACACCTGTCACCAGCAAAACGAATGCCGCGCTGATGCATGCGGTAAGCACCAGAGCGCGGGGCGCAAGCGCGGTAGACGGCGCTTGCAAGGCCTGCGTGAGATCCGGCCGCCCACGCAAGCTCGGCAATAAAACCAGCAATAACGGCGCACCCAGTAAAGCCGTGATGGCTCCCGTCGGAATCAAGGTGCCGTACCAGACCGATGCGTACTGGGCAATCTGGTCGGCCAGCCACAATAAGGCGGCACCGAATAACGGCGCCCACAACATCCGGTCGCGTAAGCGCCGTGCACCCGCCAAACGCGCGAGCATCGGCGCGGCCAGCCCGATAAAACCTATCACCCCGACCGCACTCACCACAAATGCCGTCACCAGCAAGGTCAAAAACAACGCCGCGGCGCGCGTCATGCGTAACGAGGCGCCAAGGCTGCTGCCCACCGCGTCGCCGACCTCAAATACGGCCATCGGCCGCAAACATAACAACAGCAAGAGGGTGCACGGCAGCAACCGTGTCAGTAACGCCAAGGCGATCTGCCAGTCATGCTGGCCGAACGAACCGCCGCCCCAGATCATCAAACCGGTCAACAGGTCGAAATGTGAAAGCGCCAGGGCAAAACTGAGTGCGCCGCAACACAGATTGACGATCATGCCACCCAAAATCAGCGCCAGCGGCGAAATCCCGCGCCGTGCCGCCAAGGCGAATACCAGCGTCAGCGCCACCGCGGCGCCGAGCAGCGCCACGCCGTCCCGGCCGCCGTCCAGCCAGCTTGGGGCAAAGACGGTGGCGATCGACAGCGCCAGATAAGCCCCAGGGAAAATGCCGAGGGTCATCGGCTCGGCCAGCGGATTGCGCAACACCTGCTGGGTCGCTACCCCTGCCATGCCCAGCGCCGCACCGCACAACCAGGTCACAACGATGCGCGGCAAATCGCTGTCATGCACCAGCAATTGCCGCAGGTCGGCCGGCGCAGGCGCAATCACCGCCTGCCACCACAATGCGAGCGGCAGGCGCGCTCCGAGTTGATGCAACGACAACATCAAAGCGACCAACAGGATCGCGCCTACCGGCAACAATGGGCTGCGGCGCGGCAGAATGGACGGCAGGGTCAGGGTGCTCATCATGCCGTGCCCTGGGCAGATGCACGCCGCAAATCGGGAGTTGCTCGCAGCAGGGCGGCCGCGTT
>JAMFSV010000380.1 GCA_026225455.1 Burkholderiales bacterium | reverse complement strand
GATGATTTCCGGTGAGAATGGAAATCATCCGTTCAACCTTCGGTAGCGGTAAGCCACCGATTTTCCCTCCTATCAACGCTTGGTACTCAAGCGCAGCCCTGACGATATGCATCAATGATTGGTCGCGCACCACGACCACCATTAGCCCAGCAGACACCGGGCTAACCGGAGGGTATGTCGTCCCGGCATGACTCAAAGCTCGCGCGATTTTTGCGGAACGTTTTGCCGCGGGGCGAGGAGTGCTCTTGGTCTTGGCAACGCGCGCAGTGGGTTTCGCCTTTGTGTTATTCGGCACGTTCGGCCTCCGCTTCGCAAGAATCCAAAAATGCCAACACAACGGACAAGCGCCATCCGCGCGCACGAATTCCAAGCCTCAACGGAGCCGGAAATTTCGATGCCGCTACCCAGGCAAACAAAGTCGAGCGACCAATTGACAGAATGGTCAACAACTCAGGCAGCCTAACGACGCGATCCACGACAGTTTCTGCTTTACCTCCTTTCTGTTGGCCCGCCTGCTCAATATCCGTGCGGACGATCTTGTCTGCCGAGATCGGCGTATGCACGTTACTGCCGCGTTGATATGTTTTGCGATTGCTGTGGTTTTTAGCCATAGCTTTACTCCAAATCGCAGGCGCACCGCCACATAGCGCGCCCGCAGTTTGGGGAACTACTTGGAGTGGAAAATCACGCAGAAAACGATATTTCTGTTTTAGAGGTCGAGCAACTCCCTCACGACTGCTGCGTGATTTAATTTTTTGATCTCCCCCCTAGAGGATATGGGTTGGCGCAACGATGAACGTCGCTTTAATTACTGCTAGGAGCGGGGGGCCGAACTATGGGTTAATTGCCAGCGCAACCTATTGTGGCACTAGGTATTGCTGGGGGACTAATATTAGCACCATCCCTTAATACGCGTGGGCGACCGGCTGCCTGCCTTGTGGCTAGGGCTCCTCGGTCACCTAATATGCGGCTTTTTGAGCCTTCCGCGCCGGTCAAAGTCATACTGAACTGACTTTTCGCATTGGTCGCAATTGCCGCCACCCGAATACAGGATAGTGATTCTGGCAGACCCCTCACACTTGACGTTGCCCACCGTCCAGACTTTAGTCTGAAGAAATCGGTCGGTCGGCCTCGACAATGCCCGCACTGATGGCAGAACCTCAGGCTTGCCACCTCTACTCGCGAACCAGACGTCCTCCTGGGCTATCGGCACGTCGCCGAGACAGGTTTGGTATTTTTCTGGATTAAGCCGGCCGCTGATCACAATCGAGCTAGCCGGGCATTCGAATTTTTTACTGTAGGGTATTGTGTGAATGACCTCGCCTTTTTCAGGGCAGACATCAGCGTTGGCTGCGATGGAAATCGCAATAAGACCCAATGCTATAAGGTTTCTCATATCTGAATACTCCCGATAATCTTGCCGCAGACTACGGAATCCAACAGTAGGCTGAGCTTGAGGCAGTCGCCTCAACAATGATCGACAGACCTCAAGCTAAACAACCTCTGTTGCCGAAGGCCATTCAGAAAACTCGGACAAGACCTTCTTCATATGGACATTTCGCCTGATATTCAAGGCTTCTAAGCGAAGGTGCGCGCTGTTTTTAGGCGAACCATTCTGCTGTGTCGAGAGCAGCATGTTGAGATCGCTTTTGCCATAATGGGATGGACGGCAGATTTCAGCAGTTGAATGAAGCCGGGAGATAACTATCTATCGGCCGCTGAGCCCATGTCGCCCAAAACGATACGACTGATGGGCTGACTGATGGGCTGAAAATAAAAAAACCGCTGAATCCCTTAAGATTCAACGGTTTAATATTCATCCCTGGCGGAGAGACGGGGATTCGAACCCCGGTTAGGTTTGACCCTAAACACGCTTTCCAGGCGTGCGACTTAAACCGCTCATCCACCTCTCCGTTAGGACGCGGATTATAGCAAACTCTTGGCGGTTCGCGCTACGGTCTTCTGATGTAATCGACTAAAGCGAGGTCGCGGGCGTCCGGTTTGCGGTCCAGCAGGCTCGCCGCGATGGCCGTCACGAAGCCCGCCGGGACGCCGAACACCCCGGAACTGATGGGTTCTATGCCAAACCAGAGGCCGCCGTTGTAGCCCGTCATGTGGGTGATAAACGGATAGGTGCTGGCGATGTAATAGACGCACAGGCCCAGCCCCGCCAGCATGCCGGCGATGGCGCCGCGTGAGGTGGTGCGTTTCCAGAACACGCCCAGCACCAGCACCGGGAAGAAGCTGGAGGCGGCGATGGAGAAGGCGGCGCCGACCAGGAACAGGATGTTGCCGGCGTTCAGGGAGGCGACCCAGGCGGCGAGCAAGGCTACGCCCAGGAGCAGGATTTTTGCCACGATGACGCGTTTCTGGCTGCTGGCGCTGCGGTCGACCATGGTGTAGTAGACGTCATGCGACAAGGCATTGGCGATGGTCAGCAACAGGCCGTCGGCGGTCGACAGCGCCGCGGCCAATGCCCCTGCCGCGATCAGGCCCGAGAGCACGTATGGCAGACCGGCGATTTCCGGGGCGGCCAGCACGATCATGTCGGGGTGCATGGCGATTTCGGCCCATTGCACCACGCCGTCGTAGTTGGCGTCGAGAATGCTGATCATATGGGGTTCGACGTTGCGCCAGGGGATCACCCAGTCGGGCAGGTTGCCGTAATGCTGGCCCACCAGGTTGCTGAGGATTTCGTATTTGATCAGCACCGCCAGGACCGGCACGCTGAGGTAGAACAAGGCGATAAAAAACAGGGTCCAGCCGACCGAGCGCCGCGCCGAGGCAACCGAGGTGGTGGTATTGTAGCGGGTCAGGATGTGCGGCAGGCTGGCGGTACCGACCATCAAACATAACATCAGGGCCAGGAAGTTAAGTTTATGCAGGCGGCGGGCATCGTCGCTGACAGCCGGAAACGGCTGGTAGGTGGGCACCGGCACGGCGGCACGGGCGAGCCAGGTGTCGCGTTGCTGGCTCCAGCTTACGGCGGCGGCGGCCGCGTCATGAGGGAATTCAGCGCGGGCGCGTTCCAGTGTCTTGATTTCGCGCAACGATCCGTTGTGCTGGCGCAGGGTATCGAGCTGCTGTTCGAGGTTGCGGCGGTCGTCGTTATACGAAACCGGTAAGCGGCTGATTTTGTCTTGCAGCACCGCGGCGTTGTGCTGAAAGTTGTCTCGCACCTGTTGTTCGGCCGGCGAGTTGCGCACTTGGGTTTCGAGTTTTTCGACGCGCTGCATCAGGCGGCCGTAATTGAGCTGCGGCACCCAGCCCAGGCCGTCCTTGTGCGCGATCATCGAGACCGGAATGAGGAAGGCGCCGATCAGGATGATGTATTGGGCAACCTGAGTCCACGTGACGGCACGCATGCCGCCGAGAAAGGAGCAGACCAGGATGCCGGCCAGGCCGCAAAAGATGCCGATTTCAAAGTCGACGCCGATAAAACGCGTCGCAATCAAACCTACGCCCTGCAATTGCGCCACCAGATAGACGAAGGAACAGAGAATGGTGGCGCAGACACTGAGGGTGCGCACCCAGGCGCTGTTGTAGCGCGTCCCCAAAAAGTCCGGCAGCGTGTAGCGCGCCAGTTTGCGCATGTAGGGCGCCAGCAGAAAAGCCACCAGGCAGAAACCGCCGGTCCAGCCCATGATGTAAGCCAGGCTGTCGTAGCCGCTGGCGTAGAGCGAACCCGCAAGGCCGATAAAGGACGCGGCCGAGAGCCAATCGGCGGCGGTCGCCATGCCGTTGAACACGGCGGGCACGTTGCGCCCGGCCACATAATATTCGGTGATGTCGGAGGTGCGCGCGAGCAGGCCGATGACGGCGTAGATGGCGATGGTGACAAAGAGGAATATATATCCGACCCAGACGCCAGGTCCGGTGCTGTGTTCGATTAAGGCCAGCAGGTAAACCAGGCCGTAGAAACAGATGGTATATAGCGTGTAGTTGCGGATCAGCCGCTGGGTGCGGGTCATGCGCGCGGCCCCGGCGCTTGCTTGACGACGGCTGCGGCGGGTTGCTGCAAAGCCTGTTGCAAGATGCGGTCGGCGCGCTGCATCAATAAGACATAGAGGCAGATCAGCATCACGTAGATCAGGATGGCACCTTGCGCGCCCATGTAATACGGCAGCGACCAGCCGCCGAAATAAATCTGCGCCAGGCTGGGGGCAAACATCGGCAAGACAAAAGAAACCGTGCCGCCGACGACGCATAACACCGCGATCAGGATCAGGTTGAAGCGCCAATAACGCTGATGTGCGCGTGCGTGAATCGCCGTATGGGCGGCGGGCAGCAACGGGGAATCGGTCGCAGGGTCAAGCGTGGGTTCTGCGGTCGGTCGAGGCGGAGTGGCAGTCATACGCCTGTTTAACAAAAAGCATCGCCGCAGGCAATCGGTAGCGACCTGGGTGTCGGGCGATATGCTGGCAACCTTCAAACAGCATATCCATCGCACCCTTGATGGCGTCGTGGCGGCGGCCAAGGTGACCACCGCATGCTTTAGCTCGTCAAACTTCATCGAGGCTGCGCTCATCGGGACCCAGCCGTTGTTTAGACTGTGCAATGCGCGTGCTATAGTTTGAATTGAGATTGAATATGGTCGTCATGCAGGGTAGATCCAGGAGTTTGATCGATGAAACCGTCCATTGCACTTGATGCGCACCGCGCGGAGATCCGGCACATTGTCGAAGCGAACCGCGCCGTCAACGCACGCGTGTTTGGTTCAGTTCTTCACGGTGAGGACACCGATGAGAGTGATCTCGACTTCCTGGTTGATCCTGAACCGGGCATGACCCTGCTGAATATCGGTTCAATCCGACGTCAGCTTGCCCGCCTGCTAGGGGTGCCCGTAGATGTACTGACACCGAATGCGCTCCCCGAGAAATTCCGTGCGACTGTGATTGCCGAGGCAGTGCCGGTATGAGTCGGGACAAACAACGCCTGCCGGATTACCTGCGACACATTCTGGATGCAATTGACCGCATCGCACGTTATACGGCGAATATGAACAGGGTTGAGTTCAAGGCGAATGAGCTTGTATGCGACGCGGTGATTCGCAACATCGAAGTCATTGGTGAAGCGAGTAATAAACTCGACAAGCATTACCGGGAATTTGTTGAGGCCCACCCTGAACTACCATGGGGTGACTCGTATGAAATGCGCAATTCCCTTGCACACGGATATTCCACCGTCGATCTGGATATTGTGTGAAATACCGTTTGCAATGATTTGCCCGGACTTCACACGGCCGTACAGGCGCTGTTGTCGGACTTTCAACACAAGGACAAGCCGAACCGGTAGGCGGAGGCGTAACGCAGGAATTTACGCCCCAAAAAAATCGCGCATCACCATACTCCGTTGCGGGACGCGGAATAACCGAGACGTGCCACGGATAATTCCAGGTAGCATCTTTAAACAGTAAACCGGCGCCCGGCAAGACCGAATTCGCCATGCCAGAGTACCCAAGTCAGCACAGCGGGGTCCGATAGGAAAACCGCCCAGCACAACCGGCGTCGATGGGCCCAACCACCCGTCACAACGAGCGGTTAAGCCATCGCCACATACCCACCCTACAGCGGTTCGCCGAGCTGCTCCAGAATCGCCGGATTCTCCAAGGTCGAAATATCCTGCGTGATGGCTTCGCCTTTGGCCAGGCTGCGCAACAAGCGCCGCATGATTTTGCCGGAGCGGGTCTTGGGCAGGTTGTCGCCGAAACGGATGTCTTTCGGTTTGGCGATCGGACCGATTTCCTTGGCTACCCATTGCCGCAACTCGTTGGCGATAGTTTTCGATTCTTCGCCGACCGGACGGGTGCGTTTGAGCACCACAAAGGCAACCACGGCTTCGCCGGTAGTGTCGTCGGGGCGCCCGACCACCGCTGCTTCCGCGACCAAGGGGTGGGATACCAGGGCCGATTCGATTTCCATGGTGCCCATGCGATGACCCGATACGTTCAACACATCGTCGATGCGGCCCATGATGGTGAAATAAGCGGTTTCCTTGTCGCGGATCGAACCGTCGCCTGCCAGGTAAAGCGTGCCGCCGAGCTCTTCGGGGAAATAGCTTTTTTTATAACGTTCGGGGTCGCCCCAGACATTACGCAACATCGACGGCCAGGGCCGTTTGATCACCAGGATACCGCCCTGCCCGTTGGGCACATCCTGCCCGGCTTCGTCGACGATGGCGGCCATGATACCCGGCAGCGGCAAGGTGCATGACCCCGGCACCAGGGCGGTGGCGCCCGGCAGCGGCGCAATCACATGGCCGCCGGTTTCGGTTTGCCAGAAGGTGTCGATTACCGGACAACGCTCGCCGCCCACGTGCTTGTGGTACCACATCCAGGCCTCCGGGTTGATCGGCTCGCCGACCGTGCCCAGGATACGCAGACTGGACAGATCGTAGCTGGACGGGTGCACCGCGTTATCGGCATCGGCCGATTTGATCAAGGAGCGGATCGCGGTCGGCGCGGTGTAGAAAATGGTCGCCCGATGTTTCTGGATCATGTCCCAGAAGCGTCCGGCATTGGGGTAGGTCGGCACGCCTTCGAAGACGATTTGCGTGGCGGCCACGGCGGTCGGACCGTAGGTGATATAACTGTGGCCCGTGATCCAGCCGATATCGGCGGTACACCAGAAGATATCGTCGGGCTTGATATCGAAGGTCCACTTCATGGTTTGTGCCGCCCACAGCAGGAAGCCCGCGGTGCTGTGCTGCACCCCCTTCGGTTTACCGGTCGAACCCGAGGTATACAAGATAAACAGCGGATGCTCCGCGCCGACCCATTCCGGCTCGCAGGTATCGGCTTGTTCGGCGAGGATCTCGTGCAGCCAGATGTCGCGCGCTGCATTCCACGCGACTTTGCCGCCGGTGCGCCGATAGACCAGGCAAGTGGTGACGGCGTCGGTACCATCCATGGCCAACGCTTCATCGACGATGGCCTTGAGCGGCAAGGTCTTGCCGCCGCGCATCTGTTCATCGGCGGTAATCACGGCGACGGCGCCGACGTCGACGATCCGTTCATGCAGCGATTTTGAGGAAAAACCGCCGAACACCACCGAATGAGTGGCGCCGATGCGGGCGCAGGCCTGCATCGCGACGATGCCTTCAACCGACATCGGCATGTAGATCACCACCCGGTCGCCTTTTTTAACGCCACGCGCTTTGAGCGCATTGGCGAAACGGCAAACGCGGTGATAGAGGTCCTGATAGCTGACGTTGGTGACAGCGCCGTCGTCGGCTTCGAAAATGATGGCTTTCTTTTGCCCCAGGCCGTTTTCGATATGACGGTCTATGCAGTTGTACGAAGCATTCAGCTCGCCGTCTTCGAACCATGTATAAAACGGTGCGCGGCTTTCGTCGAGCACTTTGGTAAACGGCTTGTGCCAACTGAGTTCTTCGCGAGCCAGGCGGGCCCAGAAACCCTCATAGTCCTGTTCGGCTTCGGCCGCCAGCGCGTTGTATGCGGCGATGCCGGAAACGCGGGCGGTCGCGGCCAATTCAGCCGGCGGCTCGAAAATACGGTGCTCCTGAAGAACCGATTCAATGGCAGACATCGTCTCCCCCTTTTTAGTGATATGGCTTAGGCCATCAGATGCAAACCCGCTTGCCGCGGTGCTGCTCTGACATGATTGTGCCGGATCGGGTCAGGCCGCGATCCGCTGTCTCCACCGTTTTGTCTACTGTGCCGCGGGGCGGTTACCTGCCTCCGCTTCACGACGCTACCTACGACGCCACCAACGGCGCTACCTTACGGCAAGCGACTTACTCGTAGCTTACGCGGGATTGCCGCAATCGTAGCATTAGAGCGGCTTCAGCGCTGTCCATCTCAGCCTGGGCCCGGCCGCGCGCGGCGGAACATCGACGCCCGGAAGCCCGGTCCGGCGCAAATACCCGACTGGACGGCACGCGCCCGGGCCTCGTACAATCGAGGCACTTCGCGCAAGCGGCAGGTTGCGTTGTCTTGTGCCCAAGGCAAAAACGCCCGCCGGCCGCTCCATCGTGCGCCAAGACGCCATTTTGCGTCAGGCGCTGCGCCCCATTGTTTGCCGCACTCATTTGCCCGCTCATTTGATGAATCGTTACGCGTTTTTACTCATCGCCGCCATGCTGCTGGTCGGCAGCAATGTAGGTATAGGCAAGTCGATTGTCGCCTTTGTTCCCGTACCGGTGTTTGCCTCGCTGCGTTTTGTGATTGCGGTGGCGGTGCTGTGGCCGCTCTATCGCTGGTCGAAAATGCGCCGGGTCACGCGCGGCGAGTGGACCAACCTGTTTTTGCAGGCGTTTTTTGGTACTTTTTTGTTTACCCTGCTGATGCTGAACGGCGTGCAGCGCACCAGCGCGGTTGCCGCCGGAGTGATTACCAGCACTATTCCAGCCGTGGTGGCGCTGTTGGCCTGGTTATTGCTGAAAGAACGGCCCGGCCCACGGGCATTGGCGGCGATTGTGCTGGCCATGGCGGGCATCCTGATTATCAATCTGGCTCACAGTCATGGAACCGGCGCGACCGGGGAAAGCGGCTCGCTGGCCGGCAATGCGATGATTATGGGTGCCGTGGTCTGCGAATCGACCTATGTCATTTTGTCGCGACGCCTGTCGCAGACGTTGCCGGCAATCGATATCTGCGCCTATACCCACGGTTTTGGCCTGTTATTGATGTTGCCTTTGGGTGCCCACGCCCTGCTGCATTTCGATTACAGCAGCGTTCCCGGCCCCACTTGGGCCTTGCTGGTCTGGTACGGCCTATCGGCCAGTATTTTCTCGTTCTGGCTCTGGATGAAAGGCATACGCCATGTTCCGGGTGCGCTGGCCGGGGTATTTACCGCGGTCTTGCCCATCGCGGCGGCAACTTATGGCATGGTGTTCCTCGGCGAACGGCCTACGCTGGCGCATGGTGCGGCGCTGGCCTGTGTCATCGCGGGCTTGATTCTGGCCAGCGTGCAACCGCGCGGCACCCGGTCCGCGGCCCCGCTGGCTGTGCCTCCCGCGGCTTGAACCGCACGCTTGCGGCAGCCGCCGCCCTACCCTTACGCTGTTTTTGTGCCGGGTTTGGCTACAGCAGTTTGATCCACCTCGCCGGACGCGAAGTTGTACAATTGCGAAGTTTCGTGCGACTGCCGCAGCGCCGGCTTGTGCCGCCGGCCACGCCAGGCGTTGTCAGGCGCACGCGCCCCTGCCGGCCCCCCTATTTCCCACCTTAGTAGACTCGTGTCATGACCGCCATCAAGCAAGACGACCTGATCCAAAGCGTTGCGGATTCGCTGCAACATATCAGCTATTACCATCCGCTCGATTACATCACCGCGCTGGGCCGCGCCTATGAACTGGAACAAAGCCCCGCCGCCAAGGATGCCATCGCGCAGATCCTGACCAATAGCCGGATGTGCGCCGAAGGCCACCGCCCGATTTGCCAGGACACCGGCATCGTGACCGTATTTGCCAAGGTCGGCATGGAGGTGCGCTGGGAAGGCGTGACCATGAGCCTGACCGACATGATCAACGAAGGCGTGCGACGCGCTTATATGCTGCCGGAAAACCTGCTGCGCGCTTCCATCGTCAGCCCGCCCGAAGGCGCGCGCAAGAACACCAAGGACAATACGCCGGCCGTGATCCACTACGAGATCGTGCCCGGCAACACAGTGGATATCCAGGTCGCGGCCAAAGGCGGCGGCTCGGAAAACAAATCCAAGTTCGCCATGCTTAATCCGTCCGATTCGATTGTCGACTGGGTGCTCAAGACTGTGCCGACCATGGGCGCCGGCTGGTGCCCGCCGGGCATGCTGGGCATCGGTATCGGCGGTACCGCGGAAAAAGCCATGCTGATGGCCAAGGAATCGCTGATGGACGCGATCGATATCCAGGACATCATCGCCCGCGGCCCGCAGGATTGGATCGAAAAACTCCGCGTCGAGCTGTACGAAAAAGTCAATGCGCTGGGGATCGGCGCGCAGGGCCTGGGCGGCCTCGCCACCGTGCTTGACATCAAAATCATGGCGGCCCCGACCCATGCCGCCAGCAAACCGATTGCCATCATTCCGAATTGCGCGGCCACCCGCCACGCGCATTTTGTGCTCGACGGCTCGGGCGTGGCCAAGCTGGACATTCCCTCGCTCGATAGCTGGCCCAAGGTGCAATGGGTGGCCAATACGGAAACCAGCCAGCGCGTCAACCTCGATACCCTGACCCCGGCTGAAGTGGCCGCCTGGAAACCGGGCCAGACGCTGCTGCTGTCGGGCAAGATGCTGACCGGCCGCGATGCCGCTCACAAGCGAATTGCCGACATGCTGGGCCGCGGCGAAAAATTGCCGGTCGATTTCACCAACCGCGTGATTTATTACGTCGGTCCGGTCGACCCGGTGCGCGACGAAGCGGTCGGTCCGGCAGGCCCGACCACCGCCACCCGGATGGACGGCTTCACTGAAATGATGCTGGCCCAGACCGGCCTGATCTCGATGATCGGCAAGGCTGAGCGGGGCCCGGTCGCGATCGAGGCGATCAAGAAACACCACGCGGCTTATTTGATGGCGGTGGGCGGTGCCGCCTATCTGGTATCGAAAGCGATCCGTACCTCGCGCGTGGTCGCCTTCGAAGATCTGGGCATGGAAGCCATTTACGAGTTCGACGTGCAGGATATGCCGGTGACGGTGGCGGTCGATTCCAGCGGGACATCGGTGCATAAAACCGGGCCGGCCGAATGGCAAGCCAGGATCGGCAAAATTCCGGTGGCCACAGCCTGATCGGCTAAAATCCATCCAATGCCTGCCGGGCAGCGCTACTATCGGCCATGCCCGGCCTCAAGTGAATGGTGTGAGTGAAGTGAATCGATTGGACATGTCTATCCCTGATTTCACCCCCGCTGAGGTGATGGCCGCACCCGCCGCGCCGACGGCTGCCAATGACCGGTTGTCCCTGACAGCATTGGCGGTCGACGCGCCGATCGGTATTTTCGACTCCGGCGTCGGCGGCATGTCGGTGCTCGACGCGATCCATCGCCTGCTGCCCCACGAAGCGCTGTTGTATTGTGCCGATTCGCACTACGCGCCGTATGGCGAGCGCGACGACGAATACATCATCAATCGTTCGGTGGCGGTGTGCGACTGGCTGCTGCAAAATCAAATCAAGGCCCTGGTGGTGGCTTGCAATACCGCCACCGCGCAGACCATCCAGCAGTTGCGCCATATCACCGAACACATGAATCTGCCGCTGGTCGGCATCGAACCCGGGGTCAAGCCCGCCGCCTTATTGTCGAAAAGGCGTATTGCGGGCGTGCTGGCAACAGCCAGCACCCTCAAAAGTCAGCGCTTTCAGGCTTTGCTGATGCGGCACGCGGGCGACTGCCATTTTGTCTGCGTGGCCGGCAACGGCCTGGTCGACGCCATCGAAGCCGGCGATACCAGTTCGCCCGCGCTGATGGCGCTGCTGGAGAAATACCTGGACGAGATCCTCGATGCCGGTGCCGACACGCTGGTGCTGGGCTGCACCCATTATCCGTTTCTGGAGCAGGCAATCCGCAGGATTGCCGGCGAATATCTGACGGTAATCGATACCGCGTCGGCAGTGGCACGACAACTCGAACGCCTGCTCAGCGGCCGTCAGTTATTGGCGCCCCCCGCCGCCATCGCACCCGTGGTGCGTTTGTGCGCCACCGGCAATCTCGCGCCCTTGCATACCCTGGCAGGCAAGCTCGGCATCTGCGCCGAGATCGATACGCACTCGCTGAATATCCCCACCACACGCACAATCAATACGTGCTGCCATCGAATTTAAGGGTTGCGGCAGCCATGCGCAGCGGCTGATCAATGCCATCCATGCGATGCGAGCAAGATCAGCGATGGCGTGTCGCAGTTGCGAAATAGCATAAGCTGCGCCAGTCATCACGGTCAGCTGCAGCAGTGGATATTTGCGACATCTCCTTTGCTCACCTCAGATCTTCGCGTCCGTCTCCAGGCGAACAAAGCACCTTATCCAAGGTGATCGGGAGATCGCGAATCCGCTTGCCGGTGGCATTGAAGACCGCGTTCGCGACGGCTGCGCCCACCCCCGTAATTCCGATCTCGCCAACGCCGCGCGCACCCATCGGTGTGTGAGGATCAGCTTCCTCGCTCCAGATGATGTCGATCGGCGGCACATCGAGATGAACTGGCACGTGATACCCGGCGAGCGATGGGTTCATGATGCGGCCAGTTCTCTCGTCGAACTGGGTTTCCTCCATCAGTGCAAGGCCGAGACCCATGATGATGCCGCCGCGAAACTGGCTAGCGGCGGTTTTGGCGTTGATGATCCGACCGCAGTCGAACGAGCCGAGGAAGCGGCTTACGCGGGTCTCGCCGGTGACGGCATTGACCCGCACCTCGCAGAAAAGAGCGCTATGGCTGTGCATGGACCAGTGTTGCAACTCAAACGGCATTGGAGCCTCTGCCTCTACCGTTACTTCTTTACGCTTGGCGCGGGCGAGTATGGCGGCGTAGCTCTCGAATCGGCTTTCATCTTCAAGAGCACAAAGACCGCCGTCTCGGCCACCCACGTCGTCCGGTAACAGGCCGGAAAGGGGCGAACTGTTGCCGGCGAGTCCAAGCAACTCTTTGACGAGCTTGTGGTGGGCGGCAATCACGGCGGCGCCGATGGCTGCCGTTTGCTGCGAACCGCCCGCCAGCACCACGCCCGGCAAAGTGGAATCGGCGTATTCGAAGTCGATGTCGTCCATGGTCAGCCCGAGGCGCTCAGCGGCGATCTGGGTCTGAGCAGTCGATGTGCCCATGCCCATTTCGTGCGCGGCGATGCTGACGGTGGCGCGCCCTTCGTTGGTGAGGGTGATCCGTGCCGCGCCGCCTGGCATCCGATAATAAGGATAAGTGCCCGTGGCGCAGCCCATGCCGACCAGCCAATCGCCATCGCGCCGCGCGCCGGGCTCCACACGCCCTCCCCAGCCGAATCGCTCGCGGCCGACTTTCCAAGCCTCGACAATGCTTCGCTGAGAGAACGGCAGCCCAGTCGTCGGGTCCTTTTCAGGCTCATTCGTGATCCGCAATTCGATGGGGTCCATGCCCATCGCGTGGGCGAGTTCATCAATGCCGGATTCCAGCCCGAAGGTGCCGACAGCCTCGCCAGGCGCCCGCATGAAAGTATTGGCCGTCGAATTCATCTTGACGGTCTGTACGTCGAGCAAGAAGCTTCGGGAAGCGTAGGCGCTCTTCGCCGGCAAGATAAAGGGTTCCGGCATATTGTTGTGTGGCGTCATGGCGACCGTGCCAGTGTGGATCAGGGCGTCCAAGGTCCCGTCAGCCTGAGCGCCCAGCGCGACGCGCTGTTCGGTGAGGGTGCGGCCGCCGACGATACGAAACACGCCTTCCCGGGACAGCGT
>JAMFSV010000379.1 GCA_026225455.1 Burkholderiales bacterium | reverse complement strand
TCGGGTGCTTCGGGTGCTTCAGACAATACGACGCACGCCAAGCAAGGCGCGGCGGCAATTTGAAAACCTCCTGTCGGCTTTATTTCAACGTCGCGACGCAAATTCCAGCCCGGCGGCTTGGCCCATTTCTTGAATTGGCGCGGGGTCCGGCGTCTGCGGCACAAGCTCGGGCGCCGTCACCGAAAAACCGAAAGTATTGATCCCGCCGGCACTACTGACAAAAACCCGGCCACGATGCATTTCGGCCACCGCTTTGACGATGGCCAGACCCAGTCCGTGATTCTCGCGACTATTGGTACGGGATGCTTCAACGCGGTAGAAACGATCGAACAAATGGTCCAGCCGAGCCGGGGCGATCGGGTCGCCGGCATTGGCAACCGCGACCAATACCTGGTTCGCTTCGCGGCTAATGGTGAGGCTGATTTCCGCGCCGGGGGCCGCGTGTTGGATTGCGTTCATCAGCAGATTGACCAGCGCCCGCCCAAATAGCGATTTATTCACCGGTGCTGAGGCATCGCCGCGCAGAAGAGCGCGTACTTGCGCCTCTTCCAGGGGAATTTCCAGGAATTCCAAGGTGCGCGCAGCCTCCGCCGCCAGCGAGACTTCGATCAGTCCGGTAGCCCGTTCGCCTTGGTCGGCACGGGCCAGGAACAGCATGTCGTTGATGATGGCGCGCATCCGCTCGAATTCTTCGAGGTTCGATTGCAGGGTGCGCCGCAAATCGTCGACCGAGCGGTTGCGTGTCAACGCCACTTCGGTCTGCCCGATCAGGATCGTGACCGGCGTGCGCAGCTCATGGGCCACATCGGCATTGAACGATTCGAGCCGCCCATAAGCCCCGTCGAGCCGCTCCAGCGCGCTATTGAAGGAGCTGGCCAGATCGTTTAATTCAACCGGCAGCGAGCGTGTATTCAGACGCTGCGAGCGATTGTTCGGGCTGACTTCCGAAGCGTCTTTGGTCAGCAGCGCCAACGGCGCCAAGCCCAGCCTGGCCACCCAATAACTGAGCAGCAACACCACCAGGCTACCCAGGGCCGACGACGCGGCCAAGGCCCAGCCGAATACCCGCAGAGTCCGTTCGTTGGGCGAACAATCCGCCGCGACCTGTAGTTGCATCGGCGGCCGGGCGCCGTTCGCCGGAATTGCCAAGGTGATCGTCAGCATATCGCTTGAGTTCTGTGCCGGGTGCAAGCGCACATAACCGCCGGGCCAGCTCGATACCACCTGTCCATCCAGGGGGCTGCCATATTCGAAATGGGAGTCGTCACTGACCACGGAAAACAAGGTGGTATGGTCGCTGGGTGTCAGGTCGGTGAGTTTTTCCCGGGCGAATTTCCATTTTTCGGGAGTGGTCACGTGATAAACGATCAGGCGCGCGATCTCCGCGCGGTCGTCGAGCGACTCCCGCAAGTGGTGTTCGAGTTGCAAACGCAACACCAGGAACAAGCCGCTGCCGACCAAGGTGAACACGCACAGCGCCACCACCGCGAACATCGCGGCCAAACGCCGGGAGATCGAGCGGCGCGTCATGGCAGTCGTACTCCCTCAATTACCTCGTTCCGTATCTCCTCATGTATCTCATTACGCACCTCCTCATTACGCATCTCGTTGCGCACTTCATCGCGCACCTCAAGCACATAACCCATACCGCGCACCGTATGCAGCAGCTTGGTCGGAAACGGACCGTCCAATTTGGCGCGCAGGCGCTTGATCGCGGTTTCGACCACATTGGTATGGCTATCGAAATTCACGTCCCAGACCAATTCGGTAATGGCGGTTTTCGATAAAATATCGCCCTGCCGCCGCGCCAACACGCTGAGTAGTTGGAATTCCTTGGCGGTCAGTTCCAGACGGATACCGTCGCGGTTCGCCCGGCGGCCGATCAGGTCGACATACAGGTCGCCCACCGAAATCAGGGTCGATTCCTGTCCGCGCGTACGGCGCGCCAGCGCATGTAAACGCTCGACCAGTTCAAGAAAGGAAAAGGGTTTGGTCAGATAATCGTCGGCACCTTCACGCAAACCGCGCACCCGGTCATTGACATGGTCGCGGGCGGTCAACATCAGCACCGGCGTCGATTTTTGCGCGCGCAGGGTTTTCAGCACGCTGAAACCATCGCGCTTGGGCAGCATCACGTCGAGCACAATCACGTCGTAGTCGAACTCAAGCGCCAGATGCGCGCCCTCCTCGCCGTCCAAAGCGACATCCACCACCCAGCCCTGCTCGGTCAAGCCGCAGCGCAGGTAGTCGACTACTTTGTGTTCATCTTCAACGATCAGTATTTTCATAGTGGCACTTGTGCCTCCCTATTATACGACCCGTCCAGCTTCTGCCGCGCCGATAAACCCGAACCGGCGCGGTCAACCCGGGCCAGACACCGTAACGCCGCTAGCCGGCGCCGGTGCAGCCGTACCGACTGCCCAGCCGCCGCCCAGGGCTTTGACCAGCGAGACCGACAAGGTCAACTGCTGGCCGTGAATCTGTACATCCTGGCGTTCACTGGTCAATAGCGATTGTTGTGCGTTGATCACGTCCAGATACGCTACCAAGCCGCCCGAGTAGCGATCATTCGCCAGCGACAGCAGATGTTGCGCATCGGTCACGGCAGCATGCGACTGCTGCGCCGCGCCATCCAGCACCGACAGGCCGCTGATGCCGTCCTGCACCTGTTGAAACGCGGTCAGCACGGCTTGGCGATAATTGGCCAACGCAGCTTGATAACCTGCACTCGCAAAATCAATGTTCGCCTCACGCCGCCCGCCGTCAAACACCACCTGCCCGGCCATCGCACCGATGGTCCATAACAGGCTGGGCGCACTCAGCAAATTGGCGAACTGAGTACTGTCCCAGCCAAGACTGGGATTGAGCGTCAAGCTCGGAAACAAAGCCGCCTTGGCTACCCCGATTTGCGCATTGGCCGCCGCCATCGCCCGTTCGGCCGAAGCAATATCGGGCCGGCGTTGCAGCAGATCGCTCGGCACCCCAAGCGGCACCGTCGGAACCTTGCTCGCGATCACCCGCGGCGCG
>JAMFSV010000378.1 GCA_026225455.1 Burkholderiales bacterium | reverse complement strand
CAGTTGCTCGGAGTTGATGCGCGCCAACAGTTGCCCGCGCTGAACCTGGTCGCCCACATTGACCCGCACCTCGGTCAGACTGTAACCGCCCACTTGGGCACCGATGACGGCTTCCTGCCACGCGGCAATGGCGCCCCACGCGTTAACCGTGGTCGGCCAGGACAAGCGGCGCGGGGTGGTCGCCGTGACCGTCAGCGCCGGCTTGGGTGCCGCTGCGGCGACGGGTTTGGACGAGGCCCGGCTGACTAACGCATACGCGCCGCCCAAGCCCAGCACCACCACGCAGGCAACAGCCAGCCAGACAAAACGCTGCTTTGGATAAGTCATGATTGAGGAATTCCAGAGTGGGACGGGTCGAGCTTGGCGGCCAACAGACTCGGGCCATAGCCCGTCGCCTGAATCAGCGCAACCCAAGCCAGACAGCGATCGCGCGTGGCAACAATCGCGCTTTCCTCTGACGCTTCGAACTGGCGTCGCGAGGTTTCCAGGTCGAAGCGGCTGATCGCCCCAACGCGCCAGCGCGCCTCATTGGCCCGCAGGGCAACAAGCGCCGCCTGCCGGGCTTGTTGCGTCGAGACCAGGCGCGCGTCGGCCGAAACCTGCTGGGCCAGTGCGTCCTGGACGTTTTGCACGGTGCTGCGCACCTTGGCATGTAAGTTGGCCTGGGCTTCGCGATAGCGGGCGCGCGCCGCATCAACCTTGCTGGAGCCGGCACCGCCATCGTAAAGAGTGCCGTTGAGCGCGGGTCCGACCGACCACACGATCAACTTGTAGGCAGTACCAAACACGCTCAGCCACTGCCCGCCTAGCGCCGCGTCCAGTTCCACTTTGGGCAAACGGTCGGCCTTGGTGACGGCGATATCCGCCCAAGCCGCTTCGACGTCGCGCTCGGCCGATACGATGGTCGGGTGGTATTCCAGCACTGCGGCCGGCAAGGCCAATTGCATGGGCGGCAGCGGGGGCATGCTGGAAGCGTCGGGCAAAGGTTGCGCAATCAGGTTTTGCACCGCGTCGATATCGCTACCCGCCAACGCCACCAACACATTGGAATAGCGCGCGCATTGCTCATTCTGACTGAGGCGATTGGTCACAGCCGTAGCCAGATTGCTGTCGGCTTCGGCTTCGTCGACCAGCGCCACATTGCCCACCGCCAGACGTTGGCGAATCAAGGTCAGTTCGGTTTGACGCGAGGCGATGTCGTCTTCGCGGACCTTGACGGAATACAGGCAGGCTCGCAAGTTCAGCACGCCGCCGGCCACCTGTGAAGCGACCGACAGGCGCGCCGCTTGCGCGTCGGCATCGCGCGCATCCAATTGTTTTTTGGCTTCCAGATTGGATTGCTTGATGCGCCCCCACAGGTCAAACTCCCAGGCAAAGTTCGGCCCACCCTGAGCGGAACCTTGCTGAATGCCCAGAGTGCTGCCGATACCGATATTGTTCAAGGCTTGCTGCCGGCTTTCCGAGGCGGATACGGTCACCAGCGGCACGCGTTGCCCAGCCTGCACGCCAAGCGCCGCACGGGCCTCGTCGACGCGCGCAGCAGCTTGTTCCAAAGTGGGGTTGTCTTGCAGCGCCGCGGCGATCAACGCGTCGATCGCCGGATCGCGCAATTGTGTCCACCATGCTTCGCCGGCGGCCAAAGCCGGCGGCGGCCCGGATGCGCTGCCGGGCACACCGGTCCATTGCGCCGGCGTCGCCGTTGCCGGCGCCTGGTAAGGCGGCTGCATGGCGCACGCCGCGAGCACCGTCATTGCAACCGAAAGAATCGGGACTCGGATTACTTTTGTATATGACATCATGAGTCAAGCGGAAAAGTGAACGAGTTATCTGCACGGCAGGGTATGCGGTGACTGATGCCCGCATTCTATGGAATCGAATCTTTGTCTAAGCTTAAGATTCAAAAACATGCTCTGTCAGCCGGCCTGTCCAGCACCTATAATCGCGCCATGCACATACTGATCATCGAAGACGATCTGGATCTCGGCTTTGCCTTGCAACAGGCGCTCAAGGCCGAGGACATCAGCAGCGAATGGCTGCGCAGCGTGGCGACCTCGCCGCGCCGGCTACCCGACCAGGGCTACGACTGCGTTCTGCTCGATTTGTCGCTGCCGGACGGCACCGGCTTCGATCTGCTGACGCAATGGCGCAAAAACGGCGTGATGTTGCCGATCATCATCATTACTGCGCGCTCCGCCCTTGACGACAGGCTCAGCGGGCTGGATGGCGGTGCCGACGACTTTATCGTCAAACCGTTTGCCATTCCCGAACTGCTGTCGCGTATTCGAGCCGTATTGCGACGCTCGGCCCAGCAATCGAGCGAGGTCTGGACCATCGGTGCCTTGCAGATCGAGCCGCGCCGCTACCTGGCACGGGTTGACGGCGTGCCCTTGAATCTGTCGCCCAGGGAATTTCATCTGCTGCTGGAATTGGCCCGTCAACCGGATCAGGTGATAGCCAAAGGTGAACTGGCGCAACGCCTTGAACCGCTGGGCGACGCGCTCGATTTCGCCGCACTGGAAGTGCATATCTTCAACCTGCGCCGTAAAATCGGCGCGCCGCGCATCCGCACGGTGCGCGGCGTCGGCTATATGCTGGTCTCATGAAAATAACGCTCGGTTTCCCGCGCCCGACTCTGGTGTGGCGTGTCGTGTTGGCGCTAGTGATTGCCTGGAGCATGGTGTGGATCGTGCTGGCAGCCTATTTGTCTTATCAGGAAACGGACCAGGACAAGCTCGATGTGCAAATGCGCGGTGCGGCGGAAAGCCTGCTCGCCTCGATTGCCTCGACCACCGACCCGAGCGTGGCCGGCACCACCATCGCCAGCGCCTGTAACCTGGTGAATTGGTCGCAAACCTTCAGCGATATCCCGACCATGATCCGCATGGAACTCTCGGATATCAACGGCCGCGCCATCTTCCTCTCACCCGAACCGGGCAGTGCTGCGCTGTTCGCTGGAACCGAACCGCTCGCCAGTCGCACGCTGGACGGCGTCAAGTTTCGCGTATTGCGCATGGCCTCGCCTCATTGGGTGGTGAAAATCGCGTTCCCCCAATTCGGTCTCGGTTCTATCCTGCTGGCCAACCTCAACCATGGCGATCTGAATCGTTATTTGCTGATCGCCTTCCCGTTCGTCCTGGTGCCGATCTGGCTCGCCGTGGCACGAGGTTTGCGCCCGCTCAAGCAACTCTCGAAGCGCATCGCCGCCAAAGACCCGAACGACCTGACGCCACTTGGCGTCGACACCAAATATGCCGAATTGCTGCCTTTAGCGGCGGCAATCGACAGCCTGATTGCCAGGCTGCACACCAAGGTTGAACGGGAACACGCGTTTGTCCAGGACGCCGCCCACGAATTGCGCACCCCACTGGCACTGATTTCCATCGAGGCGCACGTGATGACCATGGCGGGCACTGTGCCGGAACGGCACGCTGCCCAATTAAGACTGGACCAGGCCATCGCCCGCACCTCGCACCTGATCCAGCAATTGCTGGTGTTGGCACATATCGATAGCGAGCAATTGGCCAGCTCCGAGACGGTCGACGTGGCGGCCGTGGCGCGCCACGAAATTGCGCTGCTGGCACCGGCGGCAATCCACAGAAACATCGAACTGTCGCTTGAAACGCCGGATATCGTAAGCCATCAATTGCACCTGCATACGCTGCAATCGATTTTGCAAAACCTGCTCAACAACGCCATTGCCTACATCCAGACCGGCGGCCGGATTGTCGTCAGAATCAGCCGTGACGAGCGCCTGCTGCGCTTATCCGTGGCCGACGACGGACCGGGCATTCCCGAGTCGCAGCGTCAACTGGTGTTCGAGCGCTTTTATCGCGGCGCCGACCATGACACGCCCGGTTCCGGGCTGGGCTTGGCCATCGTCAGCCAAGGCGCGGCCCGCCTCGGCGGATTGGTACGCCTGGAGCCTGGACTGGAAGGCCGCGGCTGCGAATTTGTGATCGAGGTACCGACGCTCAAGACGAAGCTTGGATAAAACCGAGGGATCGTTTTGATCCACGCTCAGGCAGCTCAAGCACCCAACGCCGGTTCGCCGATACTGCCGGTCCCGGTCTCGAGCGCCGGACGATTCAGGCATCTCGACCGACGAGCCCTGGATCTTCCGCTACGTGACCCAGGCGGGCAACTGGGACGGCAGCAAGACATTAGCCGGCGAAATCGCTGTTACTATTGAAGCACTGTCCGCTATGCCCACTATCTTAAGGGGTCGATGCCGTGAGTAGCCAGGATTCCAGAAAACGTCCGTCGAGCTTCAGTTCCGCGCCCGCGTCGTCTTCAGCGTCTTCCCCGTCGGGCGGTGGGCGCAGTTCGCCCATCCCGCCGCTTGGGCCTTCGGCATCGCCACCGAGCAGTCCACCCACCAAGCGCTCACGCACCCTCGGATCGAGCCCGCCTTCGTCGCCTGTACTCCAGGGAGTCCGGCCCCCTTCGCCGCAACACCTGTCGAGCGCATCGTCGTCGTTCTCGCCTTTGCTACCCGTCGGCCGATCCACGTCGCCACTCCTGGCGCCGATGTCGCCGTTCACCCGGCCACCGTCGCCCCAGCCGGCGTCACGTTCAACGTCTTCGTCATCGCTGTCGTCTTTATTGCCTTCACCGCCGCTGTCTTTACCACCGCTATCGTTACCGCCGGTATCGGCTTCCTCGTCATCGTCGTCACTGGCGCCGGTACCTGAAACAATCCAAAGAATAAATGCCGGAGGGCAATTCTTCTATGCCCACCAGCCCAGCAAAACACCCGGCAATGCTTTTTTTCACCCGCTGAACCCGGATACCAGCGCGTTCAGCAGCTATCCGCATATCTCTTTGCAAGCAGGTAAACTGCACGCAACCGATATCTCCAAGGGCAGGATAGACTCGCTGCATCCTGGTAGTGGTAATGCATTTACGGATAGCCGGACAAAAAAGAAAAAAAAGCCGGTTCCGCTTGGACAGAGCGATGGACTCGGGCGCGAGTTGCATGCACGCGACAACACCGCCCAAAAAAGTTTGGAGGGAAAAGGGTATGCCATGACCGACCCTCTTTCTCCGAGGACGCTAAGGCATAAAAACAGCGCCGCCCCACACCGCCTGGCCGGTAAAATTCCCGGCCCGGTAGAAACCGTGCCCCTTACCGATCAGCTAAGGGCCGCGCATGCTCTCACGCCTTTTACAGCGCTGACGCCTCCGTCAACCACCCTTGGAACACCTGGCCACTCAACCTCTTCGTCATCGCTTTCTTCAACGCCGCCGCCCACCGGCGGCACACACAAATAAAAGTCGCGGCCGCATAAAAAGAGCTGCGGTGAAATCCGCAGACGCCAAGCTACCGTAGCCCGCGCTGACGAGTGCTGCCTACTCGGTCGCCTTATGTACCGCGTGTTTGGTGGCGTCATAGCCCTCGCGAGTAGCACTTGCTACCCCATGCCCCACCGCTTTGGCCGCATGCGCCGTAGCATGGCCTACGTTGCGCGCGACCTCGCCGGTTTTGTGCACCGCCTGGACGGTGGTGTCCTTTACGTCATGGGCGACTTGCGGCACATCGGCTTGGGTCAGGGGACTGAGCACCATCAGGAATACGGCTAAAAATAAAACTCTACGGTTTTTCATATGATTATTCTTATAAAAAAGCCCCGTTTTAATCGAGGCGATGTGACCCAGGTGGAAATTATTTGCTCAGAAATCGCGTGCTGTCAAATGTACCGAGCGGGCGCCGTTATTGGTTAATTGTTCTTCCGTCACCGCATGAATTCTCTCACGCCCACTGTCGAACGCACGTTTAACGTCGGCACCGGCATCCGAGACGGCGTCAAAATGTTTGATCAGCGCCTCGAAGGTAATGCTGTTTAAAAACCGCCGGCCATCGACCACCACGGGAAAACTGATGATATTGACCACGGTGGCGCCTTCCAACGAAGTGGCAACGTCGGACGGTACTTTGGGGAATTCGATTTTCATGATTATGCGTCTATCCTCTTCGGTAAATCATTGCGCGGCCCGGACGGTTCAAACATATTGCCGGCCTCAGACCGCCTGAATAACGCGATCTTTTGCGGTAACACACGCAAACGCGCAGGCATGAGCCAGTTTATGAGATAGCCTGGATCGCGCAGAGTTCCGGTTATCTGCGTGCAAAGGGTGGATAAGCCCTGCGCTTGGGCGAGATTGGGTCGTCCTGCTCGCACCCTCAGCCTGGCCCTAAAATACTCGCAAGGCAAGCTGCAGCAAGCAGAATTCGCCTTATTTAGGGGATGGGCCGAGATGCTCTTGAATGATCTGCCAAATACCGCCACCGCACACTACCACCGTCGTACCCCGGCCGGTCCCCGACGTGAGTTTGCCGTCAATCACGCCTGACCACGCAAAGTCATAAGTGCAACTGGCACACACCTCGCCGACATAGATCCAGACCAGGTTTTTTATGGAATAGTGTTCATTCTTGATCAGGTCGAAGGTATTTCTAAAGGCGGTCTCAACGGCTGCTTTACCGAAGTAGCTTCCTTCGCTAAAAATAAAACACGCATTATCGTGAATCAGCGGGGCAACGGCTTCCCAGCGCTGAGTCGATCACGCGTGTTTATATTCCGTGAGCAATGTGTGATGGCTCACGGTTTTAGGTGTTTTTAGTCTCGTTTGGGAATATTAAGCCCCCGCACCACCGCCGGGCGCGCCACAAAGCTGGCGAGTACGCGTGCAACTTGAGGGAAATCCGCGGCGCCGACCAAGTCTCCCGCTTCGTAGAAACCAAACAGGTTTCGCACCCACGGAAAGATCGCCATATCGGCAATGGTGTAAAGGTCGCCCATGATCCAGTCGCGCCCTTCCAGTTGCTTATCGAGCACCCCCAGCAAGCGCTTCGATTCGGCGACGTAACGATCGCGCGGGCGCTTGTCCGCATATTCCTTGCCGGCGAATTTATGGAAAAACCCGAGCTGGCCGAACATCGGGCCAATGCCGCCCATCTG
>JAMFSV010000377.1 GCA_026225455.1 Burkholderiales bacterium | reverse complement strand
TGGATCTTCATCATCGGCGCGCGTAGCCGGACTCCCGCAACCTCGGTCACAAAATCGCGTTCGTATTCGCCTGCATAGTGGGTCACATCGGTGGAAGTGCCGCCCATATCGAAGCCGATAATTTTGTCGAACCCCGCCAGTTGCGAAACTTGAACCGCGCCCACGATGCCGCCGGCCGGTCCGGACAGGATGGCGTCCTTGCCCTGAAAACGATGCGCATCGGTGAGGCCGCCATTGCTTTGCATAAACTGCAACGGGACGGGGCCCAACTCGCTTTCCACCCGCTCCACGTAGTGCCGCAGAATCGGCGACAGGTAGGCGTCGACCACCGTGGTATCGCCGCGCGAGATCAACTTCATCAGGGGGCTGACTTCATGACTGACGGAGATTTGAGTGAAGCCGATTTGCTGCGCCAGTTGTTTTAGCGCCCGCTCGTGAGCGGTGTAGCGATAGCCGTGCATCAGAATGATGGCGCATGACCGGATGCCTTGAGCAAACGCATGCTTGAGCGCCGTGCCGGCCTGCTCCAAACCGAGTTCGCGGATGACTTCGCCTTGAGCGCTGACGCGCTCGTCAATCTCAACTACGTCCTCGTACAACATGGTGGGCAATTGAATTTCACGGACAAATAAGCTGGGCCGGTTTTGATAAGCAATCCGCAGCGCATCGGCGAAGCCGCGCGTGATGGCAAGCACGGTGCGCGCGCCTTTGCGCTCAAGCAAGGCGTTGGTGGCCACGGTCGTGCCCATCCTGACGCTGTCGATCAGCTCCGCCGGAATTGCCACGCCGTCCTGCAGACCCAGCAGTTCCCGGATGCCTTGCACCGCCGAATCTTTATATCGTTCAGGATTTTCCGACAAGAGCTTATGCGTCAGCAGGCGACCGTCGGGGTGCCGAGCCACGATATCGGTAAAGGTGCCGCCGCGGTCAACCCAGAATTGCCAACGTGGATCGGCGGACTGCGGTGGCAGGGCGTGGGCTTGAGTCATGAAATCTCCTGGTCGATGATCCGGCAGCGCGGGTCTTGGCTTGGGCCGGAAGCCCAGTTTTGCTCCGCCATCGCGCAAAAATGTAATTTAACGATTGCAATTTATCGACAAATTATCGATAAATTATTTTTTTGTAAATGTCTTTTCAAAAACCCAGGGTAAACACTCAAGGTCCCTATCAGGCGGGCATTGGGAGTTGCTCCGCCCATTGCGCCGCCTGAGTCCGCCTACCTTGGACCCGGGTAGAAATCCAGAGGAAGAGCGCTTTTATCCGGGGACACACCTAGAAAAATTACACAACAAATTGTTGACGTAAACAATTTGTCGATAAACTATCGGAAACATGGAACTAAAACGGCGATGATAAGTTTTGGCGAAATCGCCACCGTGACGCAGACCAAAATGGCAAGGAGCGTGCTGTGCATCTCAAGAAAAAGCAGATACTGATCGCAGCCCTGGCGACGGCACTCTGCCTGCTGATTGCTGAACTGGCGGCCGCCACGGTGGCGCTCGGCGGCGCGGTACGGCTGGCCGGCGCGGGGCTGGGGATGGTCCTGGTCGGCATATTGGCGTCCCAGGCCGGTGCCGGCGTCTTGCTCAAGCGTATCGACGGCTTGATCCTGAACTTGCGTCACGGCGGCACGCGGATCGCCGTTGAATCGGCGCGGGTGAATCAGCATGTGGACCATGCCTGGACCTCGGCGGCACGGCAGCGCGAGCTGGCCGCGGAAGTGTTTGCCGGCAATCGTGTCTTGACCACCGCGGTGGACAGCATGAACGCCAACGCGGCGTCGATTCGCCATGCGACCACCAGCAGCCTCGATGCGGTGCGTCAATCGCATCACGAGTTGCGGGCGTTGGCCACGCAAATGCGCGCCATCAGCGAGAAGTCCAATTCAGTCTCGGTCACGGTGACCAACCTGAAACATGACTCGGAAAAAATTCGTGAAATCGGCCAGTTGATCAAAGGCATTTCGGACCAGACCAACCTGCTGGCACTCAACGCGGCCATCGAAGCCGCCCGCGCGGGCGCGGCGGGCCGGGGTTTCGCGGTGGTGGCGGAAGAGGTCCGCACGCTGGCGCGCAAGGTGAGCGACGCGACGGCCGTGATCAACCGGAGTGCGCTGGCGATTACCCAGGCGGTAGGCAGTACTGAACAAGCGACATCCAGTATTCGCGCCGAAAGCTCGCTGAACAGCG
>JAMFSV010000376.1 GCA_026225455.1 Burkholderiales bacterium | reverse complement strand
GCCACCTCATCTGCCACCTCATCTGCCACATTACGGCAAACCATCCAGAGTTTTGTCCCGGTTTTTTCCGGCCGCGTCGACGTCCAGGCTTTGCCGCTGTCGCAGGCGATCAAAACCGTGCAAGGCACAGGCCAACGTACGGTCTATATTGTCACCGACCCGGATTGCAAATATTGCAGAAAGCTGGAAGTGGCACTGAGCCAGATCAAGGATGTGACGATTTACCGTTTTGAATATCCGCTCACGGAGTTGCACCCGAATGCCGCCAATATTGCCAAGCAGATCTGGTGCGCGCCGGATCGCTCACAGGCGTGGGAGGTTTATGAAAATCAGCACCTCACACCGGCCAACAATGGTCTCTGCGCCAATCCGATCGACGCCAATATCGCCTTGGCGGCGCGCTTGGGTATCGAGGGTACGCCCTACATCATTTCCAGCAGCGGCCGGATGAATGCCGGTACGCTCTCGGCCGAAGGCTTGGAAAAGTTTATTGACGGGACGGCCGAGTAAGTCGGTGCCTGGATGAAGCGCAAGCCTGCGTTTTAATAAAAAGCAAGCTCTTGGCTAATGAGCCGCAAGTGGATGGCTTAAGCCATGGAAAGCAATGCGCCATAGACCGGGAATAAGCCAACGGCTTAAGCTTCCAATGCCGATTCCTGCTCGACTTCGGTCGACAGCACTTGCAGCACCGCATCGCGTTTTTCCAGCAAATGCTGCCGCAGGATCGCCGACAGCCGTTTACCGTCACGCGCATCGAGTGCCTTGAGCATTTCGTCGTGATCGTGGATCGCGCTATCCCACTTGGGGATCTGGAAGTTGGAGCGAAAGCGCAGGGCCTGTAGACGCCGGTTTACCGTGATATAGATTTGCCGCAAGGCGGTATTGCGGGCGGCTTCATTGATCTTGTCGTGGATCGCCTGATTGCGGCTGTAATAACCGGCCAGGTCGTTTTGGCTGCGGCACGCCAGCATGGCGTAATGCAATGCCTTGATCTCCGCGATCTCGGCGGCGGTGATCCGCTCGCACGCAAGTTCGCCGGAAAAGGCCTCAAGGCCGCTCATCACTTCAAAGGTTTCGCGCAATTCCGCTTCCGACATTTTCGATACGGAGGCGCCGCGATTCGGCGAGATATCGATCAGCCCTTCGGACGCCAATACCTTCAGCGCCTCGCGCAACGGCGTGCGCGAAATGCCCAGCATCTCGCACAACTCGCGTTCGTTGAGTTTTTTGCCGGGTTCAAGCATACCTTCGACGATAAAGCTGCGTAGATGCTCGATCACGGCGTCGTGCAGTTGCTGGCGCTCGACCTTGGGCATCAAGGGTATCGGCGAGGCGTTGCCCTCAAAGTTAGTATTCTGCATACAAAAGCCAAAAGTGGTATGAAGGTAATTATATAGAAATTCATGATGCACATGACTTTTAAGGGTAAACCTTGGAAATAAAAGAAGAATAAAATATTGGGATAAGGGCTGTTGGCCTGCTATAGTATTTTGTATTCAAAATTCGATTTGTGAGGAATTATGCTTAAGCTCGATTTTCACCCGGCCGGCCGTCATTTTTTGCAGATTCCCGGGCCTAGCCCGGTTCCCGACCGTATTTTGCGGGCCATGAGCTATCCGACCATCGACCATCGCGGACCCGAGTTCGGCGCACTGGGTCTGAAAGTCATCGAAGGCATCAAGAAAATTTTCAAAACGCAGCAGCCGGTGGTGATCTACCCGGCATCGGGCACCGGCGCCTGGGAGGCTGCGCTGGTCAACACGCTCAGTCCCGGCGACACGGTCCTGATGTTCGAAACCGGTCATTTTGCGACCTTGTGGAAAAAGATGGCGGAAAGCCTCGGCCTGAAACCGGAATTCCTCGGACTGCCGGGCATCGAAGGATGGCGGCGCGGGGTCCAACCGCAGATGATCGAAGCACGGCTGCGCGCCGACACCGGCCACCTGATCAAAGCGGTGTGCGTGGTGCATAACGAGACGTCGACCGGCGTCACTTCCGATATCGCCGCGGTGCGCCAGGCTATCGACGCCGCCGGACACCCGGCCTTGCTGCTGGTCGATACCATCTCCGGTCTGGCCTGCGCCGATTACCGTCATGACGACTGGGGTGTCGACGTCACCGTTTCGGGTTCGCAAAAAGGCCTGATGTTGCCGCCTGGTATCAGCTTTAACGCGGTTTCGCCAAAAGCGCTGGCCGCCAGCAAGCAGGCCAAGTTGCCGCGCGCCTTTTGGGGTTGGGACGAAATCATCGAGATGAATGCGACCGGTTACTGGCCGTACACGCCGAATACCAACTTGTTGTACGGTTTGTCGGAAGCGCTTGAGATGATCCTCGACGAAGGTCTGGACAATGTCTTCGCGCGCCATGAACGCTTGGCCGAAGCCTGCCGCCGCGCGGTCACCGCGTGGGGTCTGGAGATTCAATGTGCCGATCCGGCGGTGTATAGCCCGGTGCTGACGGGCGTGATGACCCCTGAGGGGGTTGACGCCGATGCGGTGCGCAAGGTGATCTACGAACGTTTTGACATGTCGTTAGGGACAGGGCTGGGCAAGATGAAAGGGCGCATGTTCCGCATCGGTCATCTGGGCGATTGCAACGATCTGATGTTGATGGCAACCCTGTCCGGTTGCGAGATGGGACTGCGCTTGGCGGGTGTGCCGCTGGCCGCCAGCGGCTTGCCGGCCGCGATGGATTATTTGGTGGCGGAAGCCAAGGTCAAGGCGCTAAAAGCCGCTGCTTGAAGATGAGCTGAACGGACGGTGCAGGCGAAGGCGTAAGCCTTCAGCCTGCGAGGCAGCGAAACCGAAAATGCAAGCAGGGATGCCTGTGTTTCATCTCAAATTAATCGATCTACAGGTTTTCGTAAGGCTATTCGTAGACAATAGCCGGCGTAACGCAAATACACATCGGCCGCGGCCGATGTAGCGCGACCAAGCATGCCAGTTCCGGCGTGCCGTCGAGAGAGAATAACGGAGATAGGCGATGAAGCGGTTTCGTGCGACCAGTATCGTTCTCGTTTTGTTATGCATCATGTATTTCATCACCTACCTGGATCGTGTGAACGTCAGCACGGCAGCGGCAGGCTTCGGTAAAGATTTTCATTTATCTCATACTCAAATCGGCCTGGTATTTTCGGCCTTCGCTTATCCCTATTTGTTATTCCAGGTTATCGGCGGTTGGGTCAGTGACCGTTTCGGCGCCAAACGCACCCTGATTGTGTGCGGTCTGTTGTGGGCCGGGGGCACCATCCTGACCGGCTTTGCCGGCGGTTTGTTTTCGCTTCTGGCGGCGCGTTTGCTATTAGGCTTTGGCGAAGGGGCGACCTTTCCGGCGTCAACCGCCGTGATGTCGCGCTGGATTGCCAAAGAGCGGCGCGGTTTTGCCCAAGGTATCACCCATGCCGCATCGCGCATCGGCAACGCGGCCGCGCCAAGCGCCATTGTGTGGATCATGTTGAATTATGGCTGGCGCCAATCGTTTTATATTTGCGGCGCGATCAGCCTGGCCTGGGTTCTGCTGTGGCTGGTGACCTTTACCGAGTATCCCAAGGACCATCCGCGCATTACCGCCGCCGAACTCGCAATCCTGCCGCCGCCGAAACCCAAGGCCGCTGCGGTGCCCTGGAAAGCGTTATTCAAGCGTATGGCACCCGTCACTATCGTGTACTTCTGTTATGGCTGGACCCTCTGGTTGTTCCTCAGCTGGATTCCCCAATATTTCCTGCATAGCTATCGCCTCGACTTGGCCAAGTCCGCTTTGTTTGCCTCGGTGGTGTTTTTTGCCGGGGTGCTGGGCGATACCCTGGGCGGTATCGTTACCGACAAAATATTCACCCGCACCCGTAGCCTGAAAAAAGCGCGTAGCTGGATGGTGTCGATCTGCATGCTGTTCACCTTGTTTGTGCTGTTGCCCTTGATGTTTACGCACAGCCTGTATGTGTCGATGGTGTGCCTTGCAGCCGGCTTCTTTTTTGCCGAAATGACGATAGGCCCGATGTGGGCGATTCCGATGGATATCGCGCCGGAATATTCGGGCACGGCCAGCGGCATGATGAACACCGGGTCGGCACTGGCCGCGATTATTTCGCCGCTGTTTTCGGGTTACCTGATCGACCGTTTCGGTAGTTGGGAATTGCCCTTTCTCGGCAGCATGATATTGATGGCCATCGGTGTGGTACTGGCATTCCGCATGCAACCGGAAAACAAGTTCGACTCGGCGCCGGTGGCAGGAGCCCAGCCCATTCCGCACCTGGGTGTTTGAGATGAGCCATTCGACCTCGCGTTTGCTGTCTCAGCCGATTCATCTTGTGCCGACGGCGGCGCGTGGCGCAACCCCACTGGCACGCCATTTGCGCGATGCCGTGCGCGGTAACGTATTTTTCGATGCGGCGGCGCGCGGCCGTTATGCCACCGACGCTTCGATCTATCAAATCATGCCGATCGGGGTGGTGGTGCCGCGCGATCAGGACGATCTGCGGGTGGCGCTGGAAATCGCCCGTAGCGAAAAGGTGCCGCTTCTGGCACGCGGGGCCGGCACCAGCCAATGCGGACAGACGGTCGGTGAAGCGTTGATCGTCGACACCAGCAAATGGCTCAACGCTATCCTTGAATTCGATGCTGAAGCACGCACCGTCACGGTTGAGCCGGGCGTGGTGCTGGACCATCTGAATGCCTGGCTGAAGCCGCACGGTCTGTGGTTTCCGGTCGATGTGTCGACTGGCGCGCAGTGTACGATAGGCGGCATGGCAGGCAATAATTCCTGCGGTTCGCGCTCGATTGAATACGGCAATATGGTGCACAACGTCGAGTCGATCGATGCGGTGCTGGCCGACGGCAGCGAAATGCGCTTCGCTTCGCTGCGCGAACCGGTGACGAACCCGCGACTGCAATCGATGGTCGACGATTTACAGCGGATTGCCCTGCGCGAGCGCGGTGAAATCGCCGAGCGCATGCCCAAGGTGCTGCGCCGCGTGGCAGGTTATAACATCGACTTATTCGATTGCCAAAACCCGCGCGCTTATACCGATGACGGCATCGCCAATCTGGCGCATATCCTGGTCGGCTCGGAAGGAACGCTCGCCTTTAGCCGCCAGATCACCTTGAAGCTGGCGCCCTTGCCGGTGCATAAAGTTCTCGGCGTGGTCAATTTCCCGACCTTTTATCAGGCCATGGATTTGACCCAGCATATTGTCAAACTGCAACCGAGTGCGGTCGAGTTGGTGGATCGCACCATGATCGATCTGGCGCTCACCAATCCAGCCTTCCGGCCGGTGATCGAGAAAGCGCTGATCGGCCGCCCGCAGGCCATTCTGCTGGTCGAGTTTGCCGGCGAAGATCATGCCGCGCAGTCGGCGCAACTGGCACGCCTGGTGGAGCTGATGGGCGACCTGGGTTTGCCCGGTTCGGTGGTCCAGATGCAAACCGCGGGCGAACAAAAAGCCTTGTGGGATGTACGCAAGGCGGGCTTGAACATCATGATGAGCATGAAGGGCGACGGCAAGCCGGTGTCCTTTATCGAAGACTGCGCGGTGCCGCTCGAACATCTGGCGGAATACACCAGCCGCTTGACCGAAGTGTTTCATCGGCATGGTACGGAAGGCACCTGGTATGCGCATGCCAGTGTCGGCACGCTGCATGTGCGGCCGATTCTCGATATGCGCCGCGATGGCGCCAAGCATATGCGCGCCATCGCCGAACAAGCGGCGCAACTGGTACGTGAATATAAAGGCGCGTATTCCGGCGAGCATGGCGACGGCTTGTGCCGCGGCGAATGGGTGGCATGGCAATACGGTCCGCGCATCAACCAGGCCTTCAGCGAGATCAAACACCTGTTCGATCCGGACAACCGTTTTAATCCCGACAAAATTGTGCGCCCGCCGAAGATGGACGACGCCCGCAATTTCCGTTTTGCGCCCGGTTACCGCGAACAAGCCATCACGACCACGCTGGATTGGTCGGCATGGAATGTCGAACGCGATCCACTGAGCGGCATCGAAACCGCGCCTGGCACGGGCAACGATTTAAGCGGCGGCCTGGCGAAGGCGGTCGAGATGTGCAATAACAATGGCCATTGCCGCAAGTTTGACGCCGGCACCATGTGCCCGAGTTATCGCGTTACCAAAGACGAACAGCACGTCACACGGGGCCGGGCCAATACACTGCGGCTGGCGCTCTCCGGGCAACTCGGCCAAGACGGCCTGGCCAGCCTGGAAGTGAAGCAGACGCTGGACTTGTGCGTTTCATGCAAAGGTTGTAAGCGCGATTGTCCGACCGGTGTCGACATGGCGAAGATCAAGATCGAAGCGCGTGCGGCATGGGTGCAGCGCCACGGCATCAGCCTGCGCGACAGACTGGTGGCGTTTATGCCGCATTACGCGTCCTATGCCAGCCGGGTGCCGGGCTTGTTTGCCCTGGCCGAGCGTATTCCGCTGTTATCGAAATGGGGCAAAGGCAAACTCGGGCTGGCGCCGCAACGCTCGTTGCCGCGCTTCAATAAATCGTTTTTGTCCGGCGCGGTGGCGCAAGCCGCGGTGCCTGGCGCGGTGGTCAAAGAAGTCGTGCTGTTTGTCGATACCTTCAATAATTATATGGAGCCCGATAACGCACGTGCGGCGCATAAGGTACTCGAAGCTGCCGGTTATACCGTGCATTTCAACACCCGGGATAACGACCGTCCCTTATGTTGCGGCCGGACCTTTTTAGCGGCTGGTTTGGTCGGCCGTGCCAAGCAGGAAGCTCGGCGTTTGCTTGATGCCTTCAAACCTTTTGTCGAGCGGGGCGTGCCTATCGTCGGGCTTGAACCTTCGTGCCTGCTGTCGCTACGTGACGAGTTTTTGCATTATGGTTATGGCGAAGAGGCGCATCAGTTGTCGCAACTGGCTTTCTTGTTCGAGGAATTTCTGGTACGGGAGAAAGCGGCGGGGCGTCTCGACTTGCGATTAAAGGCCGTCGTCGCACCGCGCGCCTGGGTACACGGGCACTGTCACCAAAAGGCCTTCGACGCGTTCTCGCCGATGCAAACCGTGCTGGGCTGGATTCCCGGCCTGGAGGTGAAAACCATCGAGTCATCGTGTTGCGGTATGGCCGGTAGTTTCGGCTACGAGGCGGAGCACTACTCCGCTTCGCTGGCCATGGCCGAGCTGTCGCTGTTGCCGGCCGTCAGACGCGTTGAGACGGGCGACCTGGTGGTGGCGGATGGAACCAGTTGCCGCCACCAGATTCACGACGGCGCGCAAGTCGAGGCGCTGCATCTGGCGCGGGTATTGGAGCTGGCGCTTTAGCCTGCAACCTCGGTTGACACCTCAGCCGAGGCTGAGGGCGCTCACGGTTTTCAGGGCTGCGGCGCGTCCGGCTTGGCTGGAGCAAAGCGGCTCTGTACCGCCAGCAGTGCGTCGTCGGTGGTCGCCACCAGCCACAACCGCGCCTGCTCCAGCATCAGGCGGTTATGCTCTTTCAACGGTCCCATCGCGACGGCGGCGGTCCACGCCACCGGCGCGACGCGGCTTTTCCGGCCCGATGGAGTGCCCACCAGCAAACAATGCGGCCCCAGCACCAGCGAAACAAAAGGCAGCGCCGGACTGGCGCGTACCCGCCAATCGATAAACGGCTGCTCGCTGAACAGCAAAGGATTGGGCAAGCCGTGCAGCACACTAAAATCGTACAAGGCCAATTGTTCGCGCATGCCGACATAGACGCGCCGGATGTCGCCGATAACGGCGGCGCGGATTTCATCGTCGAACATGGCTTCCAGGGCATAACGCGCCTGGGCCTGCTGAGCATCCAACTGATAGGCGCTGAATAAGCCCAGTTCCAGGCAATCTTGCACCGCGCGCTGTACCTCGGCCACCGACCCGGCTGCCTCGGGCGTACCCAATTGAGCCGCGCGCAAAAACCGCGCCAGCCCGGCTTCCTGGATTACGGGGCCGTTGGCTTGCGCGGTGATATCTGCATCCTTGGCCAGCGGCACGTAGATATATTTCTCCGCGGCGAAGCGCGATTTTTTTCCTTCATCGAACTTGACTTCGCCATCGATGCAGTCGAGATAACGGGTACCGATTCTGCCGTGCTCCCACACATAGTTTTTGAGGAAAGGGCGTAACGGATGCAGCGTTTCTTGATCGGTCATTGAAAACTCCAGTGCCTCAGTATAGTGCCAGGATGCGTGCGTTGCTTAGGCGGACTAGCGATCACCATGCGCCTTATCGTGTCGCCGGAAAATTCGGCGGCTCGGCTCAGCCTTGAAGTTATCCACCGTTTATGTTGAGAAGCCTGTTGATAACTTGCAGAAAGCCCAGTCAAGCGTCTGATGTAACAGGCTTTTTTCCCTATGACTCGCAATAGTCATGAGGCCCGGAAAACCTGCAACGGCAGGTGGCACCTGCGTCACATTCCCACATTATGGGTCATTGCCTTAAGCATGCCGCCGCTTATGAGCCAGCCATTGGACTGCGGGTTCGTTGTATTCATCGAGCTTGACGCCGCTGTTTTCGAAGTTCAATTTCTGCACCACACGGGACGACGCTGCATTGTCCAGATTCACTTGCGCCAGAACCTGGTTCACTTCTTCCGTGGCGAAAGCCAAGTCTAGCAAGGCCTGCACAGCGGCAGTTGCCGCGCCTTGCTTCCTGCAGCTTGACGATACACCGTAGCCGATTTCAACACAGCCGGCAGCCGGAGGGTATTTGAAGCCGCAAGACCCGACGATGGTTTGGTCTGAATCTCTGACGATATAAAACGTACCGCACCCGTATAGCGATTTGCCTTCCTCGATCAGGCTTAAGGCGCGTAACGCGACAAACGCCGGCGGCAGCGCATCCTCGGCGATCCGTGCAGCGATGCTTCTTGGGATGGCGGAGAGGGCCATGATTTTCAGGTCGGCAAGGGAAATGGCTTGGAGCTTAAATGTCATGGGCGGGGCGGGTGGGATTGGATTAGCTGATGGAAATGATATCTCGGCTTGGCGGGAATAGTTGAATTTACTTCAGCGACGCATAGGCGCAATCCGGAAATAAATCGGCCTGGATTTTAGACGGTTGAGGCCGGTAAAGGTTTTACCTTACCGCAATGTGTTCGTTTCAATGCGCATCGATAAAATCCGCGACATCGTTCAACACCGGCGCAATGCCACGCAGCGGGGCACCGAGCGCGCCGACCAGCAACACATGATTGATCCCACGGTAGTGTTTCACCGTCACCGTATCGCCCGCGGCACGCAAGCGTGCGGCAAGCCGGTCGGCATTGCCGGGGTCGACGGTGGCGTCGCGCTTGCCGGCGGCGAGCAGCATGGGTGGTTCGTCGCCCTGAACAAAATTGATCGGCTGGCTGGCGGCACGTTGCGTCAGCGGGAACACCTGTTCCAGTATTGGGTCGGTCAGCG
>JAMFSV010000053.1 GCA_026225455.1 Burkholderiales bacterium | reverse complement strand
TTCCTCAGCATCACGTTCCCACGGATTATTTACGCTTGCCATAAAGTAAACGGTACGGTAGAGTTTACTTATTAACTCAACGAAGGAGTAAACATCATGATCGTCATCACCACCCCCACAGGCACAATCGGTCAACAAGTCCTCGCACATCTTCTCGACAGTAGCGAACCCATCCGCGTGATCGCGCGCGACCCATCCCGCCTCCCCGCAGAAACGCGCAAGCGCGTCGAGGTTGTCGAGGGATCGCATGCGGACATCGACGTCGTCGGCAAGGCGTTCGATGGCGCCGACGCCGTATTCTGGCTGGTACCTTCGGACCCCCGCGCTGAAAGCGCCGACGCCGCTTACGTGGACTTCGCCCGGCCGGGTTGCGAAGCTTTCAAGAGCCAAGGGGTAAAGCGGGTGGTCGGCATTTCGGCGCTGGGCCGCGGCTGGCCGAAGAACGCCGGACATGTATCGGCTACCTTGGCGATGGACGACATGATTGCGAACACGGGCGTAAGTTATCGGGCACTGACCTGTCCCGGGTTCATGGATAACATGCTACGTCAGGTAGAGTTGATCAAGCAGCGTGGGATATTTTCCTCGCCCGCCTCTGGCGACCTCAAGATCCCAACCTGCGCCACACGCGACATCGCCTCTGCCGCATCGAAGCTGCTACTCGATCGGTCCTGGAGCGGCGTAGGCAGCCTGGCGATACTCGGCCCCGAGGACCTGTCTTTCAATCAAATGGCACAGATCATGTCGGAGGTGCTGGGGAAACCGATACGTTTTGCGGAAATGCCGATCGATGCCTTGAAAGCCAGAATGCTCGGCCTCGGCATGTCCGAGGGCATGACCCAAGCCATGATCGACATGATGGTGGCCAAGAACGAGGGCATGGACAATATGGAACCGCGCACGCCACTCTCGACCACCCCCACGAGCTTCAGGCAGTGGTGCGAGGAAATATTGAAGCCTGTGGTTCTCGGCTAATCGAGGGACTGCTATTGGTCGGCATCTCGTCGGGAATCGGACTCTGACGAGATGCACAAAAAATAGACGTACAAAACAATATCCAGTTGATCAATCCTCCACCGGCGTCAGGCAAACCAGCTTGAGATCGGGGTGGGAGGCGACAATCAGCGCCGACTGATAAAAGCAGCGCTGCGGATGATTGAAGCGCCGCTCCCCGCCCTCGCGGCCCAGCACCGCCTGTTCCAACCAAAGACGCTTGAAGATCGGGGATTGGGCTGTCAAGTCGTCGATCAGCTCCTGCATAAATGGGTCGCGCAAGCGTAAGCTGAAATCGGCGCGAAACTCGGCCACCACGCGGCGCGCGCGTTGCTCCCAGTCGGCAATGAGACGTTTTGCGGCAGGAGAAAGGAAGATGAAGCGCATCAAGTTCCGCTCGTGCTCGCCATCCAACCAGCCTGCGAATAAATGACCTGCGGCAGGATTCCAGGCGCGGGCCATCCAGGTCCGATCGAGCAAATAGGCGGGGATGGTCATGCGGCTCGGCAGTGCCAGAACCTCGGGCGGCAAATCATCGACGTTGGCTGCCGGTGCGGCCGGATCGCGTTTGCCCGCCAGCTCGAATAAATAGGCTCGCTCGGCGGGTACCAAATGCAGCGCTTCGGCCAATCGCGCCAAGGCAACCGGTGAAGCCGATACGTCACGCCCCTGTTCCAGCCAAGTAATCCAAGTAAGGCTAAGGCCGCACGCTTCCGCCACTTCCTCGCGCCGCAATCCGGGCGTGCGGCGGCGGCCGGATGCTGAAGGTGTGAGTGGCTGGCGCTCACGGTGGGCACGGAGAAATGCGCCAAGGGCGCGGCGGGAATCGATGGCTGTCATAGTGACAATTATACTAGGATAATTGTCACTCTTGTACCAGTTTAAAATTTCTCTACCATGGTGCTGCGCCCTCCTCCCAAGCGGAATCCAATCTGCGGAAAAGCGCGCTCCATGGCCGGCTTCAACCTCGGCCACCCTATTCAGTCTCGAACGAGGATTTTAATATGACGACGTATAAGCTGCTCCTGTTGCCAGGCGATGGCATTGGCCCGGAAGTGATGACTGAAGTACAGAAGGTGGCGGATCTGCTCGGGCAAGCCGGCATCGCCCAGTTCGAGACGGAACAGGGTTTGGTTGGCGGCGCGGCTTATGACGCGCATGGCAAGGCGATTTCCGATGCCGACATGGACTTGGCCCAAGCGGCGGACGCAATATTGCTCGGCGCGGTCGGCGGCCCGAAGTGGGACGGCGTGCCCTATGAAGTGCGCCCCGAGTCCGGTTTGTTTCGCCTGCGGAAGGACCTGACACTCTTTGCCAATTTGCGTCCCGCCATGTGTTACCCGGCGCTGGCCGATGCGTCTTCGCTGAAGCGCGAGTTGGTCGAAGGGCTCGATATCATGATCGTGCGTGAACTCACGGGCGGGATTTATTTCGGCGAACCCAAGGAGATCATTGACCTGGGCAACGGCCAGAAGCGCGGCATCGACACGCAAATCTACGACACCTATGAGATCGAGCGTGTCGGCCGAGTTGCGTTCGAAATGGCACGCAAGCGCACTAACCGGGTGACCTCGTCGGAAAAGCGCAATGTGATGAAAACCGGGGTGTTATGGAAGGAAGTGATTACGGCCCTGCATCAGCGCGAATACGCCGATGTAGCGCTGGACCATCAACTCGCCGACTCGCTTGGCATGCAACTGGTGCGCCAACCCAAGCAATTCGACGTGATCGTGACCGACAACCTCTTCGGCGACATCCTCTCCGATGTCGTCGCCATGCTTACCGGTTCGATCGGCATGCTGCCTTCCGCCTCGCTTGGCGAGGTCGATCCCAAGACCGGCAAGCGCCCCGCACTCTATGAGCCGGTCCATGGTTCGGCGCCGGACATTACCGGCAAGGGTATCGCCAACCCGATTGCAATGATCAATTCTTTCGCCATGTGCCTGCGTTATTCTTTCGGTCTGGGCGAGGCGGCGGACCAGGTGGAAATGGCCATCGCCAACGTGCTCGCTGCCGGTTTGCGCACGGCCGATATTCGCCATGGCATTGGCGCGATCGCCTCCACGGCACAAATGAGCGCGGCGATCCTGGTCGAGCTGAAGAAACTGTTGGGGTGAAGCTGTATCGGGGCACGCAGCGGCAAAGCAACGCTGTTTTTTATTCGTGGTGCGTCCCCGATTGAGGGTTCCATTGCTGCTACCTGCCGATCTGGCCGGGCGCAGAACTTATGCGCCCGGCCTACTCCTTTGGTACGCCTAGTGTTTCGGCTGGAAGCCCGCTCCACCCATTTGCCACAAGGCAAACGACCATTCGTCGGCCAGTTCGTTGGCGCGCTGCGACAAGCTGGAACCGATGCCATGACCGGCGTCATAGTCGATGCGCAGCAGCACCGGATGTCCACTGGTGGTGGCAGCCTGCACCCGCGCGGCCATCTTCAACATATGCCATGAAGCGACGCGCGGATCGTTGGCGCCAGTGGTGAACATCACGGCCGGATAAGGCGTGCCGTCATGCACGTGAGCGTAGGCGCTCATGGCATACAGGCCGTGAAAACCATCTTCGGTCGAGGTCGAACCAAATTCCGGCACATTGGGCGGCCCGTTGGGCTCGGTTTCGCTGCGCAAGGTGTCGGACATGCCGACGTCGTCCAGAATCACCCGGAACAACCCCGGGTCGATGGTCAAGGCACCGCCCATCACAATGCCACCGGCGCTGGCACTATTCGCCACCAGATACTTCGACTGAGTGTAGTGCCGGTCGATCATGTATTGCGCGGAAGCGATGAAATCCAGGTTGGTGTTGATTTTGGTCAACTTCTGGCCGGCACGGTGCCAAGCATCACCGTATTCACCGCCGCCGCGCATATGCGAGATGGCAATGATGCCGCCGTGCTCGATCCAGGCTTGCCAGGCGGCATCGTAGAACGGGTCCATGGATTCGCCATAGCTGCCGTAACCGAAGACAATAGTCGGATGGGATCCGTCACGCGTTACACCCTTCTTCGAGATAATCGATACCGGAATGCGGGTGCCGTCATAACTCGGGGCAAACTCATCGTGTGCCTCTATCTCGCTGGATTCCGTCTTGGAGACCGGAATCAACCCGGTATCCGTCGCTGCATCGGAAGTCGGATCGTAGGCCATTTCACGCGGCGCCTTGACCCAACCCTGCAAGTCGAACATCACTCCAGGTGTGCGCGGATCGCCGCTCAAACCATAGATAGTGCCGGCAAAAGGCAGGGCGATCGGATGGTTTTGTTTACCGTCATACGACACGCGTTGCAGTTGAAAACTGGCCCCCGCGCGTTCGCCGACATAAATCGCATCGCTGGCCAAATCAAAGCTGTCGATCACATTCGGCCCTTCGGGCACGATCACCTCGGCATGCGCAAGATCAGGATGCGCGAGCGGCGTCGACAGGATCTGAAAGCGCGAAGCGCCCTTCTCCGACAAGAAATAGAGGCGATCGCCATGCATCCGCACGTCGGTCACACCATCCTCCGGTCCGGCGATTTTTTGCCATGGGGTCTGGGCTCCGTGGATCTGGTCGAGCGGCGCGATATAAAAAGAGTTGGGGTTGTTATCCATATTTTGATTCGCCACCGCAACCGCATAGGACGAATCGGGCGACAGCAATACATAAGTGCCCTGACCTTCCGGCACCTCGACCTTGGCTGAAACACCATGGCCGAAGACGGCCTCGTCGCCTTCGCCGTCAGGATGTTGACCCAGCACATGCAGCAGAGTCAGCGCGTTGTATTCGCTTTGAGCGGGCGGCGTGTCAGGACCAACCTTCGGATAACGCAAGTAGAAAAACGACTGGTTGTCGCGGCGCCACGAGACGACGCTATCGCTGGTGCGGTCGATGACTTCCGCTAGCGCATTGCCGGTCTGCAGATCGAGAATATGCAACACACTCTGCTCCGATCCGCCTTCGGATACGCCATACGCTACATAACGACCATCCCACGAGGGTGAATACCAATCCAGCGCATAGTGGTGGGCGCTGTCTTTGGCCAGTTTGGCCGGATCGACGAGGATATGTTCCGCGCCATTGATGCCGTCACGATAGGCCAGCTTGGGCAGATTGCTACCCGGTTCCATCAGATGATAAAAAAGCCGGTCACCGCGGCGGGTGAATTCATTGCGATGCAGATCCGTGCCCATCAGCCCCAGGATGCGTTGCGCCATGGCGGCGCGCCCGGGAATGTTGTCGAGCACCTTACGCGTGTAATTGGCCTGCGCCTTCATCCAATGCTGGACTTCCGGGTCGCTCAGATTTTCCATATAGCGATAATTATCGACCACCGGCGTGCCGAAATACGTATCGGTCACGGGACGTACGGGCGCCACCGGGGGAGCATCGGCCGACCATGCGGCGCCCGATGCGGCGAGTAGTGCGGCCGCGAGGGTCGCAGAGAACAAAGACTTGGTTGGTATCACTTAAACTCCCATAGTAAATAAGCGCCGCAAGATGGGCTCGAGCAGCGCGCAGGCAATAAAGTGTGACTGGAAACAGGGGTGACTGGAAACAAGGATTGAAAACCAAGATTAAAGTTTGGGAATGCGGATCCGGCTGATCATCAATGAACCCGAGATAGCGTAGATCAATACCAGAGGATGGAATTGAAACCCGCCGATGAACCTGACGCCCAGCCATAGTTGTTGACCTAATGCGCCTTGCGATACAGCATAGGCCAGCAAAGCCACCAGTAACACCGAGGTCGGAATGGGCGTGCCCTCGAAATATTTCACTTTGCCGCCGCCGTCGCTTATCTCTTCCGCAGTCACGTTATAGCGAGCCAGGCGCGATACGCCGCAGGCGACAAAAAACAGCAGCACAATACGGTCGTATAGGCCCTGCATGCCGCACGCGTAGGCAATGGCCGCCGGGGCCACACCGAATGAGATCACATCCGACAACGAATCCAGTTCGCGCCCCATCGCCGAACCCTGTTGCCGCCAACGGGCGATGCGCCCGTCCAGCACATCGAACAACAAGGCAAACGGCATCAACACACAAGCGAGATAAAGGTGCAGCACCTCGGCAGTTTGCAGGTAGGTCATTGCCGAAAACAACGCGCCCACACCGCATAACGCGTTGGACAAGGTAAACCAATCCGCGAGGTGAAACTCGCGGATCATCGAGAACGGTTTTTTAATAGGCATAGAGAAATTTGGAGATGAATCACCAGCCATGATAAGGGAAATACGGTTTATTTTTGAGAAAGCGTGAATCGCTCCTTGCGCGGTGTTCGCTCCACCTGCCTTCGTCTGCAGCACCGCGCAGGTTCAATGACGTCAGCAACGCAACGTTTATCGTCCGATCAGCGTCTTGGCCGCCGCACCAACAGCCGCCCTCAACCGCTCCTCAAAATATCCGCCCAACGCTTGCTGTATCTCCCGGCGCAGCGCGGCGCCACGCTCGGCATCCAGCAAGCGGCTGCCCTGCACGGCGGCACGGACCATAAATGCAGCCGCCAGTGCGATGGCGGATAACTCGGCCTCCCCGACCGTCGGTGCGAAAGTCGCAAGCAAGTCCTGCACGCTAACGGAGAGCTTCTCCATGCCGTAGGACTTCGGCACCAACGAAGGAGTTTCCGCCAACACTTGGCACGTGGGACGCGCCGAGACATAGTCGAACACCAGGGTGATGAGTTGTTGACCGAACGCCCTGGGCGTAGCCGGCAAAGTGGTTTTCCACTGACCCAACTGGGCGTTCAGCTCGTCCATATAACCTAATAACAAGGCGCTGCCGATGCTTTCTTTGCTGGGGAAAAATTGGTACAAGGACCCGATGGAGGCGCCGGCGAGTTGGGCGATGCCGCTCATGGTGGTTGCTTCATAACCGGTTTCCGCAAAAAGCTGCTCCGCTGCGCGCAGCAGATCGGCCACGCGGCGTTCACCGCGTTCTTGCGTCGGCGTTTTGGGACGTCTTGAAGAAATCTGCGGGTCGGTCATCGTATCCCTGTATGAAACATGAGTAACTCTCGTATTTTACCGGAACCGAATCCTGCAAAACTGAGAAAATCAGCGCGGATCATGCACCGCGAAGCGGCGCTTTTTTGTTCCGGGAAAGGCCGGCATAAGTCTCGGGTAATCGTGCTGGTCCGGGGTTTAAGATCGCCGTCATCATCGCCATGCTGAGGCGGATTACCTGATCCGCTTACGCCCAGCTTCTCACCGCCTCCGTGTCCTTGACGGGCGGCAAGCCAAACATCCGCCCATACTCCCGCGTAAACTGCGACACACTCTCGTAACCCACCGCAAACGCAGCACTGCTCGCCGACGCACCTTCCGCCATCATCAAGCGACGCGCCTCGATCAGACGCAATTGTTTCTGGAATTGCCGCGGCGAAAGCGAGGTCACGGCGCGGAAGTGATGGTGGAACGACGACGGACTCATTCCAGCCGCCGCCGCAAGGCGCTCGACCGGCAGCGGCCGCGTAAACTCGGCCCGCAGTACCGCGACAGCGCGCGCCACGCGCTGAGCGTGGCCGTCCGGCCAGCCAAGTCGACGCATAGCCGCGCCGTGCCGGCCGGCCAGAAGCCAGTAATGCATTTCGCGCACCAGTTGCGCATGCAGCAGCGGCACCGCCGCCGGACGCTCAAGCAGGCGCATCAGCCGCAGCGCCGCATCGGCGACCTCGACATCGGTCGGCTCGGCCCGCACGGGCAGGCCGTCGGCAACCGGCACCGCCCTCATCTGCAGCGTCAGATCGGTAATTACCGCCGGGTCCAGATCAAACACCAGCGAGAGGTAAGGCCGCGCAACGCTCGCACGCGTGATCTGGCTTACGGTCGGCACATCCGCCGTAATCAGCAGCGAATCGCCGGCGTCGAAGCTGAAGGTCTGGTTGCCCATCGCCACCTGCTTGCTTCCCTGCAGCACCAGACAGACGAGCGGGCGGGAAATCGCGTAAACCAGGCCGCTGGGCGAGGTCGAACGGATGGTTGTCAGGCCGGAAATAGGAGTCTGAGCAAGGCCGGCTGGGTCGGCATATGCCTCCACATAACGGCGAACAGTGTTGAGCAGCGTGTCGGTCATGCTGCGATCCTACCCGATCGTCGAGCGCTGCGCCTACTCTGCTTGGAGGAATAGGCAAAGAACGTCGAGGTTTCGGCAATGATGGCAGCTCCCCCGCTCGCTACCATAGCGCTTCCCACAGACCAGGAGTTGCAGCATGACCAAAATCGCTATCGTTACCGGCGGCAGCCGCGGGCTCGGCCGCAACGCGGCTCTAAGCATCGCCCGCCACGGCGGGGACGTGATTCTTACTTATCAGAGCCGCGGCGAAGACGCTCAGGCCGCCGTCGCAGAGATCAACGCCATGGGCCGCCGTGCGCTGGCCCTGCAACTCGACACCGGCAATATCGCCGGCTTCGCACCGTTCGCCGAGCGGCTGCGGACGGCGCTACGCGACACATGGCAGCGCGACACCTTCGATCATCTGGTGAATAATGCCGGCCACGGCGACTATGCTCTGATCGAACAGACCACCGAAGCGCAGTTCGACGGGCTGGTTAATGTCCACTTCAAGGGCGTGTATTTCCTGACGCAGGCGTTGCTGCCGCTGATCGCGGACGGCGGGCGCATCGTGAACTTGTCCTCCGGACTGACCCGGGTGTCCTATCCCGGCTATGCCGCTTACGCGGCGGTAAAGGGCGCGGTCGAAGTGCTCACGGTTTACCTGGCGAAAGAACTGGGTAGCCGCGGAATCGCGGTCAACACGGTGGCGCCGGGCGCCATCGAAACCGACTTCGGCGGCGGTGCCGTGCGCGACAACCCGGAAGTCAACCGGATCTTCGCCGAGATGACCGCGCTCGGCCGCGCCGGTCTGCCGGATGATATCGGGCCGATGATCGCGAGTTTGCTATCGGAGGATAACCGTTGGGTTAACGCCCAGCGCATCGAGGTGTCCGGCGGCCAAGGCATCTGATCGGGGCTATGCTTCGCGCCGCCGGCATTTGTGGCACCATGATAAACGGCGGCGTTCACCTGCATGGCTCGTGAAAGCGTGTTTTATCGTCCTTCATAGAGGTTTCACATGGATATCGGCTTTATTGGATTGGGCAGCATGGGCCAGGCAATGGCGCTCAACGCGTTGAAGGCGGGACATACAGTGCGGGTGTGGAATCGTTCGCGCGATGCCACCAAACAGTTGGCCGAGCAAGGTGCGACCGTGGTCGATACCGCGGCCGAAGCCTTCGTTGGCGAAGCGGTATTTTCCATGCTCGCCGATGACGCTGCGCTACGTGCCGTGCTTATCGATGGCGGCGTTCTGCAGCAGGCGCAAAAGGGTGTAATCCACGTCAACATGGCGACGATTTCGATAGCACTCTGCGATGAACTCGTGGCGCTTCACCAACAGCATGGCGTAGCCTATGTGGCGGCGCCGGTCCTCGGCCGGCCGGATGTGGCGGCGGCGGCCAAGTTGAATATTGTGGCCGCGGGCGACGACGAAGCGATCAACCGCGTGCAACCTGTGTTCGATGCGATCGGCCAGAAAACCTGGCGCGTCGGCAGCAAACCCCAGCACGCGAACGTGTTCAAGCTGGCGGCCAATTTCATGCTGGCGGCGGCGATAGAAACCACCAGCGAAGCCGCTTCGCTGATGTCGGGGTATGACATCGACCCGCATGCTTTCCTCGATGTGATCACCAACACACTGTTTCCCGGCCCGGTGTACCAAGGTTATGGCCGGATGATCGCCGACCACCGCTACGAACCGGCACTGTTCAAGGCGAAGCTTGGCCTGAAAGACGTACGGCTTGCGTTGGCCGCGGCGGAGACGGTCAATGTTGCGTTGCCGGTGGCAAGCGTGGTGCGCGACAACCTGATCGAAGTGCTGGCTCATGGCGATGGCGACAAAGACTTCGCGGTACTCGGCCGGGTCGCGGCACGACGCGCGGGACGAGCCGTTTGAGCGACTTGCACACCGCGAAAATGGACTGATGAGTGTCGGCCCTGGGGGGGCGTGCGGCATACCGCACTGCCCGCCACTCGCCGACAAGAGAGTTATTTGCCCCACTGATAACCGGCCTCCAGGTAATAGCCCCAGCCGGTAGAGCGGTTCTGGAAATTGCCGCTGCCGAAGTTCAACACCGAACTGTCCCATTGACCGCCGTTATGGAAATAACGGGCGACTCCGACCAAACGCAAATGTCCACGCGAGTAGATCAAAGCATTGGTCTCATCAAACTCGTTATCGGCATAGGTGCCGTTACCCGCTTCTTCCCTCAGCTTGGAACCGAAGTCGTAGTTGAAGAACCCGGCATAACTCCAATCGCCTCCCATAGCATGGCCGAGGAAGTAGAAGTAGTTCATCTGGAAGCGGTAACCATCCCACGAATACTCATTGGCCGAACCATAGTTCTGGAATTGCCGGTTAACGTAGAGATTCGCCGATAACGAGAGCGGCGTATGGGTGTCGATATCGGTACCCAAACCCATATAAACGGTATTTTGCGCGGAAGAGCGGCTGCCGCCCATCTCGTAGATCCAGTCGGTCGCGAGGTAGATATGTTTGAACGGACCCAGCTCAAAATCCTTGCCCGCCAGGGTATCCAGCGCAACCTTGGGTTCTTGCTCACTGAAAATCGGTGCGCCCTTGTCCCACACCCCGGAGGTATTGGTGGTCCCGACATTCAGTACTTTGAGCGCGTCGACATAGCCGTATAAGGTAAAAGGTCCGTTGCTGCCAAAATATTCGTACTCCAGATAGGCATTACCGGTGCGATAAGGCCCGAAACGCGTCAAGCTGCTGTTGATCAAGCTCAGGGTTTGATGCAACCAGGGTTTATCGTCGGGCACCGGGGCGGGTACGGCGGCAATGGCGACAGTATCATCCGCCGCAGCGGTTGCGGAGCGGCTGGCCCTGTCGGCTTTAGTCGTATGAGTACTGCTCGTGCCGCCGGCCGCAACACCTGATGCCGCGGCAGCCGATGCTGCGGCAGCCGGCGCTGCGACACTCGATGCAGCAGTGCCATCATCCGCGTAAACATCAAACGAGCAAAGCGCGAATACCGCCAGTGCCGCAATGGCGCTCGATGCGTGGCGTGGGATCGATGGATGACCGGCCGGGACATCATCATCGATGCTGTTTCCCTTAAATATTTTCATTCTACGAAGCCCCAGTGTAAAAATTAGTTGTACTAATTAGTTAAAAATATCCAGCATTCGCCCATCGCCCTCTCAGCTCGATTTCGCTGAAACGGTCGGACCCCACGCTCCACCTGGTTAAATCAAAATATCGGGCTTACTCCTCGTTACCTTCAACGCAACGCTGCCCTGCCGGTGCAAACAACCACGCCTGCGCCAACCGATAAACCCAAAAGCCGTGCCCATGCACCGAATCAAAAAGTACTGCCCGGTTCCAGATAAAAGGCGGCAGGCAGCAAAGCTGCCGCACTGGTCACCTCGATTTCGCCGGCCAGATTGCTCAGTATTACCTTCAGTACCGGCGAGCCGAGTTCAATCATCACTTGGCGGCAGGCGCCACAAGGTGCCACCGCGCCTTGGGTATCGGCCACCACGGCGAGTGTGTCGAACTGTCCCGGTCGGTAGCCGGCGGCAATCGCGGAGAAAAATGCGGTACGTTCCGCGCAATTGCATAGGCCGTACGATGCATTCTCAACATTGCAACCGTGAAAAATCTTGCCGTCGTGGGTCTTTAACGCCGCACCAACCAAAAAGCGCGAGTACGGTGCGTATGCCAGTTCACGAGCCTTGCGCGCTTCTTCAATCAGTTGTTCTTGGTTCATTGCCACTCCTTGAGTTAATTGGGCGCTTAATTGGGCGCTTAATTGGGTGAGACGGCCGGTGCCAGAAATGACACCCCATCCGCGAAACCTTCCAGTCCAAACCAGGCGGCAAGGCTTTGACCGACATCGGCGAAAGTCTCGCGCACGCCCAGACTGCCGGGGGTAACGGATTTGCCGTAGACCAGAATAGGCACATGTTCGCGGGTGTGGTCGGAACCGGGCCAAGTGGGATCGCAGCCATGATCGGCAGTGAGGATCAAGATGTCGTCCGGCGCCAGCAAGTCGTAGATCTGCGGCAGCACGCCGTCGAAATATTCCAGCGCGGCGGCATACCCCGCCGTATTTCGGCGATGACCGTAACTTTGGTCGAAGTCGACAAAGTTGGTCATCACGATGCTGAAGTCTGAGGTGTTGCGTACGGCTTCCAGCGTCGCTTGCCAAAGGCCGTCGAGGCCGTTTGCTTTGATCTTTTGTGTGATGCCGACATGGGCATAGATATCGGCGATCTTGCCGATGGAAACCACTTCGCCACCCGCCAGGGCGAGTTTTTCCAGCACGGTGGCGGCCGGCGGCGGCACCGCCAAATCGTGGCGATTGCCGGTGCGGGTAAAACCGATCTGCGCGTTGCCGACGAAAGGACGGGCAATCACACGGCAGATGTTATAGCGATCCACTTCCTCTCTGGCAATCTCGCACAAATCGTAGAGGCGTTGCAAGCCAAAGGTCTCTTCATGGCAGGCAATCTGGAATACCGAATCCGCCGAAGCATAGAAGATAGGTTTGCCGCTTTGCATATGTGCCGCGCCAAGCTCATCGAGAATGGTGGTACCCGAAGCATGGCAGTTACCCAGATAACCGGGCAGCACGCCGCGCTGCACCATGGCGTCGAGCAAGGCCGGTGGAAAGGTGTCGGTC
>JAMFSV010000375.1 GCA_026225455.1 Burkholderiales bacterium | reverse complement strand
GGCCGTAAGCGGCGCAAGCCACAAAATCGCGGCCCCGCAGCCGACGCCCGGCCGGGGTGGCTCGAATCTGCGGCATATAACCGATGCGCGCGTTACCGCGGCTCAAGGGTTCGCCCAGCACCCGGATACTGCCGCCTGCCGGCGGCAGCAGGCCCAGCAAGGCGCGCATCAAAGTGGTTTTGCCGGCGCCGTTAGGCCCCAGCACGCCGATGAATTGGCCGGTCTCGATGCGCAAGCTGACTTCGCTCAGTACGGTACGTCCCGGCAACGCCAGCGTAACCTGCTCCAGTTCAACCGCGGCAATGCTCATGGAGCGTGACTGGCTAGCGCTGCATCCAGTGCATTCAGTTGCGACAACATCCAGCTTTGGTAATTCATATGGGACGGCTCGGTTTCAGTGACTTGCACGGCGGGGATCTGCACGCTCTTGGCCAGCGCCAGCATGCGGCGGGTCAAGGCGCCCGTAGCCTGGCTATTATAAATCAGCACTTGGACCCGGCGCTGTTTCAAGTCGTTTTCAAAGGCTGCAATATCTTTTGCGCTGGGCTCGGTATCGTTCATCACCGCTAATTGGAGTTCGGGATTGTGCACATTCAGCCCGATCGCATCCGCCATATAGCCGAACACGGGTTCGGTCGCGGTGACCGGGCGGCCGGCGTATTGTCTTTTCGCTTTGGCCACTTGCGCGGCGATGGGTTGGAGCGAATCGAGAAAGACTTGATAACGGTGATCGTAGTCGGCCTGATTCGCCGGGTCCGCGGTATCGAGGAAATGATGGATGGCGCGCGCCACGGCAGGCATGGTCTGCGGCGCATACCAGAGGTGCGGATTGTCGCCGGCTTTCTTGCCGGTCAGGTCGGCGGCCACCAGTATCGTGCGTTGGGCCGAACTGCTGGCCTGCAGCAGTTTGTCCATCCACGGGTCGTAGTCGGCCCCGTTATAGATCACCAGGCTGGCGTTGGACAAGGCGCGCGCGGTGCGCGGGTCGGCTTCGAATAAATGCGGGTCCTGGTCGGGGTTGCTCAGGATGCTGCTGACGGTGACGTGCGATCCACCCAATTGCATGGCGACATCGCCATAAAAGTTTTCCGCCGCCACGATAGTCAGCGGGTGGCTCAGCGGCGAGCCTGGCGGCATGAGCGGGGCGGTCGTATTTTGCGCCAGTACAGGTGTGGAGATGATGCAGAGCGAGGCAAACAAGGTCAGGAGTTTTTTCATGGACGATCTCGGGGGCGGGATTTCCGGCGCGGAGAGTTCCACTCGCCGAGGCCGGGTCAGTCAGGTTCATTGGCGGATCGCACAGGTGAGCATGCAGTCGGCCGTGATGTGAAAATCGCAAAAATCAAAATGATATAACATTTCATTGTGCGCTGAAAGCCGATTGTAGCGCCAGCCCGCCGAGTCGACCTAGGGTTAACAGAGTTTCCACTAATCGTAATTGATTTTACTATTCGTAATGCTGTCGGCGTTTGCCTTACCCGCCTTACCCGCCTTACCCAGCCTTAGACAGGAGAGCCGTATGAATCAAGACCAGCCGACTGCCGTATCGGCGCCGACCCAGGCCGTCCACCCGGCACCTGCCGGATATCAATCGGGCTTTGGCAATGAGTTTGCCACCGAGGCTTTGGCGGGAGCCTTGCCGGTCGGGCGCAACTCGCCGCAACGGGTGGCTTATGGTTTGTATGCCGAACAGATTTCCGGCACGGCATTCACCGCGCCGCGCAGCCATAACCGCCGCTCGTGGGTATATCGCATCCGGCCGGCGGCGGTGCATGCGCCGTTCAAGGCGGTCCGGCATGCCGGAATCGAAAACGGTTTTGGCGATGTGCCGACGCCGCCCAATCAATTGCGCTGGAACCCGCAGCCGATGCCGACCGCGCCGACCGATTTTATCGACGGCTGGATCACTATGGCGGGCAATGGTTCGGCCGCGTCGCAAAGCGGTTGCGCGATTCATCTCTATGCGGCCAATCGTTCGATGAGCGGGCGCTTTTTTTATAGCGCGGACGGCGAGTTGCTGATCGTGCCGCAGCAGGGGCGTTTGCACATTGCCACCGAACTCGGGGTGCTGCATGTCGAACCCTGCGAGATTGCGGTGATTCCGCGCGGCGTGAGATTTCGGGTTGAATTGCCGGACGGCAACGCACGCGGTTATATCTGCGAAAACTTCGGTGCTTTGTTTCGCCTGCCCGACCTGGGGCCGCTGGGTTCGAATGGCCTGGCCAACCCGCGCGACTTCCTGGCGCCGCATGCGGCGTATGAAGATGTCGAAGGCGATTTCGAATTGCTGGCCAAATTCGACGGCCTGCTGTGGTCTGCCGCCATCGGCCATTCGCCGCTGGATGTGGTTGCCTGGCATGGCAACTATGTGCCGTACAAATACGATTTGCGCCGCTTCAATACCATCGGCTCGATCAGCTACGACCACCCCGATCCCTCGATTTTCCTGGTGCTGCATTCGCCGACCGATACCCCGGGCGTCGATGCTATCGACTTTGTGATTTTCCCGCCGCGTTGGCTGGTCGCCGAAGATACCTTCCGCCCGCCCTGGTTCCATCGCAATGTCGCCAGCGAATTTATGGGCCTGATCCAGGGTGTCTACGATGCCAAGGCAGAGGGTTTTGTGCCGGGCGGCGCCAGCTTGCACAACTGCATGACAGGCCACGGCCCCGACGTCGCGACCTTCGACAAAGCATCGCAGAGCGACACCCGCCAAGCGCATAAGGTCGGTGAAACCATGGCATTCATGTTCGAAACCAAAACCGTGATACGCCCCAGCCGCGCCGCACTCGAAAGCAGCACCTTGCAGCACGATTATGCGCAATGCTGGCAAGGACTGAAAAAACACTTTGACCCGGCCCGCCGCTAAGTCTCAAACATCAGGACCCAGCACGATGAATCTAGATGTCACACGTGATCCGCAACGCAAAAGCTGGATCCTCGCGGCGAACCACGCAAACTGCGATTTCCCGATCCAGAACCTGCCGTTCGGTATTTTCAGCGATGCGGCCAATCCGTCGCCGCGGGTGGGCGTGGCGCTCGGCGACCGGATCGTCGATCTTTCGGTATTGCAACAAGCGGGTATTTTGACCTTGGCGCAGCCGGTGTTTGCCCAGCCGCGGCTGAACGACTTTATCGCGTTGGGCCGCCCCGCATGGCGCGAGATCCGCATGCAACTCAGCACATTATTCGAAATCGCTGATCCGGTGTTGCGCGACGCCACCGAAGTGCGCCGTCGCGCGTTGGTTCCCATGGCGGCTGCGACGTTGCATTTGCCGGTCGAGATCCCCGGTTATACCGATTTCTATTCATCGAAAGAACACGCGACGAATGTCGGTTCGATGTTTCGCGACCCCAAAAATGCGCTGTTGCCGAACTGGCTGGAAATGCCGATCGGTTATAACGGCCGCGCTTCGTCGGTGGTGGTGAGCGGTACGCCCGTGCGGCGCCCCAACGGACAATTAAAGCTGCCGGATCAGGAGCGCCCGGTGTTGGGTGCCTGCCGCAAGCTCGATATTGAACTGGAAACCGGCTTTATCATCGGGCAGGGGAATAGACTGGGGGAGCCGATCAAGGTTGAGGATGCCGAAGCCCATATCTTCGGCATGGTGCTGCTCAACGATTGGAGCGCGCGCGATATTCAGCAATGGGAATATGTGCCGCTCGGGCCGTTTAACGCAAAAAGTTTTGCCACCAGTATTTCGCCGTGGGTGGTGACGCTCGATGCCTTGGAGCCGTTTCGCGTCGGGCAACCGGTGCAGCAACCGCAACCGCTGGCGTATTTGCGACATGCCGGCGCTCATGCTTTCGATATCGGCCTGGAAGTCCGGTTACAGCCGGCGGGCGCGGCCCATGCCTGCACCCTGGCGCGAACCAATTTCCGGCATCTGTACTGGACCATGGCGCAGCAGCTTGCGCATCACACGGTATCGGGCTGCAATACCCGGGTCGGTGATTTGATGGGCTCGGGCACCATCAGCGGGCCGCACGCCGATTCGTTCGGCAGTTTGCTTGAACTGACCTGGAATGGGCAGAGGCCGCTGCAACTGAAATGCGGCGAGGCGGATGCGGCAGCGGAAACCACCAGTCGCAGTTTTATTGAAGACGGCGACACCCTGACGCTGACGGGCGTCTGCCAGGGTGACGGTTACCGCATCGGCTTTGGCGCGGTCAGCGCGACGATCCTGCCTGCGCATCCCTTAGATTGAGGTTGGGCAATTGACGGCTGCGGCGGTCGGTATGGGCCGACCACAGCGTCAAGGCCAGCGCCAGCAGCGCCATCGCCACGCCGACAAATGGCAGCGAGGTCAGTGCATAACCGGCGCTGATTGCCGCTCCGCCGAGCCAGGCGCCGGTGGCATTGCCCAGATTAAAGGCACCCTGATTCAGGGTCGAGGCCAGGTTCGGCGCATCGCTGGCCCGATTCACGATCAGCATCTGAATCGGCGGCACAATCACAAAAGCCAAGATGCCCCAGACAAAAATTGTCACCATGGCGGCAATCGGCGAACGGCAGGTATACGCAAACACCGCCAACACCACTGCAATGCAGCCGAGAGAGGCGAGCAGCGTGGGCATCAATTTCCAGTCCGCCAGCATGCCGCCCACGGTGCCGCCGAGCGTCAGCCCAAGGCCGAACAACAATAACACCAGGGTGACGTGATGCGGGCTCAGGTGCGTCACATCTTCAAGGATCGGTGTGATGTAGGTAAACACGGTAAACAAACTGGCCGATGCCAAGCCGCTGATGCCCAGCACCATCAACACCTGCGGATGACGCAGGGTGATGAATTCATGCACCAGGCTGGTTTTTTGCATTTCGATTTGTGCCGGCAACCAGGCGGCCAGGGCAATTGCGGCCAGTACGCCGATTACCGTGACGGCCCAAAACGTGGCGCGCCAGCCGGCGTATTGACCCAACGCCGTGCCCAGCGGCACACCCAGCACATTGGCCAGGGTCAGGCCGGTAAACATCAAGGCAATCGCCTGGGCCCGCTTGTTCGGTGCCACCAGGCCGGCTGCTACCACCGAGCCGATGCCGAAGAACGCGCCATGACAAAAGGCCGTGATCACGCGCGCGATCATCAGCAGGGTGTAACCGGGGGCCAAGGCGCACAGCATATTGCCGATGATAAAGAGTGCGATCAGGCTCATCAAGGCCCGCTTGCGCGGCATCTTGGCGGTGGCGATCGCCAGGATCGGCGCACCGATGGTGACCCCCAGCGCGTAACCCGAAACCAGCATGCCGGCCGCGGGTATCGACACCCCTAGATCGCGGGCGACATTGGGCAACAGGCCCATGATGACGAATTCAGTCGTGCCGATGCCGAAAGCGGCAATGGCGAGGGCAAGCAGGGGCAAAGGCATAATGGGGTGACAAAGAAGATGACGAACTTAGGGGGCTATACGGGTGTAAAAGCAGCCGTAAATGCAGTGTAACGCCGGATTGACTGCCGTGCGTTCCGTGTTGTATAGCGCGCACAGCCGCATTCTAACCAAAGCTGGATAATTTTGCTGCCTTGCAGCCGGATTTTTGCCGATGCAGGGTGCCAGGCTGCCTTGCAGCAGAGCTGGAGCCGCTTGATCCCGGCCGCCGAGTCAGGCTTCGATTGCCGTTGAAGCGTCCTGGCGTTCGCGCCAGATCTCCAGCGCGAGGCCGCCGATGGCGATCTGCAGTTCGGCGCCCGGTGCGCACGGCAGGTCCGACTCGACGTTGATCCTGGTGCCGGCCAGATCCAGCACCAGGATCCGCGTGCCGGCCTGCCGCGCATCGTTGATCTGCTGCGCCGGATAACCGCCTTGCGCCACCACGCTGATGGCGCGACGCGGAAGGCGCCACAACACCGCGGTGCCTGCGTCGACATCGCGGGGGACTTCGGCGGGTGCGATGGCGAGCTGCAGACCGGCGCCGATATCGATTGCACCACGTCCCAGGTAGATGCCGCGGCC
>JAMFSV010000374.1 GCA_026225455.1 Burkholderiales bacterium | reverse complement strand
ATGGAATTTAGCTTGGTTGAGAGGTGATTATTTATTTTTCTACTGCGTTGGGGTAAAGCCAAATGCAGCAACGGCGGGAGTGGTAGCGGTCTGACTATCACGTCAGGCCGTAAACAGTCATCTTCGACCCTTCGACAGCGCGCGGAATTCCGCCACATGCACGGATTAACATTGATGCAGTGGGCGATCGCCATGCCGTTGATCGTGCTAGCCAGGTTCAGGGGTATCACGTGGACAAAATTTCCTAGGGTCCGGCTCGGCCGTGGTTACGGCTTGGCTTCATGGCCCGATAAACGGTACGCAGCATAAGATCAAATACCTCGGTCAATGTCGGGAACCCGGTACAAGTTTGGGCGAATAACCCCCCAAGGAACTGCTCCCTCGGATTATTCGTGGCGCGTCCCCAGTTGCCGCGCCCAGTTGCAGAGTGGCAACGACTAATTCAGGAATGACGGTGCTTATTGGAGCCTGATCGGCTGGTGATCCGTGCGGATACTGGGCGTTTTCCGGCGCGTCCTTTCTATTTCCGCATGTGCGGAGTGCTGATAGCGGTAGCCCAATAGTGTTTGCCATCCTTGGCGAACGTGGCCGCGTTGCTGTTCTCGCGGTGGCTGTGAGCGGTATAGTCCTCGCCTTCTGCTCGCCGGCGCACACGCTCAATGGCGCGGTAGCGGCGGTGCCAAGTGGCTTTGTCAGTCGCCTCGCTGGTGCAGGTAGTGTGGCCGAATATCGGCGTCTTCTTGCGGCTGCGGCTCACGGTTTCTCCTTGCCGATGTGCGTCGCGCGCATGGCGCGGTTGGCCTTCATATCCCGCAACGGTTTGAGCAAATCTGCTTCGAATTGCTGTTTGTCTCTCATGTGTCACGCATGCGCTTCTTCTTGCACCTTGCGCGGCCGGCCGCCTTTCTTGCCGTTCGCGCGCGCGGCGGCTGATTTAGCTTCCGAGCGGGTCGAGCCGGCTGCGCTGGCGGACCGCTTGATCCATGCCTTCGATCCATAGATGCCGTCGAACAGCGCGGGCACAAACACGTCGGCGTCGAGGCGCGGGAAATGCAAGCCCTGGCCGGCGGGCGTGATCTCGATCACACTCAGATCCGCCGCGCGGGCGCCCGCAAGCCCCTGGATCAGGCTCGTCGGTACGGCCAGCGTCATGCCATTATCAAACTCGACTTCGATCTTCCCAACGGACGGGCGATAGCGCGCGCCGACGGCGCATGGGCCGACTTCCTTCGCGCGGGCTGTGCGGATCGCTTCCTTAGAAATTTCCATGATGCTTGCTCCATGCCGCGCAGAAGACGGCGATTTCAGGTTCGATATTTCGCGCAATCCGGCGAATCGCTGCGTCGGAAACCTTTCCGACGATGGTCCTGACCTCGATCGGGCCGTCCGGGCAGTTGAGGATAAACACCACCTCGAAGTCTGCGCCGATCACGTGGACGTGTGCAGGCCGATGGTCGGCGGGATAGATCACCACGCGGTGACCGTTGATCGTCGAGATTGTTGGCATGGAAATGATAAACCTATCCGATGGGTTTTTGCAAGCTACAATTGATCTACCTGCCGATGATTGCGAGCAAGAGTGCGGCGGCACATGGCTATGCGATAAAATTTATTGGCGTGACTTGGGTCCGGGGTCAGCGATGACTATAGCGACTCGGACCTTCACGGTGCAGCTAGCCGTTAGGCTTGCCGAAGAAAGGGATGCGCGGGCCGGACTGTTGGCGTGCCCGCGTCGGTGGATCGCTAAGGAAGCGCTGATTGGGTATCTGGCGCGCGAGAAGGAAAAGCGCCGTCGGATTCGGGAAGGGCTGGACGACGTGGCGCGGCAATACGGGACGTGCCACGACTAATTCGAGAGTCATCCAATCATAATTACATCAAAACAATATCGTACTGCTCCTGACTCAAATTCGACTCCACCTGCAACGAAATCGGCTTGCCGATAAAATCGCATAACATCGCCAGATGCTGCGACTCTTCCTCAAGAAACAGATCGATTACCGCCTGCGCCGCCACCACGCGGAATTCGCGCGGATTGAACTGGCGCGACTCGCGCAGGATTTCGCGCAGCACGTCGTAACACACGGTACGCGGGGTTTTGAGTTGGCCTTTGCCGTCGCACACCTGGCACGGTTCGCACAGCACGTGGGCCAGCGATTCGCGGGTGCGTTTGCGGGTCATTTCGACCAGGCCCAGTTGCGAGAAGCCGCTCATGGTGACGCGGGTGCGGTCGCGTGACAGGGCTTTTTTCAGTTCGTTGAGTACGGCTTCGCGGTGTTCGGCGTTTTCCATATCGATAAAATCGATAATGATGATGCCGCCCAGATTACGCAGGCGCAGTTGCCGGGCGATGGTCAGGGTCGCTTCGAGATTGGTGCGGAAGATGGTGTCGTCGAAATTGCGGGCGCCGACGTAACCGCCGGTGTTGACGTCGATGGTGGTCATCGCTTCGGTCTGATCGATCATCAGGTAACCGCCCGATTTCAGATCGACGCGACGCGACAGGGCGCGCAGGATTTCGGCTTCGATGTTGTACAGGTCGAACAGCGGACGTTCGCCGGTGTAATGATGCAGGCGCGCGCTGACGGCCGGGGTGAATTCGGCGGCGAACTCGAACAGCATCTGCGAGGTTTCGCGCGAGTCGATCTGGATCTTGCTGGTTTCGTCATTGACGAAGTCGCGCAGCACCCGGTGCGCCAGGTTCAAATCCTGGTGCAGCAGGGTGGTGGGCGGCGAGCGCAAGGCCAGTGCTTTGAGGGTGGTCCAGGTTTTGCGCAGGTAGATGACGTCGTTGGCGAGTTCTTCGCTGGTGGCATCTTCGGCGATGGTGCGTACGATATAGCCGCCTTTTTCCTCGGCCGGGATCACGGCGGTGAGGCGAGCGCGCACCGCTTCGCGTTCGGCTTCGCTTTCGATTTTTTGCGAAATGCCGATGTGCGGTTCTTGCGGCAAATAAACCAGAGTGCGGCCCGCAATGCTGATTTGCGTCGAGAGGCGCGCGCCTTTGGTGCCGATGGGGTCTTTGATGACCTGCACCATCAGCGTCTGACCCTCGTAGATGGTTTTTTCTATGGGTTGCAGCGGAGCCTGGTTATGCGAGCCGTGGCCGCTGCCGGGCGGGCGCGGCTGCCAGATATCGGCGACGTGCAGAAACGCGGCGCGTTCGAGTCCGATGTCGATAAAGGCCGATTGCATGCCGGGCAGGACGCGCGCGATTTTACCCAGGTAGATATTGCCGACACGTCCGCGCGACAAGGTGCGTTCGACGTGAAGTTCCTGTACCGCGCCTTGTTGCACAATGGCGACCCGCGTCTCCTGCGGGGTGATATTGATCAGGATTTCTTCGTTCATTGTGTCTCAGAATGCGACGCCGGCCGCCCGTACCAGGGCGGCTGTTTCAAATAGCGGAAGACCCATGATACCCGAATAGCTGCCCTCAATATGGGCGATAAATTCGGCGGCGCGACCTTGCACGCCATAGGCGCCGGCCTTGCCCCGCGGTTCGCCGCTGGCGACATAACGCACGATCTGTTCATGGGTCAGCGCAACAAACCGCACGGTTGAAACCGACAGGGTCGAGGTGATCGGAGTTTGCTCGGCGGTGCCGGCGGCGGGGACCACCGCGACCGCGGTCAGCACATGGTGGGTGCGTCCGGACAAGCGGGTCAGCATGGCTACCGCATTGTCGTCGTCGGCGGGTTTGCCGAGTATCGCGCGATCGAGAGCTACGGTGGTGTCGGCCACCAGGATCGGTGCCGCGGTGCGGCCGGCGCGCGCCAGTCTGCGCGCTGCGGCTTCGGCTTTGGCCAGGCACACGCGGCGTACATACATGGCCGCCGCTTCACCGGGCAATTCTGCTTCCAGGGCCTCGGCATCTTCATCGATCTCAGGCGGCAATAATTGAAAGCCGATACCTAATTGTTGCAGTAATTCCTGCCGACGCGGGCTTTGCGAAGCGAGATAGACGTATTCAAACGAGGCAGTTGACTGTTGTTCTATGGGCATGGAGACCGTAAAGCGGGAAGGCTGTAATGGGGCAAGGAAAACGGTGTTACCGGATCCAGCATACAAGGGCTTGGTGATAAACGGGTAATCCTTTAATGTGCCTGGGCCGGGCGTGTCGCCATGTGCCTTGAATCGCGGGGCTTGTGTTCCAGCCGGAGAGCGCAAGCGTTGTGCGCAGCCTACGTTTGCGTCGTATGCGTGAATATGGCAACGAGCAGGGCAACCATCCGGGCGACGAGTTTGGCAACCCCACCTTGTCCGGCCCGCCCATCGCCCTGGGACAACCCCAGCGTGCCGACCTTCACACGCGATGATAGGGGTGGTTTTGGGTGATGGTCCAGGCCCGGTAAAGTTGCTCGGCAAGCAGCACCCGCACCATGCCATGCGGCAAGGTCAAGCTCGACAGCCGCAGCAGGGTATGGGCCCGCGCTTTGAGGGCCGGGTCCAAGCCGTCGGCACCGCCGATCACAAAGGCCACGTCCTGCCCTTCGCCTTGCCAGCGCGGCAGGGCTTGCGCCAGTTGCATGGTGGTCCAGTCGTGGCCGCGCTCGTCGAGCATTACCAGCGTGGCTTGCTTGGGCAGCGCGGCTTCGATGCGCAGTTTTTCCGCGGCCATCACACTTTCGGCGGAGCGGCCGGCTGAACGTTGCTCGGGTTTGATTTCTCGCAACTCGATGCGTAGTTCAGGCGGCATCCGCTTGGTGTATTCCTCGAAAGCCGAGCTGATCCAGCCGGGCATTTTGTGGCCGACCGCCAGAATCAGCAATTTCATCGCGAGGATAGTATTTGCCGCGGCGCCGCATTCAGCACCGCAGCCGTCGCCGCATCAGTCATTAGCTGCTGCGAGTCGAGGTCTTGCGTGCCGGAGCATTGGCGCCAGGCTTGCGCGCCGGGGCTTTTTTGGCCGAGGTGGTTTTGGCGGCGGGCTTGGCACCGGTTTTGGCGCCCGTCTTGGCCGGTGCCTTGCGTGCCGGGGCTTTTTTGGCGGCGGGCTTGGCCGTCGACTTGGCTACCGGTTCGTCTTCCGCGACTTCTTCGGCATGACGCGCCGAACGCGGGCCGTCCGCCCCCAGTTTGACGCGCACCGGCTTGTCGCCCCAGATTTCTTCGAGGTTGTAGTACTGGCGCAGCGCCGGTTGCATGATGTGGACCACGGCATCGCCGCAATCGACCAGCACCCATTCGCCGGTTTCTTCGCCTTCGGTGCTGATGATTTCACCGCCGGCTTCCTTGACGCTTTCGCGCACGCTGTTGGCCAGCGCTTTGGTTTGACGGTTCGAGGTACCGGAAGCCACCACCACGCGGTCGAACAGACCGGTCAGGTGAGTGGTGCTGAAGACCCGGATATCCTGGGCCTTGACGTCTTCCAGGGCATCGATGATGACGCGCTGCAGTTTGATTATTTCCATGAGTTCAGGTCTGGTCAGGTTTTGTATAGGTGGTTTTGTCGAATATAGTGCCAAACCGCCGGCGGCACGTGTTCGCTGGTTTCTTCGCGGCCAGCGAGCCGCTCGTGCAAATGTTGCCGAATTTCTGTGGCGGACAGGTCGATCGCCAGCGCATCGTCGATCAGGATACCCCCGTGGGTGCGGGTCTGGATGTTTGCCGCGTCAACGCGGCGGCGGGCGATTTCGGCGGCGACCTCGGTCGACGCGTCGGCCGGATCGAACCCCGGCCGCGTTGCCACGCAAATATGCGCCAATTCGAACAAGCGCCGCCAATCGCGCCAGGTATCCAGCCGCAACAACTGATCGGCGCCCACCAGCAAGGCCAGCGAGGCCGGCTCCAGGCCGGCCTGGGCTTCACGGGCGCGCCAGTGGATCAGCGTTTCGGTGGTGTAGGTCGCACCCTGATGGTCGATCTCATCGCGCGCGACCGTGACCTGGGTTGCGGTAAAACTTAATTGTTCGGCTGCCAGGTGCGTCATGGCCAAGCGGTGGTGAGCCGCCGAAACGTCGGTTTTTTGCCACGGTTGACCGGCGGGCAGCAAAATCAGCTCGGTCAACTGCAGCAATTCGACCGCGCGGCGTGCCAGCGCCAGGTGGCCATTATGGATCGGATCGAAGGTCCCGCCCAGAATTCCGACCCGGCGCGCCCGTGGCTGATCCATTCCGGCCAAGGCCGGTGGATGCTCGCCCGCATTGGGCTGCCGGGAATCAAAAGCAGTCGGGCTCAGAACCAATTCCTTAAAAAATACCGCGCGCAGGGCGGTTTTGTATACCGTGCCTGGGCGCTGCGTTTACTGCGGTAACCGCATTTGCGGCATTTGCGTTTTGATCAAACTCAATCAAACCCAATCGCGGGCGATCAGGAAGTCAGTATAAAGCTTGGCTTCCGGCGTACCTGGTTCCGGTTGCCAGTTATAGCGCCAATTGACCACGGGCGGCAGCGAGAGCAGGATAGATTCGGTGCGTCCGCCGCTTTGCAGACCAAACACTGTGCCGCGGTCGAATACCAGATTGAATTCGACATAACGTCCGCGCCGGTAGTTCTGGAAATCGCGTTCGCGCTCGCCATAGGGCAATACCCGCCGTTTTTCGGCGATGGGCAGATAGGCGGACAAAAAGGCGTCGCCGACACTGCGCATCATGTCGAAGCCGCGCTCAAAGCCCAGCTCCGAAAAATCGTCATAAAAGATGCCGCCGATGCCGCGTTGTTCCTTGCGATGTTTCAGGTAAAAATACTCGTCGCACCATTTTTTGAAGCGCGGGTACAAGGTTTCCCCAAATGGCGCCAGGGCATCGCGGCACACGCCATGAAAATGCCGGGCATCTTCTTCGAAGCCGTAATACGGCGTCAGGTCCATCCCGCCGCCAAACCAGAATACCGGCTCGGCCCCTTCCTGTTGCGCGATAAACAAGCGCACATTCATATGCACGGTAGGGCAATACGGATTGCGCGGATGAAACACCAGCGACACCCCGAGCGCCTCGAAACCGCGCCCGGCCAGTTGCGGCCGTGCCGCAGTGGCCGAAGGCGGCATCATGTCGCCTTGCACATGGGAAAACCCCACGCCCGCGCGCTCGAATACCTGGCCGCCTTCGAGCATGCGCGAACGGCCATTGCCGCGCAACGGCTCGGTCGGCTCTTTCTGCCAGTCGTCCGAAATAAACAGCTCACCGTCGATGTTTTCCAGCGCGGTGACGATACGTTGTTGCAATTGCAGCAGATAGTCTCGCACGGAGCGAGTGTCGAGCAGCTGGGTCATTTCACTTCCATAGGACTTAGGCAAATTTCCCTGGTGGCGTTATGTTTCCTCGCCGTGCGAGTTGTACTGTTGGCCTCGGCATGCCCTGCCCGGAAAATCTGCGTAGGTCCTCGTTGAGTTGGATCGCCATGCCTGGCGTGGCCGGGCCTCAGTGTTTGCGATTCAGCGCGCGGTGACCAATATCATGCCGGTACTGCATGCCGTCGAAACTGATCTGGTTCACGGCTTCATACGCCGCTGAACGCGCACCACGCACCGAGTCGGACAAGCCGACCGCGCACAGCACGCGGCCGCCGGTGCTGACCGGTTTGCCGTCGGCGAGCGTGGTGCCGGCATGGAATACCACGGTTTCTTCGGTTTCGGCCGGGATGCCGGAAATCAGGTCGCCCTTACGCGGCGCGTCGGGATAACCGTGGGCGGCCAGTACCACGCCCAATGCGGTGCGGCGGTCCCAGGCCAGTTCGATCTGGTCCAGCGTACCGGCGATGGCGGCTTCGACCACCCGCGAAAAATCGCCTTTGAGACGGGCCATGATCGGCTGCGTTTCCGGGTCGCCCATGCGGCAGTTGAATTCCAGCGTCTTGGGGTTGCCTTGCTCGTCGATCATCAAGCCGGCATAGAGGAAGCCGGTAAAACGGATGCCTTCTTGTTCCATGCCGCGCACGGTCGGGGTGATGATTTCGCGCATCACGCGGGCGTGCAATTGCGGCGTGACAATCGGCGCGGGCGAATACGCCCCCATGCCGCCCGTGTTCGGACCGAGGTCGCCGTCCAGCAGGCGCTTATGATCCTGGCTTGAGGCCAGCGGCAGGATATGCATGCCGTCGACCATCACGATAAAACTGGCTTCTTCGCCGCTCAGGAATTCTTCGATCACGACGCGGGCGCCGGCATCGCCAAAGGTATTGTCGGACAGCATCAGGTCGACCGCGTCATGCGCTTCGGCCAGCGTTTGTGCTACCACCACGCCTTTGCCGGCGGCCAGTCCATCAGCCTTGACCACGATCGGCGCGCCTTTTAAGGCGATATAGGCGTGCGCGGCGGCGGCGTCGGTGAAGGTTTCATATTCGGCGGTCGGAATGCTGTGGCGTTGCATAAACGCCTTGGCAAAATCCTTCGAACTTTCAAGCTGGGCGGCTTCGCGGGTCGGGCCGAAGATTTTCAGGCCGCGGGCGCGGAACAAATTGACGATACCGCCTGCCAGAGGCGTTTCGGGGCCGACCAGGGTAAATGCAATTTGTTCTTTTTCGACGAAATCGGCCAACTCTTCGAGGTCGGTGATGGGCACATTGTGCAGGCGCTCGTCGAGTGCCGTGCCGCCGTTGCCGGGTGCCACGTAGACGACCTGGATCCGCGGCGATTGCGCGAGTTTCCATGCGAGAGCGTGTTCACGTCCACCCGAACCAACGACTAATAATTTCATTGCTATCCCCGAACTGATTAAAGCGAAGCGTAAGTGCCTCAGACCTTGCTGCCGATGTTGCCCATGTTGCTTATGGTGCCGGCGCTGCTTGATTCGGCAGCTATGCCGCCCTGTTTTTCAGCCGCTGTTTGCAGCGCTGGTCCCGCTTTTATTCTTCGATCACGGCGTTGGTATAGACCTCTTGCACATCGTCGAGGTTTTCCAGCGCATCCAGCAGTTTTTGCATCTTGAGCGCGTCTTCGCCGGTAAATATCACGTCGGTCTGCGGTTTCATCGTGACTTCGGCCAATTCGGCCTTGAAGCCGGAAGCCTCCAGCGCGGCTTTGACGCGGCTGAAATCGTGCGGCGGGCAGGTAACTTCGAAGCTGCCGTCGTCGTGGGTGGTGACATCGTCGGCGCCGGCTTCGAGCGCGGCTTCCATCAGCGCGTCTTCGGAGGTTTCCGGGGCGAACAGGAACTGGCCGAGGTGGGTGAACATAAACGCGACCGAGCCGTCCAGTCCCATATTGCCGCCGTTTTTCGAAAACGCATGGCGCACTTCGGCCACCGTGCGGGTGCGGTTGTCGGTCATGGTGTCGACGATAATCGCCGCTCCTTGCAAGCCGTAACCTTCGTAGCGAATTTCTTCGTAGGTGGCCCCGTCCAGTCCGCCGATGCCACGCTGGATCGCGCGCTGGATGTTGTCCTTGGGCATGTTGGCGTCGTAAGCCCGTTCGACGGACAGGCGCAAGCGCGGATTGATATCGATCTCGCCGCCGCCCAAACGGGCTGCCACAGTAATTTCCTTGATCAGGCGGGTCCAGATTTTGCCGCGCTTTGCATCAGTGGCCGCTTTCTTGTGCTTGATGTTGGCCCATTTCGAATGACCTGCCATAAAACTCTCCAGGGCGCTCGCCGCTGCGGGCGCGCGCATTGATAAATAGTGTCGTCGTCGGCATCACCCCGCCGCGCTGGGGGACGGGCACCGGTGCTGGCGGGCGGCCCAGGCTATAAAGGCCCAAGGGCCATGCCGGCCGGTGCACCCGGTTTCAGGCTGCCGCTCGGGCTGCCTGCTCAGTGGTCATTTGACGCGCATAAAGCGGCCGCGGCCGCTTGCACTGGGCTGCGAGGAGGCGTGATTTTACCATGACGGCGCCGTTTGCTGCCGGGATTCCGCCGGTATTGCAGCGCGAATCGTGCCGGTGGTGTTGGCCGGGGACGACGCCCCGGCCCGCAATGCTTCATTTGTGCCACTGATTTCGGCATCGCATGCGCGGCTTCATTGCGGCTTTATTTGCTTCTTATCTCAGTTTTTCGTACCGAACAGCCGGTCGCCGGCGTCGCCGAGCCCGGGCACAATGTACGCGTGCTCATCGAGATGCGAGTCGAGCGATGCGACATACAATTTCACGTCGGGATGGGCGTCGACAAACACCGTGACGCCTTCGGGGGCGGCCACCAGTGCCATAAACATGATGTCGGCACCGGCCACGCCGCGCGACTTCAGCACATTCACGGCATGCACCGCCGAATAACCGGTGGCGAGCATCGGGTCGCACAGGATAAAGGTGCGATCCTCCAGGTCCGGCAGCTTTACCAGATATTCAACCGGCCGGTGGTCCTCGGCGCGATACACCCCGATATGCCCGACCCGGGCCGACGGCACCAGGTCCAGCAAACCGTCCGACATGCCGATGCCGGCTCGCAGTACCGGCACAATGGCCAGTTTTTTGCCGGCGATAACGGGCGCCTCGATGGTGGTCAGCGGAGTGCTGATGGTCTGCAGCGCCAGCGGCAAATCGCGCGTGATTTCATAACCCATCAGCAGCGTGATTTCGCGCAATAATTGGCGGAAGGTGCGCGTCGAGGTGTTTTTGTCGCGCATATGCGTCAGTTTGTGCTGGATCAGCGGGT
>JAMFSV010000001.1 GCA_026225455.1 Burkholderiales bacterium | reverse complement strand
GTGCCACGCGCGCGCGCGCGACGGCATCGGGGTCGGCCCCGCACGCGGGCGCGGCGGGGCAGGGTGGCGAGTTTGGATGGCTTATTGGCCGGACAATTGCTGCTGGGTGTAGAACCCGTCTTTCACCACCACGTCGGCGGCATTGCTTTTGGTCAGCAAGGTCGGTTGCAGCAAGATCGTGTTGACCTGCTCGACACCGTTATCGTATTTGGCGTTGAAGGCCGGGGTTTGGCCCTGCGCGAGTTGCACCGACATTTTGGCGGCTTCACCGGCAATCAGCTTGAGCGGTTTGTACACCGTCATCGCCTGGGTCCCGTCGATCACGCGTTTGACTGCCGCCAAATCGGCATCCTGGCCCGATACCGGCACCTTGCCCGCCAAATGCTGAGCGGCCAGTGCCTGGATCGCGCCACCGGCCGTGCCGTCGTTCGAGGCGACGATGGCGTCGATCTTGTTGTTATTCGCGGTGAGCGCATCTTCGACAATCCGCAGGGCGGTCGAAGCACTCCATTCCGGCACCCATTGCTGGCCGACGATTTTGATATCGCCCTTGTCGATCGCCGGTTGCAGGATTTTCAACTGGCCTTCGCGCAGCATCTTGGCGTTATTGTCGGTCGGTGCGCCGCCGAGGAGGAAATAATTACCCTTGGGTTGCGCATCATAGACACCCTGGCCTTCCATTTCTCCAACCTTCTCGTTGTCGAACGAGATATAGCCGTCGACCGGGCTGCCGAGTATCAAACGGTCGTACGACACCACTTTAATCCCGGCTTTTTTGGCTTCGGCAATCACATTGCCCAGGGTCTTTGAATTGAACGGCACGATCACAATCACATCGACATTGCGGGCAATCAGGTTTTCGATTTGCGCATTCTGCCGCTCGGCGCTGGCATTGGCCGATTGCACCGACACCGTGGCGCCGAGTTTCTCGGCGGCGGCGACAAAATAATCACGGTCGCGCGACCAGCGTTCGACGCGCAAGTCGTCGATACAAAACCCGATCACCGGATGTTCTTTGCTGGCGTGCGCCAACGGCGCGACCAGTGTCAGGCTGGCCAGTACCGCACTGCAGATCAGGGAATTCACTATTTTTTTATGCATGTCTCGCTCCTGTTTTATGGATGAGCCGGGCTTGTCGTGCGCTGAGTACTGTGCTGAATACGGCGCCGACCTGCTCCGGGTACTGCGGTACTGCGTTTTTACTGCTTGAAAGATAAGTCCGGCGATGAATGGAATACCGGCTAATGAAATACCGGCTCAAGGGCGCGATATAACTTGGCGAAAGTGGGCCTGCGCCGGTCGCGAAAGAACGCGTGCCGCAGCGGGTCCGGGTGGCGTATGGCTTGTACCTCGGGCATGGGGCAAATGGTTTCGATGGGCACCTCGGGCGCCAGCGCAAGATAAGCCAGGCGTGCCGCCCCGAGCGCCGGGCCGAGTTCGGCGTCGGCGCGCAAGGTGAGCGGGCGGCCGATGATATCGGCCAGCATCTGAGTCCAGTAGGGACTGCGCGAGCCGCCGCCGATCAGGGTAATTTCCTCGGGCGCCAGCCCCGTTGCGTGCAGGGCATCGATGCCGTCGAGCAAGGCAAAACCGACCCCCTCCAGGGTCGCATTGGCCAGATCGGCACGTCCGGTATCGGGTGCCAGCCCGTAGAACACGCCTTTGGCATGGACGTTGTTATGCGGGGTACGCTCGCCGGCGAGGTAGGGCAGGAAGTACGGGCTATCGGCATCATGCCGTGCCTGTGCGGCTTGGGCCTGGGCCAGCAGTGCCGCCACGTCGGGATAAGCGGTCAGGCGGGCGGTAAAATCGAGGCAGCCGGCGGCATTCAGCATCACCGACATCAAATGCCAGGTCTGGGGCAAGGCATGGCAGAAGCTATGCACGGCCGAACCGGGATTGGAGAGAAAACCATCCGACACCGCAAAATATACCCCTGAGGTGCCGAGCGACAACATGGCCTGGCCCGGGCGCACAATGCCGACTCCGATCGCGCCTGCGGCGTTGTCCCCGCCGCCCGCAATCACCGGTACCGGGCGCATGCCCCAGCGTTGCGCCAATACGGCGTCAAGCTGGCCGGCGATGCGGTTGCCTTCGACCAGTTCGGGCATGTGTTCGCGGCCCAGGCCGCAGGCGGTCAGCAAGCGCTCGCTCCAGTCGCGGCGCGCGACATCGAGCCACAAGGTGCCGGCCGCGTCGGACGGATCGGTCGCCATCATGCCGCTCAAGCGATAACGCAGGTAATCCTTGGGCAGCAGCACCTTGGCCAAGCGTGCGTAGATGTCCGGTTCGTGGCGGCGCACCCATAAAATTTTCGGCGCGGTGAAGCCGGGCATCGCCAGGTTGCCGGTCAAGGCCCGCAGTTCAGGCACCGCGGCTTCCAGTTCCAGGCATTCGGCATCGCAGCGGCCGTCATTCCACAGGATGGCGGGGCGCAGCACCGCACCCGCGGCGTCGAGCAAGGTCGCGCCATGCATCTGCCCGGTGAGTCCGATCGCCTCGATGGCGGTCGACTCAATACCGGCTGCGCGGGCTTCGCTTAAGAGCTGTTCAATGGCTGCCACGGTGGCGGCCCACCATGCTTCGGGGGCTTGTTCGGACCAGCGCGGATGAGGACGTTCCAAGGTCAAAGCTTGGGTGGCACTGACCCGCACGCGGCCCGCGCGATCGAGCAAGATGACCTTGACTCCGGACGTACCCAGATCGATACCGATAAACATGTGTTTCTCGTCAAAACAAGAGTGAGTGCCGCGGGCACTGCCGCGATGAACGGCAGTGCGCGGGACGGTTTACGCTGGAATGCCGGCGTCGCGGTTTATGCTCGGCAAAATCAGCCGAAGATCGCCGCGTTGACGATATTTTCCAGCCGCTCTTGTTGTCCGCTTTGATGCTGGGGATCGAATTTGCGTGCGATGGCTTCCTGGCCCAAGGATTCCAGCGTGTAGCCGCCGGCCAATATACCGCGGCCGAACTCGGTATCCCAGCCGGCATAACGCTGTGCCTTGAGTGCGGCAAGCTGGTCGTTTTCGATCAGCACCGCGGCACGTTCGAGGGCCACCGCCAGCACATCGATGGCGCCGATGTGGCCATAAAACAAATCGTCCGGCGCTGAACTTTGACGCCGTACCTTGGAGTCGAAATTCATCCCGCCGCTGCTGAAGCCGCCGCCTTTCAATACTTCATACAAAGCCAGCGTCATTTCCTCGACGCTATTCGGAAATTGATCGGTGTCCCAGCCGTTTTGCGGATCGCCGCGATTGGCGTCGAGACTGCCGAACATACCGAGGGCGATGGCCGTGGCGATCTCATGATGAAACGAGTGACCGGCGAGGGTGGCATGATTGGCTTCGAGATTGACCGCTATTTCGTCTTGCAAACCATATTGCGTGAGAAAGCCATGGACGCTCGCCACATCATAGTCATACTGATGTTTGGTCGGTTCCTGCGGTTTGGGTTCGATCAGCAGTGCGCCTTTAAAACCGATCTTGTGTTTATGCTCGACCACCAGATGCAAAAAGCGCGCGAACTGTTCACGCTCGCGCTTGAGGTCGGTATTCAACAAGGTGTCGTAACCTTCGCGGCCGCCCCACAGCACATAGTTGGCTCCGCCCAGTTGCTGGGTCGCGCTCAGGGCGTGCGCGACCTGGGTTGCGGCATAAGCGAACACTTCCGGATTGGGATTGGTGGCGGCGCCGGCGGCATAACGCGGATGCGAAAACAGATTGGCCGTGCCCCACAGCAAGGCCACACCGCTTTCTTCCTGCTTTTTTTGCAGATAGTCGGTAAGGCGCTTGAAGTTGTCGACATAGGCAGCAAGGCTGCTGCCTTCAGGGGCGACATCGGTGTCGTGGAAGGTATAAAACGGCGTGCCCAGCTTGCTGAAGAATTCAAATGCCGAATCGGCTTTTTCATAAGCGCGTTCCAACTCGTTGCCGGCTTGCTGCCAGGGGCGCTGAAAGGTACCCTGGCCGAATACATCGCTGCCCGGCCAGACAAATGAGTGCCAGTAGCACACCGCAATCCGCAGATGCTCGGCCATGGTTTTGCCCAGTACCTTCCTGGATTTATCGTAATGCCGGAAGGTATAGGGTTGGGTGGATTCAGGACCCGCGTAAACGATAGGTGGGATAGCTTCGAAGTAGGACATTGTGTCTCCATCTGTTATCTTGGTTTGACGTCATGCTGCCGTTACGTCAGCCACAGCGCAATTACGAAATTCGCCATTGCGCATGATGTTTCTCACCGCGCATACGGCACTGCCTGCGTCCGGCCCTACAATGCCAGGCAAGCATGCCGCCAGGTTTTTGCAGCGCGGCACTCTTTCGTTATCACGGAGACCGCCACCGGCCGGGGCGGTATCAACAGGCACCCATACCATGAGCCGAACTCAGACCACCCACCGCATCGCCTTGCTGTTCAACGCGAACAAGGTGTATGACCGCGAAATCATCGCGGGTATCGGGCATTACCTGCAATCGACGCGCGTGGTCTGGGATCTCTTCCTGGAAGAGGATTTCCGCTGCCGCTTGAACGGCATCGAACAATGGGACGGCGACGGCATCATTGCCGACTTCGACGATCCGGCCGTTTGTGCTGCGCTGCATCAATGTCAAATGCCGGTGGTGGCGGTCGGCTCTTCCTATCGCGATGCCGCTTTATATCCGGTCAATCTGCCTTACATTGCCACCGACAACGCCAAGCTGATGGAATTGGCTTATGGCCATCTGATCGATGTGGGTTTGCAGCAATTCGCGGTGTACAGCCTGCCGGCGGCCCCGGAAAATCGCTGGGCCCAGGAGCGCGAAGCGGCGTTCCAGAGCTTGCTGGATGCCGACGGCATGACGGGCGAGATCTATCGCGGCGCGTCAACCAGTGCCTTGGCGTGGAACGAGTCGCTGGAACAATTGAGTGCATGGCTGCTGGCGCTGCCGAAGCCGGTCGGCATCATTGCCGTCACCGACGCCCGGGCGCGTCACCTGTTGCAGGCCTGTTTGATGGCGGGGCTGGCGGTGCCGGAGCAGGTGGCCATCATCGGCATCGACAACGATCCCTTGACCCGCACCCTGACGCGTACGCCTTTGTCTTCGGTGATACAAGGCGGCGACGAAATGGGGCGCACGGCGGCCCATTTGTTGCACAAGATGCTGCATGGCGCCCGTTTTCCCGGCGTGCGGATTCTGGTGCCGCCGGTGGGCATCAACGTGCTGGCCTCGAGCAAGCATGAACCGCCCGCCAGCCCCTATGTGATGCGGGCGCGCCATTTTATCCGCCAGTATGGCTGCCAGGGGATCAAGACCGAGCAGGTGGCCGACTATGTCGGCGTCTCGCGCTCTTCGCTGGAAGAATACTTCCGCCGCGAATTGGGTCACACGGTGCATCATGAAATCCTGCGGCATAAACTGGAGCTGGCGCAGACGTTGCTGAGCGGGCAGCAGCACTCCAGCGCCGAAATCGCGATACGCTGCGGTTTTACCTCATTGCAATATATGTATGCCGTGTTCCGGCGCGAGCTGGGCTGCACCCCCAAGGAATACCAGGAGCGCATGCGTAATCCGGCAAGCTCCGAGCATGGTTTGGGTTCCGCTCCTTGAACTGCGGTGCCTTGGCTTGACCTTTAGCTTGCTCCATTCGTTTTGGCCGCTTAATTTTGGTCCTCGAACTTAGTCCCTTTAGCTCTAGCGAATTTCCATGACCCATTCTGTACAAATTTCTTCCGCCATCTGGGGCAAGCTGCCTGCGGGCGATGCCGTTACCCGTTACACCTTGCGCAATGCCCACGACATGCAGGTCTCCATCATGGACCTGGGCGGTTCCTTGCAGTCATG
>JAMFSV010000373.1 GCA_026225455.1 Burkholderiales bacterium | reverse complement strand
CAGCAGTAAAAAGCCCCACCGGATTGCGGCGGGGCTTCTAAACCCGGTCAAGCAGTGCTTCGGGCGTAGCTGACTCAGGCTTGACGCGCCGGAATCCGGCACCTCAAGCCGCGACGCTCAGCCTGCGGCAACTTCGCGCAGGATGGTGCGGCGCTTTTGACGCAGCAACTCTTCGTACGAAGCCACGTAATTCAGTGCCATCTGCTTGGCCGAAAAACGCTTTTCGAACTGAGCCCGCACGGTGTCGCGCGACAGGGTATGCAAGCGGTTGACGGCGGCGACAGCGCCGATTTCGTCTTCCACCACAAAACCTGAAATGCCGTTGTCGATCACTTCCGGCACCGAACCGCGTTTGAACGCGATCACCGGCGTACCGCATGCCATAGCTTCGATCATGACCAGGCCAAAGGGTTCCGGCCAATCGATGGGGAACAGCAAAGCGGAGGCGCCCGACAAGAATGCCGGTTTCTCGGCTTCTGAAATTTCACCGATAAATTCGACGTGCGATTGCGCCATCAGGGGCTTGATCTGCTCTTCGTAATAAGCGCGGTCGGCCTTGTCCAGCTTGGCTGCGATCTTGATCGGCATGCCGCATTCGGCGGCGATGCGAATCGCGCGATCAACCCGTTTTTCGGGCGAAATACGGCCGAGGAAAGCCAGGTAACCGGGCTTGACGTCCGGCAACGGACGCAACAAATCGTTCGGCAGACCGTGATAAACGGTGGACAACCAGTTTGCCTGTTGCAGCGGCAAACGCTGGTGATCGGAAATCGATACCACCGACGCGTCGGTGAAGGTATTAAAAATCGGTTGCAGTTCCGGCAAATCGAGGCGGCCATGCATGGTCGTCAGGAACGGCGTATCTTGACGGCTGAAGAGCGAAAACGGGAAATAATCGATGTGGAAATGCAGCACGTCGAATTCGTGAGCACGCTGGCGCACTTGTTCGAGCAACAGCATATGCGGTGCCATCGTGTCGCGAATCGTCGGGTCCAGGCGCAGCGCTTGCGGCCAGCAGGCCTCAAGTTTGGCCGAGGTCACCGAGTCGCCGCTGGCAAACAGTGTGACGTCATGACCCAGGTCGACCAATGCTTCGGTCAGGTACGAAACGACGCGCTCGGTGCCGCCGTAGAGTTTCGGGGGAACGGCCTCATGGAGGGGCGCAATCTGAGCGATACGCATCGGGTCAATCTCCTGGCTAAAAGTAAGCGAAAAAAATCACGGTCAATTCAGGGGCTGGACTTATCGCGGCAAGCTGCTTGAGGCTGCGCACCGCACCACCCAATACCCCTGCAATGCCGGACTTTGGTCTACCGGCAACCAGGCCGGGGTCGATTGCCTGCCTGAGCAGGGCGCTTCAATCCGGTCCGGGAGCATCATCAGCGTAGAACCCGGGGTTCAAGTCGAACCACGTGTTTTGTGTTGCGATGCAATGAGACGAATTATCTACGCGCGAAAAAAAATCCTGCTATGTAATTTCAAAGTATTTATCTTGTTACATTGCTGAAACACTTTGGCGGCCCCGGCAACCAAGCATTCGCGTATTGTAAGGATCCGAATAGCTTGATGCGGCATCCTGCTGCGCCCGGCCCAGCCTTATGTGGCGGGGCTTGAGCTCCAAAACCGTCAGTCAGATTGAACCAAAGCGAAGTGCGACGCTCACTCACTTAGACGTGAAATTCACAGGGTTGCTTACAATTACCTGGCAAAAATACCAGGCACAACCCCCTCGCGATGCTTAAAATACGCGCCGATGCCTGAGTTTGGACACCTCCAGCGCCTTGCACGGCCTGGAACACGGGGTAAACTACCCTGGCTGCCCGAGATTCATCCGGCTCCCGGTTTGCTGCAGTGCGGCTAACCCAGGATTCAGAAACACTCGCCAGAGGCACTGACACCATGTTTCCACCGACCCTATGACCGAACGCCTGCACGCCACCGACCAGCCGGAGAAAATGACCGTTGCCCAACGCAACGATCACAATGCCGGGCTGGCCAAGTATTCGAGCCGGCCGATTGCCTTCCTGTATCGCTATATCAGGCAGCACCCGCTATCCCATCTGGCGGTGTTGATCAGCGTGTTTACCGCCGTGGGCTGTGCCCTGGCGTCACAATACGCCATCAAGCACCTGATTGACGTACTCAGCCTGGGCCGCGGCCACCCGCAACTGCTCTGGACCGCTTTTTTGCTGCTGGTCGGCCTGATCGCCGCGGACAATATGTCCTGGCGTGTCGGCGGCCGGATTGCGGCTTATGCTTTTGTCGCCGTGACCGGCGACTTGCGGCGGGAATTATTCCGCTACTTGAGCGGCCACTCCCCCACCTATTTTTCCGAGAAACAGCCGGGTACGCTGGCGAGCCGGATTACCGCCACCTCCAACGCCATTTACATCGCCGAAAACACCATGGCGTGGAATGTCCTGCCGCCGGTGATCGCGGTCGCGGGCGCCATCGTGATGATCTCCCTGGTCAATCCGCTGATGGCCGGCTGCCTGATGGTGACATCGCTGATCCTCGCCCTCATTCTGTACAAATTGGCCGGGCGCGGCACGGCGCGCCACCATAGCTTCGCCGCCAAAGCCGCGGCGGTGGACGGCGAACTGGTCGATGTGATCGGCAATATGGGCCTGGTACGGGCTTTTGGCGCGACCTTCCGCGAGCAACAGCGTTTCGGCGGCAAGGTCAAGGAAGAAATGGACGCGCGCCGGCAAAGCCTGCTCTATCTCGAAAGACTGCGTTTGCTCCACGCCTTCCTCACCGCCATGCTGTCCGCGGCCCTGCTGGGCTGGGCTTTGATTTTATGGACCCGCGGCCAGGCGACATCCGGCGATATCGTCTTGGTCAGCTCGCTCGGCTTCACGATTTTGCACGGCACCCGCGACCTCGCGGTGGCCCTGGTGGACGTGACACAGCACGTGGCGCGCTTGGCCGAAGCGGTGCAGACCTTGCTCGAACCGCATGACATGCCGGATCATTCAGAGGCCGGCACGCTGGCCTCCTCCGGTGGACGGATCGATTTCAACCAGGTGAATTTCGCCTATCCGCGCCGCAAACCGATACTCAAGGACTTCGAGTTGCATATCGAGCCAGGTCAGCGCGTCGGTTTAATCGGCAAATCCGGCGCCGGCAAAACCACTGTCTTGTCGCTGTTGCAGCGCTATTACGAAACCCAAGGCGGCGCGATCCAGATCGATGGCCAGGATATCTCGCGCGTCACGCAAGAAAGCCTGCGTCATTCGATTGCACTGGTGCCCCAGGATATTTCGCTATTCCACCGCACGGTGCTCGAAAATATCCAGTACGGCAGGCCAGCCGCCAGCCGCGATGAAGTTTATGCGGCCGCGCGCGAAGCACGCTGCGCCGAATTTATCGACGCCATGCCCGACGGTTACGACACGGTGGTCGGCGACCGCGGCGTCAAGCTCTCCGGCGGCCAGCGGCAGCGGATTGCGATTGCCCGGGCGATCCTGAAGGACGCTCCGATTCTGCTGCTCGACGAAGCAACCTCGGCACTCGACAGCGCGTCGGAAGAAGCGATCCAAACCGCGCTGGATCGTTTGATGCGCGGCCGCACCGTGGTGGCGATCGCGCATCGGCTTTCGACCTTGCAGAATTTCGACCGCATCATCGTGATGAGCGGCGGGCATGTGATTGACGACGGCTCGCCCGATGTATTGCGCGAGCGGCCGGGCCTCTATCGCGACCTGCTCAACCGCCAGTTCAGCAAAGGGCATGGCGCAGTAGCGACGCCGGACTCCAGCGCCGCAACCGTGATGGAAAGCATCGTTTAAGGCGGCTGCCGGGGAGCCCTGCGCACAGCCCACGGCGGATCGGCAAACAAAACCATCCGCGCCTGGGCCGCCTTAACCCCGCAGATCGCTCATGAAACGGTCGCGCCAGACCGAAACACTATTGGCCCGCAGCGTCGCCATCATGTCGTGATGACGCGAGCGGCGCTCACTCAACGACATATTCAAGGCCAGATCCAAAGCCTCGGCCATGCCGGTCAAGTCCAGCGGATTGACGATCAAGGCACCGGTCAATTCCTGCGCCGCGCCGGCAAAACGCGACAATACCAGCACCCCCGGATCCTGCGGATCTTGCGCCGCGACATATTCCT
>JAMFSV010000372.1 GCA_026225455.1 Burkholderiales bacterium | reverse complement strand
CATCCAGATCGGCGGTTTGCTGATGATGGCATCGGGCCACTGGCGGTCGCTGAGTTTGACGGGAGGGAAGGCGCGGTATTTCGAACTTGGGTTCTGCAACATCATGATGGAATTCCTGGAAAGTGGGGGCGGGAGCCGGGTGTCTCTGTGTGGCGACAGGCTGCCGGGCGGCCACGGAACGCTAGGCCAGGCAACCGATCGGTAGTTTTAGCAGTAGACGGACAGCGGCGCATATCCCGGCGGCCCGGACAAAGCGGGTTGCCGTGGTCGTGCGGAGATGGGGAGTCGGGAACAACATCTGTAAAACCTTCCTGGGTTTTGAAATACGTCCGGTGGTCAAGCTAGGGTGCTGACGGTGCCGGGACAGCTGCGCGCTGGCTGAAACTCAGGCGCGTGCTAGTCGTAGCGTTGCTAGCGATAGCAACGATGCAGGGGAAGGGGACAGATGTTTGAAAGAAGACATGACCTGAATGTAAGGGATGGGCTTGCGACTTGTCAAGCGGGATTTTGTTAAAATAGGTGGAGATTTATTTGCAAGCATGCTTGCGCACCTATCTGAAGAAAGCGAAATCGATCATGACAACGAGTGAAAAAGCGATGTTGGCCGGCGGCTGTTTCTGGGGTGTCCAGGATCTGGTCCGCCGTTATCCCGGCGTACTGTCGACGCGGGTCGGCTACAGCGGCGGCGACGTGCCGAACGCCACCTACCGCAACCACGGCAGCCACGCCGAGGCGATCGAGATCGTCTTCGATCCCGAACGCATCAGTTATCGCAAGATTCTCGAATTTTTCTTCCAGATCCATGACCCGAGCACGGTCAACCGTCAAGGCAATGACCTCGGCACCAGCTATCGCTCCGCCATTTTCTACACGAGCGAGCAGCAAAAGCAGACGGCGCTCGATACCATCGCCGATGTCGATGCATCGGGCCTGTGGCCGGGCAAGGTCGTCACCGAAGTCGCCGCAGCCGGGCCATTCTGGGAAGCCGAACCGGAGCACCAGGATTATCTCGAACGCCTGCCGAACGGGTATACCTGCCACTTCGTCCGCCCGGACTGGGTATTGCCGCGACGTTGATTGAACCTTTCTTTTTGCAGGCAGTATTAACCTGGCAGTATGCTTTTCCGCCGGCGTCGAAACTGGCAGCCACCCCAGCACTCACCCTCTAGGAGTTACCATGAAACGTATGATGTTCGCCGCCCTGCTTGCCAGTGTCATTGCCCTGCCCGCCAGTGCCGCGCTGAAAGAGGGCGATACCGCTCCCGCATTCCAGGCCCAGGCCTCCTTCGCCGGCAAGGCGCTCACGTATTCGTTGAAGGACGCGCTGAAAAAAGGTCCCGTCGTCGTGTATTTCTACCCATCGGCCTATACCGGTGGCTGCAATATCCAGGCGCACACCTTTGCTGCCAATCATGAGAAATTTGTCGCCGCCGGCGCCACTGTCGTCGGTGTCTCGCTCGACAGCATCACCCGCCTGAACACATTCTCGGCCGATCCCGACTATTGCGCCGGCAAATTCCCCGTCGTCGCCGATGCGGACGGCAAGATCGCCAAATCGTATGACCTGAAAATCCAGGACATCGGCGGCGGACACAAGGACACGCGCGGCATCGAAATCGATCACGCCGTCACCGAGCGCACGACTTTCCTCGTGACGCCGAACGGCAAGATCTCGTCGATCGTCGGCGGCCTGTCGCCCGAAGCGAACGTCGAAAAGGCGCTCGAAGCCGTGCAGCACCTGAGCGTCAAGACCAGCAAGTCCTGATCTGCGCCGATCCGGCCACCTGGGCTGAAAGCGCCTCCCATGCCATTTGGCGGGAGGTGCTTTTTTTTGGCGCAGTTCGCGGTAAAAATTGAATGTTCTTCCAACGTGCGCCTCGGCACGCTCAGCCTGCCCCCATTGCGCCGGCACGTCGCTGGCCCGGTTGCGCGAGCGCTCGCGCTGGCTCGATTATCTCGATTGCGTGCTGGACGCCACGAGCGTACGCAAGGCCGCCGACATCGTCGGTGTCCATCGCACCACGAGTTTTCGCTGGCGCCACCGTTTTTTGACGGGCCTTCCCCATGCGCCGCT
>JAMFSV010000371.1 GCA_026225455.1 Burkholderiales bacterium | reverse complement strand
TAATGCCGGCGGCGGGTTCGTCGAGCAATAACAACTGCGGCCGTTGCATCAGCAGCATGCCGATCTCCAGGCGTTGTTTCTGACCATGCGACAACTGACCCGCCAAACGAAATGCATCGGCTTCCAGGCGGATGGTGTGCAGCGTTTCTTCGATGCGGGCCTGGGCCGGACGATCGAGGCGAGCGCGCAACGAGGCCCACCACGATTTATCGGTTTTCATCGCCAGTTCGAGGTTTTCCCACACCGGGTGGTTCTCGAATACGGTCGGCTTTTGAAATTTCCGGCCGATACCGATGCGCGCAATCTGCGGTTCGTCCAGCCGCGTCAGGTCGATGCTCTGCCCGAGGAAGACTTTGCCGCTGGAGGCGCGGGTCTTGCCGGTAATCACATCCATCATGGTGGTCTTGCCCGCGCCGTTGGGGCCGATCACGCAACGCAGTTCGCCGACATCGATCGACAGGGTCAGCTCATTGAGAGCACGAAACCCGTCGAAGCTGACGGTCACATCTTCCAGATACAGAATGGGGCCATGCGACACATCGATCTCGCCCGGCTTGACCACCCGGCCCAGGCCGGTGGTCATATGGCTGCCGGCGTCGGCAATGCGGCCGTCATCGCCATCCATCAATCTCTCGCCGGCCAGGATGCGGCTTTGCAAAGCAAGATCGCCGGGCATCGCGCTGTCGATCAAAGTATCCTTGTCGGAATTCATGAGCGGCTCCCGTGACGTTTCATCACCAGGCCGATAATGCCGCGCGGCAACAACAACGGTACCAGCACAAAGATCGCACCGAGGCAGAACAGCCAATATTCGGGGAAATAGTCGGTGAAAATACTTTTCGCGCCATTCACCGCGAAGGCGCCGATGATCGGGCCAATCAGCGTGCCGCGCCCGCCCACCGCGACCCAGATGGCCATCTCGATCGAATTGCCGGGCGACATTTCGCTGGGGTTGATGATGCCCACCTGCGGCACATACAAGGCACCCGCGATGCCGCACAACACGGCCGACAAGGTCCAGATAAACAGCTTGTAGGCAAGCGGGCTGTAGCCGAGGAACATCAGGCGCGACTCGCCGTCGCGAATCGCCGTGACCACCCGCCCCAGCTTGGAGGTGACGATGGCGCGCGCACCGATAAAGGCCAGCACCAGCACCGCAAAAGTGATCAGGAACAGCACCATGCGGGTGCCCGGATGCGTGATCGGAAAACCCAGGATTTGCTTGAAATCGGTAAACCCGTTGTTGCCGCCGAAACCGGTTTCATTGCGAAAGAACAGCAAGGTCGCGGCATAGGTCAAAGCCTGCGTCATGATGGACAAATACACACCCTTGACCCGCGAACGGAAAGTGAAATAACCGAACACCCAGGCGATCACGGCGGGAACCAGCAGCACCAGCAACATGGCATAGGCAAAATGCTGCGTCCCCTGCCAGTACCAGGGCAATTTATGCCAATCGAGAAACACCATAAAATCCGGTAAGTCGCTGCCGTATTTGCCTTGATGCCCAATCTCGCGCATCAGATACATGCCCATGGCATAACCGCCCAGCGCAAAGAACAAACCGTGGCCCAAGCTCAGCACACCGCAATAACCCCACACCAGATCCAGCGCCAGCGCGGCGATGGCATAACACATCAGCTTGCCGCCCAAGGTCACGGCATAAGCCGACAAATGAAACGCGCTGGATTCGGGGATGACCAGCGAGGCCAACGGCACACCGATGCCGACCAGTAGAATCAACACCACCAGCGCGCCCCAGGCGGGTTTGCTCAATAAAGCCGGACGGGCCGGCAAGCCTAGCGAAAAAATTGTTGCGGCAGTCGCCGCCGGTGCCAGTGTGGTCGACGGCGTGGTCAATTCGGCCACGCCCGCGTCCAGCGCCGCACCATCCGCGGTAGAAGTCACGATGTTCATCTCAGCTCTCCGCGCTACGGCCCTTCAGGGCAAACATGCCTTGCGGGCGCTTCTGGATAAACAACACAATAAACACCAGCACCGCGATCTTGGCCAGCACCGCGCCCGAGAACGGTTCGATCGCCTTGCTGGCAATCCCCAGGCCGAAGGCGCCGATAATGGTGCCGGCCAGTTGTCCGACGCCGCCCAGCACCACCACCATAAACGAATCGATAATGTAGCCTTGCCCCAGATCCGGGCCGACGTTGCCGATTTGCGCCAGGGCACAGCCGCCCAGCCCGGCGATGCCGGCGCCGAAGGCAAAAGCGTAGCTATCGACCCGCCCGGTCTTGATCCCGACGCAGGCTGCCATTTGGCGGTTCTGCGTCACCGCCCGCACAAACAAGCCCAAGCGGGTGCGGTTCAGTACGGTCCACGACAGCGCAATCACGGTCACCGAAAACGCCAGGATGGTCAGCCGGTTATACGGCAGGATCAAATTGGGCAGTACCGTCAGACCGCCGCTCATCCATGAAGGATTGCTGACTTGCACGTTCTGCGCGCCGAAGATCATGCGGGTCGCCTGGATCAGCAGCAGGCTGACGCCGAAGGTGGTGAGCAAGGTTTCCAGCGGCCGGCCGTAAAGATGTTTGAGAATCAGACGCTCCAGCGCAATCCCGACCAGCGCCGCCGCAATAAAGGCGACGGGAATCGCCGCCAGCGGATACCAATCGAAGGCAGCGGGCCAATGTTGCTGGAAAAAATTCTGCACCACATAGGTGGCATAGGCGCCGATCATCAGGAATTCGCCGTG
>JAMFSV010000052.1 GCA_026225455.1 Burkholderiales bacterium | reverse complement strand
TAATCTTTTCTTCGACGGACGCGGGGTGGAGCAGTCTGGCAGCTCGTCGGGCTCATAACCCGAAGGTCGTAGGTTCAAATCCTACCCCCGCAACCAACCTCGAAATGTAGAACATGTTTCACTTGCTCAAAAGCCTGCCCTCATCGGTAGGCTTTTTTGTTTTTGGTTTTTTGTTTTTGGCTGCCGATGTTTGGGACGCCGTTTCCAGCTTTCCAGCGCTGCGCTCAATGGCTCCGACACAGTTCAAAGCGGCATCGAAACATATCCCGGCACAGGCTTTTCGTCAGGGGGTTTTTGCTGCGCCAACACTCGGTTGCGTCCTGCCTGCTTGGCGCGATACATCGCTTCGTCGGCGGCGTCGATCAAGGTCTGTGCGTCATCTTGCTGACGCGGTATCACGGTTGCGAGACCGATACTGACCGTCACCACCTTGAGCGCGCTACCTTCATGGATCAAGCCCATTTTTTCGACTGCTTTGCGAATTTTCTCGGCAACATGAAAAGTGCCCGATAGATTGGTTTCCGGCAAGACCACGGTAAATTCCTCGCCACCGTAACGCGCACAAATATCGGTCGGCCGATGAATGCCCTCGGCGATACAAACCGCGACGGCTCGCAATGCCACGTCGCCCGCGGGATGTCCGTAAAGGTCGTTGTATTTCTTGAACCAGTCGATGTCGAGCATCATTAACGACAACGGCTTGCGCAAACGCGCGGCACGCTCCCATTCCCGCTTGAGCGATTCGTCGAAGAGGCGCCGGTTACCCAGTTGAGTCAGGCTGTCGGTGCGGGCCAAGCGCAGCAATTCAGACTCAAGCTCCTGCCGCCGACGTAATTCGCGCACCAGCAGGAACGACAGCAATACCGTGGCAACCCCGAGCAACGAGGTATAGATCACGATGACCCAGGCTTTTTCGCGCCACGCCAGCAGCATATCGTCAACCGACACCCCCACCGTCAGGATCAGCGGCAGATGATCGAGATGCCGGAAGGCGCGCAAGCGCGTCACGTTGTCCAGCGGCGACGGCCCCGTGACAAAACCGTCGTCAGTAGCGCCGAGGGTCTGCAATAGCTTGCTGCCCCTGATGTTATGACCCAGAGTAGCCGTATTGGTCGGGTATTCCATCAAAATGGTGCCATCGGTGAGATACAACACCACATGCCCCTTCCCGCCGACATTGATGTCCTGCAACAATTGATAAAAATAATCGAGCCGCAAGGTGGAGAACACCACCCCGGCAAAACTGCCGTCGGCCGCGTTCAAACGGCGGCTTAACGCGATTTCATAAGGCCCGGCTCCAGGCTGAGCCTGAAAGGGTTTGCTGATATACAAACCGGCCTTGGCGTCATGTTGGTGAACCGTAAAAAAGTCACGCTGCGCCAGATCGATGTGGGCCGGTGCGGTCAAATTCTCATCGAGAATCACCTCTCCGGCGGCATTCGTGACACGCGTATCACCCAGGTATTTAATGGCATACGAGCGGTTAAACAAAATCATGCGCCTAACGGAATCCGGATACTGGTCGATGCCCGGCTGATGCAAACCGTCGATGACGGATTGCAATTGCAAATCGCTCAACTCGAGGTTCCGTTCGATATCGCGGGCCACCACTATGCTCAGATTACGCGTGCTTTTTTCGGTATTGCGCTGAGCGTCCCGATAGGCGCTGATCAGTACGCCGATACACAATAGACAAATCAGTCCGACCAGAGCCAGGCTGGCACAAGTCAAGCGCTGTGGCGACAAGCTGATTGCCGCTGGAGAGGAAGATTCTCGATCGGGCATAATTTAGCGTGTTCTGGCATTCAAAGAATACTCTGACGCTATTAAATACGTAAGCGTTACCCGCAAAATGGCGCTTTGCGTCGTAGATAGATCACATTGCCCCGTGCGCCGGACGGCGGGGACGCGGCCCGAGGTACTGGATGAAGCGGCGCCACATCCGGCGGTGCCCACTCGCGCGAACGACGATGTTACACTCCAACCTATATTGAAGAGGTCGATTCACTTGGTCAACCGGCCCATCGGCGCACCACTGAAACGCTTCAGCCGCCCAACGCCAGACGCCATACGCCGCTTTCGCACCGGCCGCCCCACCCCGATGAAATATTGTTCCGACTGCGCTCACCCCGTTCAATTACGCGTTCCCGCGGGCGACAACCGGGAACGTTTCGTGTGCGATGCGTGCGGCGCAATTCATTACCAAAATCCCCGCAACGTGGTCGGCACCTTGCCGGTATGGGACGATCAGGTACTGCTGTGCCGCCGCGCCATCGAGCCGCGCCTAGGGTTTTGGACGCTGCCCGCGGGATTTATGGAAATCGGCGAAACCACCGCGGCGGGCGCCGTGCGTGAAACCCTGGAAGAAGCCGGCGCGCGCATCGAAGTGCAGGAATTGTTTTCGCTGCTGAACGTCCCTCATGTGCATCAAGTCCATTTGTTTTATCGCGCTCGCTTGCTTGATCTCGATTTTGCCGCCGGCGAAGAAAGTCTTGAAGTCCGGCTGTTCAAGGAAAACGAGATCCCCTGGGAAGACCTGGCCTTTCCGACCACCGCCCAGACCCTGCGCTTTTTCTTTGCCGACCGCCTGAGCGGCCATTTCGGCTTGCATACGGCCGACATTTTCCGTCCGATGCGCGGCTAAGCCCGCGCCGCGCCCCATGCTGACCTGGCTCAATGCCTCCATGCCGTTTCCACCCGTGGAGCAGGCACTGGGAGCCGGCAGCGGCGCCTCCGGCCTGCTTGCCGCCAGCCGGGACCTGTCGTTCGAGCGCTTGTTAAGCGCCTATCAACAGGGCATTTTTCCCTGGTATTCCGACACGCAGCCGGTGCTATGGTGGAGCCCCGACCCGCGCATGGTGCTGGATCCGGGGGCCTTCAAGATTTCCGCCTCGCTGCGTAAAACACTGCAGCGGGTGCTGCGCGACCCCGACTGGGAAATTCGCGTCGACGCCGGCTTCAAGGAAGTGATGCAGGCCTGCGCCGATACCGAACGGCCGGGACAGGACGGCACCTGGATCACGGCGGACATCATCGAGGCTTATCACGCCATGCATCTCGCGGGTTACGCCCACAGCGTCGAAACCTGGTATTGCAACGAGCGTGTCGGCGGACTATATGGCATCGGCATCGGCAAGATGCTGTACGGCGAGTCGATGTTTGCGCGGCGTAATGATGCGTCAAAAATTGCCCTCGCGGCACTGGTGGGGCACGCGCGACGACACCGCGTGGAAATGATAGACTGCCAGCAGAATACCCCGCATCTGTCATCGTTGGGCGGCCGCGAAATTTCCCGAACCGCGTTTCTCGGGCATCTGCGCCATGCCATTACCGCAGCTCCTATTCCCTGGGGTTTCGATAAATCGGCATTGCAGGATGCGCTGGCTTAGGCGACAGAGGCAGGCGCAGGAATAAGGGCGGCGTCATACTCCTCGCGAATACGCCCGGTATTCGCCGCGTCGCATTCCGTGCCCTCGCCCTTTGTGGGTGACAACGCAAGTCCATTATTAGCGTGAACAGGCCCTAGTAGCGTGACTCATCCCAACGAACTGCCACTGTCGCCGTCGTCCGCCTTGCAATTTTATGCAACGGCCCCCTATCCCTGCAGTTACCTCGACGGGCGTATCGCACGTTCACAGGTCGCCACCCCCAGCCACCTGATCAACTCCGATGTTTACTCCGAGCTGGTGCGCGCCGGCTTTCGCCGCTCCGGCGTATTTACCTACCGCCCCTATTGCGACGGCTGCCGCGCCTGCGTGCCGGTACGCATCCCGGTCAGCACCTTCGAGCCGAATCGCACCCAGCGTAAAGTACGCAATCACTTATCCGCCCTGACAGCTTCGGTCGCGCCGCTGTATTACGACGAAGAACACTACGCCTTGTATATGCGTTACCAGTCGATGCGGCACGCCGGGGGCGGCATGGACCGCGACAGCCGCGATCAATACGAGCAATTCCTGCTGCAAAGCAGGATCAACTCAAGACTGGTCGAATTTCGCGAACCGATGCCGGAACCCGGCCAGCGCGGCGCCTTGCGCATGGTCAGCATGATAGATATCCTCGGCGACGGCATTTCGTCGGTGTATACGTTTTTTGATCCGGATATTGCCGGCACCAGCTACGGTACTTTCAATATCATCTGGCAAATCGAACAAGCCAGACGCCTGCAACTGCCCTACGTCTACCTGGGCTACTGGATCCGCGAAAGCCGCAAGATGGCCTATAAAGCCAATTTCCAGCCGCTGGAAGGATTGCTCGATAACCAGTGGCAGGCACTGGACCCGAACCGCGCAACCCAAGATGCCGGCGGCCCCGAAGGCGGATCGCGCCGCCGCGATCCGCCGCCCGTATGCTCGCCATCATGGTCCCCGGCAAGCCCGGAGTCCGAAGCGGCATCCGGCGACCCAGGCCGGCAGCCCGGGCGAAAATAGCCCGGAGTCCGCGCCGCAGCCGTTAAAATAGCGCTTCTGACACTTTCCCTTGAGCCAACCTGTGCTGAGTTCTCTTTACCCGCTTGCCCGGGGCCGCCTGTTCCGGATGGATGCGGAAGACGCGCACCACCTTACTTTATCGCTGCTGCGCCAAGCCGGACGCGCCGGCATCGCGGGCCTGCTGGCCCCGGCGGTGATCGAAGCACCGCGGACCGTGATGGGGCTGACCTTTCGCAACGCGGTCGGCCTGGCCGCCGGGCTCGACAAGGATGGCGCCTGTATCGACGGTTTGGCCGCGCTCGGCTTCGGCTTTATCGAGGTCGGCACGGTCACGCCACGCGCCCAAGCCGGCAATCCACGGCCCCGCATGTTCCGCTTGCCGGAAGCGAACGCCTTGATCAACCGGATGGGCTTCAACAATCAGGGGGTCGACCAGTTTGTCGCCAACGTCAAGGCGGCTCGCTTCAAAGGCATTCTGGGCTTGAATATCGGCAAAAACGCCGATACCCCGATTGAGCGCGCGGTCGACGATTACCGTTATTGCCTGGAGCGGGTCTATCCTTTTGCCAGTTACGTGACGATCAACATCTCGTCGCCGAACACCAAAAATTTGCGTCAATTGCAAGGGGCCGATGAACTGGACGCACTGCTCAGCGCGCTCAAGGAAAAGCAGCAGCAACTCGCCGACCTGCACGGCAAGCTGGTGCCGCTGGCGCTGAAAATTGCCCCGGATCTCGACGACGAACAAATCAGGACTATCGCCGGCACCGTGCTGCGCCACGGCATTGACGGCGTCATCGCCACCAATACCACCTTGGCGCGCAACGCCGTCACCGGACTGGCGCACGCCGACGAAGCCGGCGGCTTGTCCGGCATGCCGGTGTTCGACGCATCCAATCTGGTGATCCGCAAATTACACGCCGAACTCGGCAGCAGCGTACCCATCATCGGCGTAGGAGGTATTTTTTCCGGCGCCGATGCCCAAGCCAAACTCGCGGCCGGCGCATCGCTGGTCCAGCTCTACAGCGGTTTGATCTACCGCGGCCCGGCACTGGTCGGCGAATGCGCCAGAGCGCTGGCGGCAATCAGATAAGGCCAGATCAAGATTTGCGCCGGGCACCGGCCGCCGCCGGCAAAATGGCGGCGGCGGCCGGTTATATCCAGATGACTAAACGTTCTTTCGAATTTGATCCGGGTTTCGCTATAGTGGGAGGTTGATTGCCACGTAGCTGGTTTTATCCGGCTACGCTACGTTATTCATAACCATCTAAAACAATAAAGCCCATGAAAATCTCTTTGCTGAACAAGATTCTGGCTGTTGCACTGATCGGCTTCTCCACCGCCAGCATCGCAGCCCATGCCGAAGACCTGCTGGATACAGTCAAGGCGCGCGGCACACTGCAAGTCGCGCTGGAAGGTACCTACCCGCCGTTCGACTCCAAAAATACGCAAGGCGAATTGGTCGGCTTTGATGTCGACGTAGCCAAAGCCGTGGCGGCCAAACTGGGGGTCAAGCCGGTGTTTATCACCACCGAATGGAGCGGCATCATTGCCGGCCTGAAGGCGGGCAAGTTTGATGTGATCGTCAACCAGGTCGGCATCACACCGCAGCGCAGCGAGTCGCTGGATTTCTCGCCGCCCTACACCTATTCGGTAGCGCAACTGATTCAGCGCAAGAATGACAATCGTGCTTTCAAATCCCTGGATGACTTGAAAGGCCATAAATTGGGCGTGAGCCTGGGCAGCAACTACAACGACATGGCCAAGGCCGTGCCCGGAATTCTGGTTCAAACCTATCCCGGCGCCGCCGAAGAGTTGAGCGATGTGGCTTCGGGTCGCATCGACGCAGCCCTGAACGACCGCCTGACCCTGGCTTATTTGCTCAAGACCGCGCCGCTGCCGCTGCGTCCCGGCGCGTCGGTGGGCGACCCGACCGAAATGGGCATCCCCTTCCGCAAGGACAATCCGAAGTTCGCCAAAGCACTGTCGGACGCCATCGTCGCTTTGAAGCAAGACGGCACGCTGACCCAGATCTCGCAAAAATGGTTTGGCATCGACGTCAGCAAGCCCGCGGCCAAATAAATCCGCAAAAACCCGATGACATGCCGGGCGGTGTAATGCCGCCCGGCATTTTTTATCGGCGCCTGCTTGAGTTGACCTCTGCCCATAGCCACGCGGTATTGGCTAAGGTACATTGGCGGCAGCAAGCACACCACCGCCCGGCTCCCCGCC
>JAMFSV010000051.1 GCA_026225455.1 Burkholderiales bacterium | reverse complement strand
TGGGATCCTTCGTGTATCGGTTTTAGGCTTGAAGAGCGGGGCTCGAGCGTGTTTTTGCAGAGTTCGAACCGAGCCCGCAGGGGCGGTGGGGGCGGCTAAAACCGCTGCCACCGGGCCGGGCGCGCATCTGGCTACCGCCGCTAAGTTTACCGCTAAACCGATATTGTACCGTTGTGGCCGGGGCATAGGACAGCTTCGCGTATGCGCGAGCCTGAAACGCCCCGGCGCAGGACGGCCGTTCAGGCCGCCAATTGCACCTGCTGCGGCAGCTTGATCGCGGCGATGCGCCGCAGTTCGTCGGCCAGCAACTGACGGCTGGCTGCACTGACGGGCATCATGGGCAAACGCAAGGCGTCGCCGATCAGGCCTTGCAGCGCCAGCATGGCCTTGACGGGCGCCGGGTTGGGTTCGGAAAAGAGCAAACCGATCAGCGGCTGCAATTGGCGCGACAAGGCTTGCGCGTCGGCGATGCGGCCTTGCTTGACCATCTTGACCAGGGCCACAAACAGGTCGGGCCGCACGTGGGCACAGGCGCAGATGCCGCCCGTGCCGCCCAGCAGCAGGGTCACCAGCAGCAAGGAGTCGTCGCCGGACAAGACCTCGAGCGCGGCTGTTTCAATCAGATTGATCAATTGGGGGATATTGCCGGTCGATTCCTTGAGTGCCGGGAAATGGCCGCCGGCCGCCAGTTGTGCCACCGTCGAAGGCTCCAGGTTGACGCCGGTGCGGGACGGGATGTTGTACAAAATGATCGGATGGCGGGTGGCCGCGGCCAGTTTTTGATAGTGCGCCAGGATGCCCGCTTGGGAAGGTTTGACATAGGCGGGCGGTGAAATCAGCAGGCCGGCCAGGTCATAATGATCGAACTGCTGAACGCGGCGTGCCATGGCTTCGGTATCGGCACCTGCCACTCCCATCATGACGCGGCACCGTCCGTCCACGGTTTTCAGCACGGTAGCCAGTAGATGGTCCTGTTCGCCGGGCGACAGGGTGGCGGCCTCGCCGGTGGTGCCACAGACCACCAATCCGGCCACGCCTGCCTCGACATAATAGTGCGCCAGCCGTTGTACCGCGGGCAAATCCAGGTTGGCGCCGCGCTCGGTAAACGGGGTGACCAGTGGAATCCAGATGCCGCCGAAGCGGGTCGTGTCAGGGAGAGGTTTCATGATTTTGGTGTCGGACTTGAATTCAGGCGGGGGCAATGCGGCCGATCTCGGCTTCGGGCAGGGTCGCGATTATCAGGTCGATGACGGCGCGCACCGAAGGGCGGTTCAGGCCCAGCCAGACTTTGACGCGATGGGCGTCGCGCGGATCGGGTTGCACCCGTAATAAGGTGATCAGGCCTTCGCTGGCGGAAAACAGGGCGCGGCGAAAGGCAGTCAGAAATACGTCATCGAGCATTACCTGCATCATCAGCCGCTCGTCTCGCGGGCGTGCCGCGCGGCTTGGCGTGATCCTGCTTTCGCTCTTGCCCCAGCCTTTGCCGGATAACCGGGGCTGGATCATGCGTGGGGCGGCCCAGTGGGCCTGGTAGGCTGCGGCGTACAGTTCGGGCGCCGGGCCCGATGCGCTAGTTTGGGTGATCACACGTTGCCGGGGAATAAGCGCGACTGTTGATGCCATGACTGAACTCTCTGGTTGTTGAACACAATTGCAGTCTAGGCAGACTCGTGTAAAAACCCGGTAAAAGGGCGGGGTGGCAGTGGAAACGCGGTGTAAACATTCAACCTCGATTCAACCTCGATTCAACCTCGATTCAACCTCGATTCAACCCCGGTCCAATTCGGGTTTAAGCGGGATTCGGCTTCCCGCTGCCTCAATCCCCATCTCTCGGGCCCTATCTTTATGCATCCAAGAACAGGTCGGCGGCCCAAGGCTATAATGTTGCAATGACAATTCAGACATTCGACGTTGCGGTGGTCGGCGGCGGTTTGCTCGGCAAGACGTCCGCCCTGGCTTTGGCGCAAAGCGGCTTGAACGTGGCACTGCTCGCGACCCGGACTCCGCCCCTGCCGGCCGGCCATGGTTTCGATTCGCGGGTCTACGCTTTTTCGTCCAGCTCGCAGGCGCTGCTCGAAAAACTGCGCATCTGGCCGGCCCTCGACCCGGCTCGCCTGACCCCGGTGTACGACATGCGGGTGTTTGGCGACACGCTGGCGCAACTGCATTTCTCCGCTTTTCAAGCGGCGGTGCCCCAGCTCGCCTCGATTGTCGAATCCGGGCTGGTCGAGCGCGCGCTCGATAGCGCTTTGCAGTTCCAGCCTCAAGTGACCTGGATCGCGCAGCGCGCCCAGGGTTTGGAGGTCGACGACCAAGCTGCCTTGCTGACGCTCGATAATGGCGCGCAGCTTGCGGTCCAGTTGGTGGTCGGTGCGGACGGCGCGCACTCATGGGTGCGCTCGCAGACCGAAGCGAAGCTCAAGCAGCGCGATTACGCCCAAGTCGGGGTGGTGGCGAATTTCCGCGCCGCATTGCCGCACGGTGAAACCGCTTATCAATGGTTCCACGACGGCGAAATCATTGCGCTCTTGCCCTTGCCCGACCAGCATGTATCGCTGGTGTGGTCGGCGCATACCGAACATGCGCAAGCGCTGTTGGCACTCGACCCGGCACAATTGGCGGCACAAGTCGAGCAAGCCGTGGGCCAGCGCCTGGGCGCACTCGAATGCGTCACCCCGGCGCGCGGTTTCCCCTTGCTGTTGCAGGAAGTGGATCGGCTGATTGCGCCGCGCGTGGCGCTGGTTGGTGACGCGGCCCATGCGATGCATCCGCTGGCCGGGCAAGGGATGAATCTGGGCATGCGCGATGTCGCCTCGCTGGCTGAAATTTTGTCCCGGCGCGAATCGTTTCGCGACGTGGGCGATAGGGTGCTCCTGCGGCGCTATGAACGTTCGCGCCGCGCCGATATCCAAATGCTGCTGCTGACGACGGATGGCTTACAGCGCTTGTTCGCCGCGCCCGGGGCGGTGGTGCGCGGTTTGCGTAATACGGGCATGTCGCTACTCGCGGCTCGGCCCTGGCTCAAGCGTTGGTTGATCACCCACGCACTGGGCTGAAACCGGGCGCGGCACTGCTGCAGTGGTGTGCCGCCGCCGGTGGATGACTCAGTTCAAACCCGATTTAAAGGACTTGTGATGAAAAGCTTTTTGCGCCACGGCGCGCTGGTATTGACCGCGGCGAGCCTGATGCTGTCGGCCTCGGCGCCCGCCCGTGCCGATGCCGTGACTGACAAACTCAAGAGCGTGCTGCAAAACCGGCTGGGACCGGACGATCCGATCCAGAGTGTGAGCAAGTCGCCGGTGCCGGGTCTGTACGAAATCAACCTTGGCCAACAAATCATCTATAGCGACGCCAACGGCGACTATCTGCTGCTGGGCGACCTGGTCGAAACCAAGACCCAAACCAATCTGACCCAGCAACGATTGTCCGACCTGAACCGGATCAAGTTCGATACGCTGCCGCTGGCGGATGCGATCAAAGTCGTCAAAGGCAACGGCAGTCGCAAGATCGCGGTGTTTTCCGATCCTAATTGCCCGTATTGCAAACGCCTTGAAAACACCCTGCGCAGTGTCGACAATGTGACGGTCTATACTTTCCTTTATCCGATTTTGTCGCCGGACTCGACGGCTAAATCCAAAACCATCTGGTGCGCCAGCGACCGGGCCAAGTCCTGGGAAAGCTGGATGGTCGACCATAAAACTCCAACTGGCCCGGGTCAGTGCGATACCGCCGCAATCGATAAAAACCTGGCGTTGGGCCATCAATTGAATGTCGACGGCACGCCCACGGTATTTCTGGCGGACGGCAGCCGTTTGCCGGGCGCTATCGATGCGGATGAACTCGAAAAACGGCTTGCGGCAATCCATTAAAAGCGCGCCTGCCAGGAATGAGCCGAATGGTGCCGCTGCTCCTGCATCGTTCGGCGTATCGATTTTTAAAAATCGACTCTTAAAAAAATAACAGAACTTACGTCGCCATGAAGCCTATCCATTATTCGATTGTCCCCAAAAATCCGGCTGCGCATATCTTTGAAGTGACCTTGACGGTCGCCGAGCCGGACCCCGCGGGCCAGGTATTCTCGTTGCCGGTCTGGATCCCGGGCAGTTATATGGTGCGTGAATTTGCCCGCAATATCGTGACCCTCAGCGCACATGGCGAAACTGCGCGACGGGTCGCCATCGACAAGACCGATAAGCAGACCTGGCGTGCGGCGCCATGTAAAGGCGCGCTGACGCTGGTCTATGAAGTGTATGCCTGGGACTTATCGGTGCGCACGGCGCATCTGGACGACAACGTCGGCTTCTTTAACGGCACCAGTGTGTTTCTCAGCGTGGCCGGGCAGGAAGCTGCGCCATGTCAGGTAGAGCTGCGCAAGCCGGAAGGCGCCGTCTATAAAGATTGGCGCGTCGCCACCGCGCTCACCGAGGCGCGCGGTACACGGCGTTATGCTTTCGGTCAGTATCGCGCAGCCAATTACGATGAACTGATCGATCATCCGGTCACGCTCGGTCATTTTGCGCTGGGTCAGTTCAGGGCGCACGGCGCGTCGCACGATGTCGTCATCAGCGGCCGGGTGCCCAAGCTCGACATGGAGCGCCTGACACGTGACCTGAAGCCAATTTGTGAGGCGCAGATTGCCCTGTTCGAGCCGAAATCGAAACGCGCGCCGTTCGAGCGTTATGTTTTTATGACGATGGCCGTCACCGACGGTTACGGCGGTCTTGAACACCGTGCTTCGACCGCCCTGATTTGCAATCGCGCCGATTTGCCGGTGCTGGGGCAGGCCACGGCGAGCGAGGGTTATCGCACGTATCTGGGTTTATGCAGCCACGAATATTTTCATACCTGGAACGTCAAGCGGATCAAGCCGGCCAGCTTCGCGCCGTACGATCTGACGCGGGAAAACTATAGCGAACTGCTGTGGCTGTTCGAGGGCTTTACCTCGTATTACGACGATCTGATACTGGTGCGCAGCGGCCTGATCGATACCCCGGAATATTTCCGTTTGCTGGGCAAGACGGTGGGCGGCGTGTCGCGCGGGGCGGGGCGTTTTAAGCAGAGCGTGGCGCAAAGCTCGTTCGATGCCTGGATCAAATATTACCGCCAGGACGAAAACGCGCCCAACGCGATTGTCAGTTACTACACCAAAGGTTCTTTGGTGGCGTTGGCCTTCGACCTGACGATCCGGGCGCAAACGCGCAATCGCAAGTCGCTCGACGACGTAATGCGTCTGTTGTGGCAGCGTTATGGCCGCGATTTTTATCAAGGTAAAGGGCGCGGTATCCGCGAAGACGAGGTCGAGGCCCTGTTGGCCGAGGCCACCGGCGCGGACCTGGGCAAATTGTTTGCGCAGGCGGTACACGGCACGCGCGATTTGCCCCTGGCCGATCTGCTGGCGCCGTTTGGTGTCACGATCAGCCCGGATGCGGGCGGCAGCACGCCGGGATTGGGCGCGCGGATACGCGGCGGCGCTGAATGCACGCTGGCAAGTGTGCATGACCATAGCGCGGCGCAAAAAGCCGGTTTGTCGGCGGGAGACGTATTGATTGCGCTCGACGGCCTGCGGGTGACGGGGAGCAATCTCGACTCCTTATTGTCGCGTTATCGCGCCGGCGACCGGGTCGAAATCCATGCTTTTCACCGCGATGAACTGCGCAGTTTCACCGTCAAACTCGATCCGGCCGACGTCACCCGTTACGTGTTGAGCCGCGACGATGCACGCGGAAGCGCAAAAAAATGGGGCGATGCCTGGCTCCAAGGATAAGCTGAAACCTCGCTCAGCCCCTGCAGCAACGGCTTCATGCCGTTGTTGCATTAATAGAACAATGCGTCACGCCCTTGAGGCTTGTAAGCTTTATGGCGATGGCTAGAATCCTGACTCAACGAACACACTTGTTCGAGCCACCATTCAGGAGTTAGCCATGACCAAGATTCTTCAGATCAATTCCGCCGCCCGTTCGCAAGGCGCTCAATCGACCCTGCTCGCCAACGAGCTGGTTGCCAAATTGCAAAGCAAGCTCGGCCAAACCGATCTTGTAGTGCGTAACCTGCTGTTAGATGGCGTACCCCATCTTGACGATGCCACGCTGGGTGCATTCTTCACCCCGGCCGACAAACGTTCGGCCGAACAACAAACGATCAACGCCCGCAGCGAAGCGCTGATCGCCGAATTGCAAGCCGCCGATATCGTGGTGATCGTCGTGCCGATGTATAACTTCGGTATCTCGTCGCAGCTCAAAACCTATTTCGACTGGATCGCCCGTGCCGGCGTCACTTTCCGCTACACCGCCACCGGTCCCGAAGGTCTGGTAACAGGCAAGAAGGTGTACGTGGTGGCCGCTCGCGGCGGTAAATATTCGGGCACCCCGAATGACACGCAAACGCCGTATCTGCAGACCTTCCTGGGTTTCCTGGGCATGACCGACGTGCAGTTTATTTATGCCGAAGGCATCGCCATGGGTGAAGCCGCCGCGGCGGAAGCGCTGGCTCATGCACGCGCAGCCATCGCTGCAGTTTAAGGCTGCTGCCAGCTCTACGCCCCGCAGACTAAACGGTCGGCGGCAATTGCCAGTCGATCGGCGTTTTGCCGGCCTCCGTCAACGCCGCATTGGCCAATGCGAAATGCGCGCAGCCCAGAAAACCTCGATGTGCGGAGAGCGGCGAGGGGTGCGGTGCTTCCAGGATGGTATGGCGGCTGGGTGGCAATAAAGCGCGCTTGGCCTGGGCGTGGGCGCCCCACAACATGAAAACCAAGCCCTGGTATTGGCTGGCCAGATGGGCGATCAGCGCATCGGTGCACTGTTCCCAGCCGTGCTTGGCATGGCTGGCCGGCCGGCCGGCCTCGACGCTCAGCACGGTGTTGAGCAGCAACACGCCTTGTTGCGCCCAATGATCGAGGCAGCCGTGGCTGGGAATCGGCAGTCCCAGGCTGGCGTGAATTTCCTTGTAGATATTTTTCAGCGACGGCGGCGGGCGCACTCCCGGACGTACCGAGAACGCCAAGCCATGCGCTTGCGGCCGGCCGTGGTCGTCGCCGTGATACGGGTCCTGCCCCAGTATCACCACTTTGACCTGCTGCGGTTGGGTCAGCTTCAGCGCGCGAAACACCTCGTCCGGGTAAACGGTTTTGCCTTGGGCGCGTTCGCCATCGACAAAATCGCATAATTTGGCGTAAGCCGGGCTGCTGACAAAGCTGGAGATGCCGCTTTGCCAAGCGGGGGACAAGCTGGTGAATTGCTGTGCGAGCGGCAGCGCCAGTGACTGCGGCGTGCTCGGCGGTACCGCGGTATGGCTGGTGCTTGCCGTTTCAGGGGCCGTCGCGGCTGACTCAAACAACGAACCCTGGCCGGCCGATGCGCTCGGCCGGATGCGGGATGACGATTTTGGACTGGATGCCATGAGGGTTGTCGCTTGAAAAGAGTGGGCTTAAGCCCACATACTGACGTCAGGCTCGGACTAACTGGTAGCCGCGTTGGGCTTTGCTGACATCATCCGGCGTCAGGCTTGGCACCTGCGCCCGCAGCAATTCGGCCAGACTATGCAAAGCGGAGGTCTCGCCGTGTTTGAGTTCCAGCTCGATTTCACAAATCGGCGTGCTGCGTTTTTGACCGTCGCGCTCGGCGCTGACCTGACCCTGGTCGAGCGCAACTTCGATCCGTGCGCCTGCATGTTCAATATTCCACAGGCGCCGCGAGAAGTCAGTATGAAACAGCGCCTGGAGCTGCGGCAAGGCGAGGCCCAACACCAGCGCTGCCGGATGGTCGGCGCACGCGGCCAGCAGCGCGGCGGGTTCCAGCCGGGGTCCGCCGATCGGCATTTCCCATTCGTGCCGGCTATGCAAACCTTGGCTTGCGCCGCCGCCGGCCTTGAAGGTTTGCAGCCAGCCTTGAGCGGTTTTGCGCACGCGTACCGCGCTTTTGATCTGTGCCAGCGCGCATTCGGGCGTGTCGAAATAGATATTTTCCAGCGCGATCAACTGGCCCGCTCCGCCGCCGATTTGGTTGAGGCAGGCGATGGCGGCGGCGACACTATCGGGCGCCAGGGCCAGCTTGATTTCCTGTTCGATGGCCATCTCAGTCGAACATCTCGGCCAGTGCGACACCGGGTACTTCGGCGCGCATAAATGCTTCGCCGACCAGGAAAGTTTGCACGCCATGGGAACGGGCCAGGGTCACGTCGTCGCGCGACAGGATGCCCGATTCGGTCACGACAATACGATCCTTCGGTATTTGAGCGAGCAGGCCGAAGGTGGTGTCGAGCGTGACTTCGAAAGTGCGCAGGTTGCGGTTGTTGATGCCGATCAACGGCGTATGCAAGGTCAGCGCCTGTTTCAGCTCGGCTTCATTGTGCACTTCCACCAGTACCGCCAGGCCCAGCGATTGAGCCAATTCTTCCAGCTCTTGCATATGCTCGGTTTCCAGCGCCGCGGCGATCAGCAAGATGCAATCGGCGCCCATCGCGCAAGCTTCGAACACCTGATAGGAATCGACCATAAAATCTTTGCGCAGCACCGGCAAGTCACAGGCCGCGCGGGCTTGCTGCAAATACGCGGCGCTGCCTTGGAAGAATTGCGCGTCGGTGAGTACCGACAAGCAAGCCGCGCCATGTTGCGCATAGCTGGCGGCAATTTCGGCCGGCACAAAGTGCTCGCGCAGCACGCCTTTCGACGGGCTGGCTTTTTTGACTTCGGCGATCACGGCGGCCCGGCCCGCCTTGATTTTTGCGCGCAGCGCGCCGACAAAGTCGCGTAGGTCGGAGCGCGCGTCAACCGCGTCGAGCAAGGCCGCCATCGGCATGGTTTGCTGCGCCGCCTGGAGCTCTTCACGCTTGACGGCGATGATACGTTCGAGGATATCGCTCATGATGCCTTTTTGCATTGTTGAGTAAAGCGGACCAGGGCATCGACCTTGGCGCGTGCTGCGCCGCTGACGATGGTCTCGCGCGCCAGGATAATGCCGGCACCGATCGATTCGACCACATCGGCGGCATAGAGTGCCGTACCGGCATTCAGCGCGACAATTTCGCGCGCCACGCCGGGCCGGTTATCCAGCGCTTCGAGCAGCATCAGTTTCGATTCCTGCGCGTCGGCCACCTTCAAGCTGCGGTTGGATTGCATCTGCATGCCAAAATCTTCAGGATGGATTTCATACTCGCGGACCGCACCGTCACGCAATTCACCGACCAGGGTGGTTGCGCCCAGCGCGACTTCATCCATGCCGTCCAGGCCATGCACCACCAGCACATGCTTGGCGCCCAAACGCTGCATCACGCGCGCCTGGATCCCGACCAGGTCGGGATGGAACACCCCCATCAATTGATTGGGTGCGCCCGCGGGATTGGTCAGCGGCCCGAGAATATTGAAGATGGTGCGAATGCCGAGTTCGCGCCGTACCGGCGCCACATTCTTCATCGCCGGATGATGGTTGGGGGCGAACATAAAACCGATGCCGGTTTCGGCAATGCTGTGCGCGACCTGCTCCGGGTTCAGCATAATATTGACGCCCAGCGCTTCCAGCACATCGGCGCTGCCGGACTTGCTCGACACGCTGCGATTGCCGTGTTTGGCCACGCGGGCCCCGGCTGCGGCGCAGACAAACATGCTGGCGGTGGAGATGTTGAAGGTATGCGAGCCGTCGCCGCCGGTACCGACGATATCGACGAAATGACTATGGTCCGCCACATGGACTGGCGTGGCGAATTCGCGCATTACCGTGGCCGCCGCCGCGATTTCGCCGATGGTCTCTTTTTTGACGCGTAATCCTATCAAGATCGAGGCGGTCATGATGTCGGAGATCTCGCCGCGCATGATCATCCGCATCAGATGCAGCATTTCGTCGTGGAAAATCTCGCGATGCTCGATGGTGCGTTGTAAGGCTTCTTGCGGGGTAATCGGCATACAGTGTCCCAGGTCAAATGCGGGATGTTCGGCGCGCGGCGCCGCGCCCGCCGCGGTATTTCAGCGAGGCGCGGCGGGCCTATGCCGGGCGTGATGTGGCACGGCGGAAAGTTCAGGCGCGCCGGCCTTTGACGAAATTTTCCAACAGGGCGTGGCCGTGTTCGGACAGGATCGACTCGGGATGGAATTGCACTCCTTCGATCTCCAGCTCCTTGTGCCGCACGCCCATGATTTCGCCATCTTCGGTCCAGGCGGAAATTTCCAGGCAGTCCGGCAGGGTGGCGCGTTCGATCGCGAGCGAATGGTAACGCGTCACGGTGAACTGCTTGGGCAGGTCGCTGAAGACGCCGCGCCCATCGGTTTCGATCACGCTGGTTTTGCCGTGCATGATGGTTTTGGCGCGGATCACGCGCCCGCCGAAGGCTTCGCCTATGGCCTGATGACCGAGGCACACGCCTAAAATCGGCAGTTTGCCCGCGAAGTGTTTGAGTGTCGCCAGCGTAATGCCCGCATGGGCCGGGTTGCTGGGGCCCGGCGACAGGCAGATACGGGCCGGCTGGAGCGCGCTGATTTGCTCTAGCGTGATGGCATCGTTGCGGAAGGTTTGCACTTCTTCAC
>JAMFSV010000370.1 GCA_026225455.1 Burkholderiales bacterium | reverse complement strand
GTAACCCGCATCTCGCGATCCACCGCAAAAATGCCCAGGTCGACCCGGTCAGTCACGGTTCCCTCAAGCGAGATTAGCATTTTTTGAATCATTTCAACTCGGCCTGGCGGGAGCGTTTTTAGTCGATGAAACACTATGCGCCTAATTCAATAAAATTGACAAATGCCATCGTGCCGCCACGCCACGGGTGATTTTTCTATTGATTTTTATCATGATACTTGTGCTAATGCTGCGGCAATTTCATACTTCGCAGGTTGCGCCGGCATTTACCCCGGCTCCGTTATGGGGTCCGCGCCAGGATTTTCATCGTTTGAATAAGGCTCAAAATTGCAGTTTAAACTTCCCACCACCGCAACCGCGCCATTTTGCCCCTCCGAAGTCAAAGGCACGGTTGAAATCAACCGTCAGGCGACATGGCTCAAACGCCTGCTGCAATTCGCCGGCCCCGGATTACTGATTTCGATCGGATATATGGATCCCGGCAATTGGGCCACCGACATTGAAGCCGGCTCCAAATACGGCTATCAATTATTGTTCGTGGTGGTATTGTCCAGCCTCGCCGCCATGGTGCTGCAGTGCTTGGCTATGCGCCTCGGGATTGCCAGCGGACGCGACCTGGCTCAGCTTTGCCGCGCCCGTTACTCGCCCGCGGTCGCGCGCACGCAATGGCTGCTGGCCGAAATCGCCATTATCGCCTGTGACCTGGCGGAAGTATTGGGTGGAGCACTGGCCTTTCATTTATTACTGGGTTGCTCGATTGTCACGGGTATTGTGCTGACCGCGTTCGATACGCTGCTGGTACTGGGCCTGAAAGGTAAAAGCTTCCGCCATCTGGAAGCCATTATCCTGGGGCTGATCGCCACCATCGGCCTGGGGCTGGTGATCGAACTATTTTTCGTCAGTCCCGTTTGGTCCAATGTGATCCATGGCTTGCTGCCCACGCGGCCGATGCTGACCCATCGTGAGCCGGTTTATCTGGCCGTCGGCATCCTCGGGGCGACCATCATGCCGCACAATCTGTACCTGCATTCCTCGATTGTGCAAACGCGGGTAATCAAACGCGATCACGCCAGCCAACAGGAAGCGATCTCCCTGTCGCGCATCGATACGCTGTCGTCTCTGGCGCTGGCCCTGATCATCAACGCCGCCATCATTATCCTGGCGGGCGCGGCCTTTCATGCGGCCGGCCATACCCAGGTCACGGAAATCGACGATGCTTATCGCTTGCTGATCCCCATCGTCGGCACCGGTATGGCGGCGGTGGTATTTGCCGTGGCCTTGCTCGCCTCGGGACAAAGCTCGACGTTTACCGGCACGGTCGCCGGGCAGATCGTGATGGAAGGTTTTCTCGATCTGAAGATCCCCTGCTGGCAACGGCGCTTGATCACCCGCACGCTGGCCTTGGTGCCGGCGCTGATCGGGGTTTTATGGTTGGGTGAACATGCCATCGGCATGATGCTGGTATTCAGCCAGGTGGTGCTGAGCTTGCAACTGCCTTTTGCGCTCTACCCCCTGATACGCCTCACCGGCGAGCGCAAGCTGATGGGCGCATTCACCAATACGCCGCTTACCGCCGGCTTGGCCTGGCTCCTGTTTGCCGTGATTACGGTGGCCAATCTCTGGCTGATGGTCCAAATCGTGCAGGGCGGCTTCTAACATTCATTTTAGGAATATCCATGACCCGAGTGTATCGTCCGCTGGTCAGCGCAAAACTCAGCGACCTCCGCCCCACGCAACTGACGGTCGGTTATGCCGAAGTGCTGGAAAAACGCAAACAGTGGAATGAAATGGATAAAAAGGCGCGCAAAGACCTCCTCGCGCGCCACTGGTTTCCCTGCATCCTGGGTCCAGGCGGCGTCCACTACGTGGTGGACCATCATCATCTGGGTCTGGCCTTGATTCAGGAAGGGGTCAAGTCGATCTGGCTGGTGGTACTGAAAGACCTGTCCTGGCTTGAACCGGCGCAGTTTTGGCGGGTCATGGACTTCCACCAGTGGGTGCATCCCTACGACCAGAACGGTACCCGGCACGACTATGAGGCGCTGCCGCGCCACCTGACGCAGCTCGAGAACGACCCTTATCGCAGCCTGGCGGGCCAGGCACGGGTGGCCGGTGCTTTTGCCAAGGACTCGATGCCGTTCAGCGAATTCTTATGGGCCGACTTTTTCCGTTGCAAGCTCAAACCGGACATGTTGACCCAGGATTTTGCCGGCGCCCTTAAAAAAGCCATCAAGCTGGCGCGCACCGAGCAGGCACGTTATCTGCCGGGGTGGGCCGGCGCTTGAATGCGGCATTTTCAGCGCAAGCAAGGTTAAATTTGGTTAAACGCATAGCCGGAGCCACCTATTCCAGGCATTGTGTCGGTGCTGAACCGGCAAGCTGGAACTAATTTCGAGATGGAAGGCTCTGAGCAAAGGCAGCAACTTTATTGCGCTCGTTAATCGCCCGCTTGGCGGGTGATCAAGCGTGGCGTTGGCGGGTCGTTAATCGATTAACCGGGGCGGCTGTACCTGAAGCCTCATTATTAAACGGGAGAGACAACAATGGCACACGGCATTATTTTTTGGCTGATCATCGGTGGTGTAGCCGGCTGGTTGGCGGGTACCTTGGTCAGCGGCGGCGGATTCGGCTTGCTGTGGGACATCCTGATCGGCGTTGTGGGTGCCGTGATCGGCGGCTGGCTCGCGGGCGTCCTGGGTATCAGTATCGGCGGCGGCATTCTCTCGTCCATCATTACCGCGACCTTGGGTGCCGTAGTCTTGCTGCTGGTACTGCGTTTGATCCGGCGAGCGTGACCTCGAATCCAAGCTGTTCAAGCCACGCATGAAGCGCCCAGGCCTGCTCTCGTAGCGCCTTAACACACCGGCACCGGCAGTCCGCTGTCAATGCAAATCGGGCTGCCGGTTTCTGTACCGCTCGCGGTAAAATGATGTTTTTGTCCGAGCGCGCTGATGTCTTCTCTCCCCAACTCCGAGATCAACGACGCAGCCGTCCTGGCTGCGACCCGGCATTGGCTCGCGCGCGCGGTCATCGGCCTGAATTTATGCCCGTTCGCCAAAGCCGTCTACGTCAAACAGCAAATTCGCTACGTCGTCAGCAAGCGGGATAATTTTGCCGATGTGATGACGGAACTGGAACAAGAATTACGCCTGCTGGCTGATTCCGACGCACAGGAAATCGACACAACGCTATTGATTCTGCCCCATGCGCTGGCAGATTTTTCCGATTACAACGACTGCCTGCATCTGGCACAACAACTGTTGCGCAGCATGCGGCTTGAGGGTGTGCTGCAAATCGCGAGCTTTCACCCAGATTACCAATTCGCCGACAATCAAATCGACGACATCGAAAACTATACCAACCGGGCGCCCTATCCCATCTTGCACTTGCTGCGCGAGGCCAGCATAGACCGCGCGGTCCTGGCCTTCCCCGATGCAGCCGGCATTTATGAGCGCAATGAAGCCACGCTGCGCGAACTCGGACATGCTGGATGGCAGGCCTGGATGAATCAGTCCGACGCTGGGTAAATCGATTGACGGCGTGGGACCGGTAGCGGTTTAACCGGGCGTGGTTTAACCGGGCGATTTACCACGCCGCGGCGGCACCAGCCAAGCGGCGGCACCGAGGCAATCTGCTTAAGCCGTTTCCTCCGGCAGGTTTGCCGCATCAGGCGCAGTATCCGTCAACGCGGCGCTCAAGCCATCGCCGGTAAAAAAGCGCTCGCGCATTTCATCGAGGCCCAAGGTTTGCAGGATTTCCGCCAGACGCTGCGCCGGGCGGCGGCGCGGCAGGTCCTTATATTGGGCGATGATCAATTCGTTTTTCATCGAGTGTTCCCAGCCGACCAGCTCCGTCACATTCACCTGATAGCCGTGAGCCTCAAGCTGCAAACAGCGCAGAACATTGGTGATCTGGCTGCCGAATTCACGCGTATGCAACGGGTGGCGCCAGATTTCGGTCAAAGCATGATGCAAGGACTGGCCTTTGTTTTTGCGCAAAACGCCGGCCACTTCCGCCTGGCAACACGGCACCACCACGATATACCGGGCCTGCTTTTCCAGGGCAAAGTGAATCGCATCGTCGGTCGCCGTATTGCAGGCGTGCAGTGCCGTCACAATATCGATGCGGGGCGGCAAGCGGTCCGAGGTAATCGAATCCGCCACCGACAAATTGAGAAAGGACATACCGGGAAAACCCAAACGGGCCGCCAGTTCTTCCGACTTCAACACCAGCTCTTCGCGCGTTTCAATACCGTAAATATGACCGGTGCTTGCCTGCTCTTTAAAAAACAGGTCATACAGAATAAACCCGAGATATGACTTGCCGGCGCCATGGTCAACCAGCGTGATACCCGCGCCATCCTGGGCGTCCTGCTGCAAAGCCTGCAACAGCGGCTCGATAAACTGGAATAAATGATAAACCTGCTTCAGTTTGCGCCGGCTGTCCTGGTTCAAACGGCCATCACGCGTCAGGATATGGAGTTCCTTCAGCAGTTCGTGCGACTGGCCGGGGCGAATTTCATGAGTATTGGACATCGGTGGCTTGATAACAAAAGAAGCTGACGGCAGGAACAGCACTGCCGGCATGGAGGGACGCATTGGGACTGACGACTCGCACAAGCGCCGCGCGTATAGGTCAAGACATGGGTCAGGACGATACAGTGCAGTTTAACGAAAAGTGCGCGGCTCGCACCAATAATCCGGTATTTACACCGGAAATCGGTACTTGCCGCGCACGGCAGGCGTGCAACTGGATTAATTCACCCAGTGACAAACCCGGTGGCTGCGATGATGAGAATGGCTCACCCGGCACACTTTATGGCGATGCGGCCGCGCACTGGCAGCGATGGGGCTCAGAGCAAGCAGACCCGCGATGCAGGTGAGCGACACGACGACTTTCTTTCCAAAACGCATTCAATTTCCTTACGAGTGCAAAACGAACGACATTGTAATACCGTCGTTCGTCACGTGCTGCACCCGCTTCAAATGCGCTTAACGCCAGTGGCCCGGATGACGCGCTTGCCAGTCATGACGCGACCAGTAGCGGTGACCATCCCAATAGCGGTCGCCATGCCAGCCCAGCACCACGACCGGTCCGCCTACCACGTAGGGTGCCGGCGGCGGAGGGGCGACATAAACTGGGGCCGGAGCGACGTAGACCGGAGCCGGCACGCCGACATTGATACCGACATCGACATGAGCCATTGCCAGGCTGGAGGCAAATAGCGCAGTCGCACCGAGCAAAGCAGGCAAAATCAAGCGTTTATTCGTCTTCATGAAATAACCTCGTTGGCTTGTGTTGACGATTGAATATTAGTGCGGGCCGGCGCTCGATAAATTACCCGGATGTAACAAGCACAAGCGAATTTATTGCCGAAGTGGATAAGCACGCCAAATCGATCGATTCCGTCAGAAATACTTACAAAACACCCCCCTCTGTCATCTGCCGCAACACCTTTAGCGCCTGTAGATATGCCTGTTTGAGGGGGTACGCGGCAAGAGAAAGTTTTAAAACATTCAACTTTTCTGGGGTAAACATCGACGCCATCGACGTGCTCGCCGGATCAATGCATGTCAAGATTCAGGGTCGGCAGTTTCCTCTCCTTTTCTGCGGTAACACACTTCTCATGCATACGATTTTTCGCGGGATGGACCAGGCCACGCTGGATCTGGCCTATAACAACAGCGCCGCAGTGCCGGATGCAGCTCAGATAATGGACGCCTATATCCAGCGCAGCCAGGACGCTTATGTGCAATACCCCTGCCATCGCGATATTTCCTATGGCAATCGGGCGCGCCAGCGCTTTGACTGGTTTGCCGCGCCACAGGGCAGCGGCGTCGCCACGGTCGTGTTTCTTCATGGCGGCTATTGGCAATCGCGCAGCAAGGAAGATTTCGCTTTTATCGTCGCGGGACCGCTGGCGCTTGGGTTCAACGTGGTGCTGGCCGAGTACACCTTGGCCCCGGAAGCCAAGATGACAGGTATCGTGGCCGAAATCGGCCAGTTGTTGCACTTTCTGGAAAGCCATGGCGAATTCGGCGGCAGCCCATCCGGCACCCTGCCGCAGGGCAGAAAACTGGTGCTGGCCGGCCATTCGGCGGGCGGCCAGTTGGCTGCGCATTTCCGCAATCATCGAGCCGTGAGCGGCGTGTTGGCGATCAGCGGCTTGTTCGATCTCGAACCGATACGCTTATCGAATTTGAACGACAAACTTCGCCTGTCACCCAGCGAAGTCGCGGCTTTCAGTCCTTGCCACCATATTGCCGCCGGGGTACCGACGCAGGTGATCGTCGGCGCCGCCGAGCGCCCCGAATTGATCCGTCAAAGCGAGGACTACGCCCGTGATGTGCATGAGATGGGCGAAGCGATAGAGTTACATTTGCTCGCCGGACACAATCATTTTTCGATCCTGGAAGAACTGGCCGCACCCAGCGGGGCGCTGGCGCAAGCACTACAGGTGCTGGCGGTTTAAGGCGCCTATCCGCGGCCGGCACACGCTCGCATACCGGCTGCTCCTTTCTGAACCCGCCGTGAATTTGCCGTGAATTTGCCGTGAACCCGCCGGCGCAGGCTCAGACTTGCCGCGCCAATCTCAATCAGGCGCAGGCCAAGGCCGCGGGCCGCGGTTCCGCCTCGGCGTCAAACTGGGCCAGCCGCCGCAATGCCGCCACGGTACTGATACAGGCCTGTGCCGCCTCGGTTCCCTTGAGCAGGAAATGCCGGCTGAAATACTGCTGATGTTCGTCGTGGGAATGGAAATGATGCGGTGTCAGCACCGCGGAAATCATCGGCACTTCGGTTTCCAGTTGAACCTGCATCAAGCCGCCGATCACGCTTTGGGCGACAAATTCGTGGCGATAGATGCCGCCGTCGACCACCAGTCCGGCCGCCACCACCGCGCTATAACGGCCGGTTTTGGCCAGCAATTTTGCCTGTAATGGGATTTCGAAAGCACCCGCCACCACGAAAAAATCGAGGCTGGATTGCGCATAACCCCCGCGCATCATTTCCTCGGTAAAAGCCTCGCGGCATTGGTCGACAATCTCTTTATGCCAGGATGCCTGGACAAAAGCGATACGCGTTTCCGGCAGGCCGGAGGTATTTGAACGAAGGTGATTCATGACTCAAGCTCCTGTTTGTATGACAAAAACAGGGCAAACGGGGACGCGCAAACGCCAACCGGCGGATGCGGAAGATCCCGTTCTCTCTTTATCCGGACTATACCGTCGGCCCCGGAATCAAACCGGGTCTGCTGACCTTCCGGCGCAAGGCCGAAAGCGCTCGCGGGCTAGGCATTGCTGCCATTACCGCCGGTGGGGAATTACACCCCGCCCTGAGAACGTTGCAACGGTTCACACCGTCGCGCCGTGAAAAATATCAGTTATCGCAGCGGGACGCAAGCAAAGGGGCCGGCGGCCTTAAGCGGCCGGCCGGGCAAGCGCACCAGGCAGGGCAAGGCGGCGCCGGATAGCTTTCACGTATGCCCGGCGCAGTTGCAGGCATCGCGCTACACTAGGGCCTGTTCACGCTAATAGTGCCTGAATTGGAAATTTGCCCGAGATGAGACCGTCCGGAGCGCCGCACCACCCCAGCACACTTTGGCGGCGCCCGGTAGGAAGTGCCGCTGGGGCAACGACCTCCGAGCGATTACTCCATCGCGGATCTTCCAACTCAGGATCTCAGTGCGGACATCGCCGACTCCAACCTGCTTCAAGACCTCTTTAGCCCCCTATGCGTCGCGTTAATTTTCTTGCCACCTTTGTGCTTATTACCCTGCTGCTGCATGTTTACCTCGCCTTCAGGCTCGTGCCCGATATGCATTTAGGCGTCGGCGGCATGCGCATCGGCCTATGCGCCGTGGCGGCGCTATATCTATGCCTGTTTCTCGGCGTGCTGGGCCGGTTTATCAAACGCCGCAGCGTGGCGGATACCCTGACCTGGATCGGCATGCTGGCGTTGGGTTTATTTTCCTCTTTGCTGGTGCTGGCGCTGTTACGCGAGCTGACCTTGCTGGCCGTCTGGAGTGCAGCCACGCTGCTGCATCACCCGGCGATCTCTGCCGCCTGGCGCAATCGATCTGCCATCGGCGTAGCCTTCTTCGCCGTTGTACTGACCTTGATCGGCTTGGTTAACGCTCGCAGCCGTGCCCGGGTTGTAACCGTCGACGTGCCTATCGCAGGCCTCCCCCCGGCGCTGGAAGGCTTCACCATCGCGCAGATCAGCGACTTGCATGTGGGCGCAACCATCAAACGCAACTATATCGACGCGATTGTCGATGCGGTCAACGCCCTGGAAGTCGATTTGATCGCTGTCACGGGCGATGTGGTTGACGGCCGGGTGATGGATTTGAGTCCGCATACCCAGCCCTTGTCCCGGCTCAGCGCCCGGCATGGCAGTTTCCTCGTCACCGGCAATCACGAGTATTATTCGGGCGTAGCCGAATGGGTGGTCGAATTCAGGCGCTTGGGCCTGACGGTATTGCTGAATGAGCATGTGGTCCTGGAGCACGGCCAGGGGCAATTGTTGATCGCCGGCGTGACCGATTTTTCGGGCGGCAACTTCGACCCCAGCCACCGTAGCGACCCCCTGCTTGCGTTGGCCGGAGCGCCCGCCGATATCGCCGTCAAAGTATTGCTGGCGCATCAACCCCGTTCGGCGCCGGCGGCGGCGAGCGCGGGTTTTACGCTGCAAATTTCGGGGCATACGCATGGCGGACAGTTCCTGCCCTGGAATTTTTTCGTGCGTCTGCAGCAGCCGTTTATTGCCGGTCTCGAACGCCTGGAAAATTTGTGGGTGTACACCAGCCGCGGCACCGGTTACTGGGGCCCGCCCAACCGTTTGGGCGCGCCCTCGGAAATTACGCGTTTGCGGCTGACGGCCGTGCCGGCGGTTTAGGCCAGGGTCGGCAAGCGGTTTAGGTTTAGACCTTACGCCGCTTGCAATGCAATATGCACTCGCTGACCCAGAGCAGTGGCGATTTAGACAGAACCGATGAGATAGGGCCGGCCCACCCTGGCCGGGCGGCCGACGGCTTATCTGACGCCGCCGGCCGCCCAAATTAAAGCATTGGATCGAACTCCATGCGGCCCCCGCAGTCCTATCTGGGCAGACCCCGCTATGGGGGCCAAATCCGGATGGGCTCCGGGCCGAGGACACGCCCCACCCATCGGCCGCCGACGCGCTTTGGCGCTGCTTACATTGACAGGACCGCATGCATAAATTTTTATTCCGTACCGCGCTGAGCCTATGCGCCGCGCTGTGCCTCCATCAAGCTTATGCCGCGGCGGATGCCCCGGCTGCCGCGAGCGACACGCCCGCCAGTGCTCTCAGCCCCGTGCAAGCGCGCCAGGCACTCGATAATCTGCAAGATCCGCAACGGCGTGCCGCCATGGAGAGCACCCTGCGCGTGCTCGCTGCACCCTCGGCTGGCGAAGCATCAAGTGCATCGGGCGCATCCGGTGCCGTTAGCGACGGTAGCGGCGTTGGCGCAAAACACGCAACACATGAAAGCGACAGTGCGCACCATGCCGAAACCAAGGCCGCGCCGGCCCCCAAGGTTGCCGCCAGCGCCGCGCATCCGGCCACCCCAGCGATGAATCCGCTGGTTGCCGCCATTATGGCGCCGTCAGGTGCGACGGCCGCATCGGCCACGGCTGCCAGCAGCCCCTTGGTCTCAAATGGCCTGATCGCGCAACTGGTGCATCAGACCAGCCATTGGGGGCGCTCAGCCGTAATCGAAGCGAAAGGCGCAAGCGGCTTGTTCCGCGGCTTTCCGGCCATCGCGACCTGGCTCAATCAGGTGATCAACAGCCCCGACCAACGCGCCCAAACCTGGAACGCGCTGTGGACCCTCGCCGCCGTGATGCTCGCGGCACTGATCGGCGAATGGGTGCTGTCACGCGTATTGCGGCACCCGCGGCGCCTGCTCGCCGCCCGTGCCGAGCGCGACGATAAAATGGCGGCCGATATCGCCGCAAGCAGCCAGCCCGAACTCGCCGCCGACGCACAACGCGACGCCGCCGACAACGCGACGCTCAAGGCCGAAGACCGCACGCGCGCGGCGATGGTCGCAGACGTTGCTCCCGACGCCGACGCCGACGCGGATGCCGACGCGGATGCAACCCCCGCTGCCAAAACCGTGGCCCCAGAGGCCCCGGCGGCGGCCGGCGCAGATCAACCCGACAGCGCCGACGCCGCGGACAAACGTGAAAAAGTCGCCGCCACCCAGGTCAAAGGTCTTATTTCAGCCAGCAGCCACTGGCATTTGCTCAAGCGCTTGCCCGCCATCCTGGCGCATTTCGTCCTGACCTTGCTGCCGCTCATCGCGTTTTTCCTGATTGCGACCACTTTACCGTCTTTGCTGGTTGACGACGGCAGCGTCGCCGACAACGTGATCGAAACCATCACCAACGCTTATCTGGTGGTGCGTACGGTGCTCACGATTGTGCGTTTGCTCACCGCCCCCGAAGCACCCGGCCTGCGCCTGCTGCAAATTTCCGATCACACGGCACACCGCCTGCAAGTGTGGATGATGTGGATCGTCGGCATCATTGTGCTGGGCAATGGGCTGGCTGACGCCGTCTCCGAACTCGGCATGAGTAACGCCGCGCATGACGCGATCTCGCGTCTGGCGGTACTGATCGGCCATATCCTGGCCATCGTGGTGGTAATGCGTTATCGGCGACCGATCAACCGCGTCATCCGGCGCCGTACCGAAACCAAACCGTCGATGGCGATGTTGGGCGCATGGCTTGCCGATATCTGGGCTTTCGTGGCAATTTTCCTGATTGTCGCGCTTTGGTTTTCCTGGGCGCTCAACGTCAAAAACGGCCTGTCCCGGGTCTTCGATTTACTCGGGCAATCGGTGGCCATTCTGGCGGTAGCGCGCATTATCGCGATTATCCTGCTCGGCGCGCTTGCTCGCGCCTTCAACCGCGGCGACGATCCGGCCGAGCTGTCGCCGGTGGTCAGGCGCGCGCATCGTTATTATCCGGCGCTGCGTCGTGTGGTCTCGACCCTGGTCGCACTGATTACCGTGGTGATCATGCTGCAAGCCTGGGGGGTCGACTCGCTACATTGGTTCAGCGCGGGAGCGATAGGCAAAAGCCTGATTTCGGCGGGGACCACGGTGGGCATCGCTTGCGTGGTGGCGTTGTTGATTTGGGAAAGCACCAATGCCATGGTCGAGCGCCGGCTCGACCGCTGGACCCAAAACGACGACCGGATCCGGGCGGCGCGCTTGCGTACCTTGCTGCCCATGCTGCGCTCGGTACTGCTGATCGTGATCGCGCTGATCGTCGGCATGACCGCCTTGAATCAACTGGGGGTCAACACGGCGCCGCTATTGGCCAGCGCCAGTATTATCGGGGTCGCACTCGGCTTCGGTTCGCAAAAGCTGGTGCAGGACTTTATCACCGGCATCTTCCTGTTGATGGAAAATGCCATGCAGGTCGGCGACAACGTCACGGTCGCCGGTGTATCGGGCACCGTCGAATATTTGTCGATTCGTACGGTGCGCCTGCGCGGCGGCGATGGTTCGCTGTATACGATACCGTTCAGCTCGGTCACCACGGTCAACAATACCAATCGCGGCATCGGCAACGCCGCCGTCAAGGTCAGCGTCGCTTACGACGCGGATATCGATCTGGTAGTTGCCACCTTGCGCGACATCGGCACCGCCATGCGCGTCGATCCGGCTTACGCGGACATGATATTGAACGATTTTGAGTATTGGGGGATCGACGTGGTCGAAGGCGCGATGGTCACCATTTCCGGGCAAATTCGCGCCAAGGACAGCACCCGCTGGACCGTGCAGCGCGAGTTCAACCGGCGTATTTTGCAGCGTTTTCGCGAGCAAGGGATCCCGATCGCCGACACCCAACGGCGCGCCTATCTGACGCTCGACCCCAAGGCCTTGCAGGCCGAGCAAGTCGCGACCGAACCATTGGCCGAGACGGATTCACCGGCGGTTCAAGAACACGCGAAATCGGGCGACAACGCACCGCCGAAATAAATCCGGCGGGAGTTCTCCAGGTATGACGGGGGTATTGCTGCAGGCCGGAAGCGGCCCGGCAAAGGTAGCTTGAACGCCGCATGGCGGCTTTCGCCTCCCCCCGGCGCACGATCCGCCCCGGGGTAAGGTCAACGCAAGCTCAGTCGACCACTTTCAAGTGAGGATGCCGCTGAGCAGGCGACAAACCCTGGTAGGCATTGACGTAGTCCTGCGCCATCCGCCGTGCGGTAAAACGCTGGTCGAAACGCTGCCGTACCTGGGCGCGCGGCAATAAATGCAGGCGCCCCACCGCGGCAACCGCAGCCGCTTCGTCTTCCACGATAAAACCGGTCACACCTTCATCGATCACTTCCGGCACCGAGCCGCGCTTGTAGGCGATCACCGGCGTGCCGCAAGCCATGGCTTCGATCATTACCAGGCCGAACGGCTCCGGCCAGTCAATCGGGAACAACAAGGCATGCGCGCCCGAGAGGAATTCGGCTTTCTGATGATCGTTGATTTCCCCGATATATTCGACATGGGGTAAATCGAACAAAGGTTTGATTTCTTTTTCGAAATATTCGCGGTCGGCGGAATCGATTTTGGCGGCAATCTTGATCGGCATGCCGCACTGCTGGGCAATGCGAATCGCGGTATCGACACGCTTTTCGGGCGACACGCGCCCCATAAACGCCAAATATTTCTGTTCGACCGCTTGCGGCGTGTAGAGGTTTTCCGGCAAACCGTGATAAATGGTTTGCAACCAATTGGCCTGAGGCAACGGCCCGCGCTGCGAATCCGAAATCGAAATCACCGGTGCATTACCGAAGGTATCGAATACCGGTTGTTGTTCGGGCAAATCGAGCCGGCCATGCAAGGTGGTGACGAATGGCGTGTCTTGACGGCCGAACAATGAGAACGAGTAATAATCCATATGAAAATGGAGCACATCGAAATCTTCGGCACGGCGGCGTACCAGTTCCATCATCAACATATGCGGCGCAATCCGGTCGCGAATCGACGGATCCAGCCGCAATGCGCGCGGCCATACTGCTTCAAGCTTGGCCGAGGTCTGAGAATCGCCACTGGCAAATAGGGTGACGTCGTGCCCCAGCTCCACCAGCGCCTCGGTCAGGTAGGACACGACACGCTCCGTACCGCCATATAATTTGGGGGGTACCGACTCGGTCAGCGGCGCAATCTGGGCAATTCTCATCAACGACTCCAAAAGAGTGAACGGCGACCGGTCAAGACACAACACAGTATCCGTTCAGTATATAAAGCTCAGTGTCGGCCAGCGCAGAGGCGAAGTCTGCCAATGTTTCAAACCATGCCAGTTGTTACAACATGGATACAAGTTACCGGCCGAGCAAGCTATCCTGCGGCAAAAGTGCCGCACGGGTGATTCAACCCCAATTCAATAGCCATGGAGTTTAACGTGTACGACCTCCAATCGCTCAATAAATTGCATTGTGCCGCGGCTGACGCTCCGCTTCAAACCAGGCACCTGCCTGATTTACCCTCAGTTTAAATCGTCGTTTTTCGGTTTGCCCCAGGGCACCATGCGTTGCAAGACCGATTGACGATCCCACCATTCGTGCTTTAGCGCGCCGGCGACATGCAACACGAATAATCCATAGAGTACATAGGCCAGCCAGACATGAAGACTGCCAAATAAATGATGCAGCCGTTCTTTCAATTGCGGATCGAGATTCATGATAAAACCGATACGCGGCCATTGAAATAAGTAAAACCATTGCATCGGGTGGGTCGCGGCGTCGCGCCAAGCCGAATCATGCAACCATCCCGATAGCGGGATACAAATCATCAGCAGATACAAACCGAAATGAGCCGCATGTGCTCCCGCCCGCTCGATTTTTGCAAATGATCCGGGTAAAGCCGGCGGCGGATTGGCAAAACGCCACAGCAAGCGCAGCAGCGCCAAGCCCAGCACGGTGATACCGATCGACTTATGTATATCCACCGCCGGACGGCCCCAGGCATCCGGCACTAAATCGAAAGTCCAGGCCAGCAGCAGGTTCAGAAAAATCAGCAGTGCGATTAACCAATGAAAAAACATGGCCGTGCGGGTATATCGGGCAGACACCTTCATAAATAGTCACTCGCTCGTGCGGATTTTCATCAATGCCGGAATAATAATAACGGCGTAATCACGGCATAAACATGGCATAAACATGGCATACACACGGGCGGTTCAGGGTCGCGCCGGACTCGACACGCGGTTGCGGCCTTTGTGTTTGGCAATATAAAGCGCGGCGTCGACGGAAGCCAGCATCAAATGTTCGCTGCTGGCCGCATCCGGCGTCAAACTCACCAGACCGACACTGATGGTGACAAACCCGGCCACGTCGGAACTCGCATGGGGAATCTGCATATTCTCAATCGCCGCGCGCAATTTTTCGCCCAAAATGCCGGCCTCGCTGTCGTCGCAATCGGGCAACACCACAATAAATTCTTCCCCGCCGTAACGGGCAATCACTTCGACCGACTGGGGCAAGGTGGCGCGCAAAGTCTGGGCTACGGTAATCAACACTTTGTCGGCGTTCGGATGACCGTATTGGTCGTTGTACGCTTTGAAAAAATCGATATCCAGCATAACCAGCGACAACGGACTTTGCTGGCGTTTGGCGCGGCGAAACTCAAGCGGGAAACGTTCATCGAAATGACGCCGGTTCATCAGCCCTGTCAGCCCATCGGTGAATGCCTGCTCCTTGAGCGTTTCGGCCTGCGCGCGCAATTTTCGTTCACGCACCACCGAAGCGCTGACGTCGCTGATCTGCAGTACGCAGTACCGCTCGCCGCCATCGCCCTTGAGCGGCAAGACATGAATGCTCTGCTGGATGCGCTCGGGATGGTCGCCTCCTTTCTTGTGATCGAACAGCGGCAAAACAGCGCCATGCAAGGCATTGGATAAGAGGCTGGGCAAACCGTACTTCAGCGCGTTACCGATCGCGATACCCAAAGCGCCCGGCAAGCCGTCGCTAAACACAGCCTCAAGATTCACCCCGACCGGCTCGCTTACCGCGACGCTGCAACGCTGCCGCATCCAGTTATTCCACAGCAGGACGGTACGCTCGGCATCGACCAGAATCAGCCCCAGACTCATCACGTTGACGACCTGGGGCAACATTTTGCTCAAATGTGTGCGTTCTTCGCCCGGGATCAACGCAGAAGTCATATTTTTCCGAGAAAACTATCGATATGGGTCATCAACATATCGAGTGAGGGATAGCTCAGCAAAAACGCCAGAAAACCTTGCGTGTTTCGCTTCTCGATAATCATGTCGATATTCAACACCAGCATCAGCGGCTGGTCGGGATTTTCGATCGAATTCCGCAGCAGTGTCTCCAGACTCTCGACGGAATAGCTGGGCAAGGTGGCTTCGAAAGTGACGCCCAGCACATCGGCCATCGCCGACAAACAAGCATTCAGAATGATATTGCCGACCTCGCACATGGTTTCCTGTTCGAGTTCGGAAAGATCTTCGATACTCATGGTGCTGCCGAGCATATCGCGCACGATCTCGAGTGCGTTCTCTTCGGGGAAGAGCAACATCGCCTGCGCATCGAATGGGCCGGCATAAGACTGCAACACCGCGCCCAAACGTTTGTGCCCGAGCCCGAGGGCGTCGATGTCGAGATCCTCGATCTGGTACAGCTCGATGCGCGGGACCGAGAGTTTGACCGTGCTGGCGACCGCGCTGCTCAAGCTCGATGCTGCCCGGCCGGCCCCGATATTAAAGATCTCGGTCAGGGCTTCCATTTGAATTTCGGAGATCGTGTCCAAAACTTACCCCAGGAAAAATTCAATGGCTTGCGCTACGGTTTTTTCGGTAACGGGCTTGGGCACGAACTTGGCGCCCAGCTCGACGGCCTTGAGTTGCATGCTTTCCTGAATATTGGCCGAAAATATGGCGACTCTGATTTCAGGGTATTGCTCGCGTATCAATTGCACCGCTTCCGTGCCCATCATGCCGGGCATATTGATATCCATGGTGCAGAAATCGGGGGCTCCGCGCGCGATGTTTTCGAGTGCGGCCGGCCCGCTTTCAGCTTCGACAATCACCCAGTTCGGCTGCGCCGCCCGCACAAAGCTGCGGATCATCATTCTCGAAACACGACTATCGTCGGTGATGAGCAAAGTTTTTATTGTGCTATCGGATGTCATGTTGCCGCCTCACTTATAAACGTGTCAGATTCGGGGGCTGCCAATTCGGACCACCTTCTCGGAAGGTCCGCGGTTGGAGCGACATTGTGCGGGGATATACAACGTCATCCGCGCGGGCCAATCTGAAACGGTTTCTCCCGATATAAGGCTGCTAGGGCCTGTTCACGCTAATAACAGGCCCTGGTGTCGATGATACGCCTGCGCGCAACAAAATTGAGCATCTGCGGGTTAGCCCTTTTGCGGTTTTGCTACACCCGCGGCACTCCCCATAGGTAAGCCTCTCACGCCAAAAATCACCGTTCGCCCCCCGCATTCGACCGTTGGTCGCATTGTGCTGGCCGCCTTCCGTTTGCTTTGCGATAGTCACGCCATGCCAATGCCTGAGCCGGACTTTCGCGAGGAAATGATGACACCAAGCGCCATGACAAGCGATTCAAACGCACTCGAGCCGTATTTTTTTCAAGCGCAGACCGAATCCATCGCGGGTCTGATGCTGATTGGGCTATCGGGAGGAAGTGCCGCTCGGGCGGTAGAACCGGCACGCGGTACACAAGCGGAAGAAACACCAAGAAACGCGGATTGGCCGGCAATGATTCGGGTAAATACGTAGCCCACCGCACATATCCCGCCAAAGCCGTAACTCAAGGCGCCGCGCGACCGACGCCCCAGCGCCTGCCCCACACTTAATAGCATCTAACGGAAGCCATCATCATGCTGATAGAAATCATTCGACAAACGCCCTCCTGGGTCATGTTCTTATTGCTTGCCCTGGTGGCTATAGGGATCTCGCGCAGCCGGCCGCGCAGCGTGCCGGCACGGCGTATTTTCATCCTGCCGCTGGCCTTCACCGCACTCTCCCTGTTCAGCATTTACTCGGCGTTTGTCACCCATGCCGGCGGATCGCTGAACGAGCTGAATGCCATTTTGGTAACGAGTTATTTGGCCTGGTTATGCGCCGCGGCCGTCTTCGTTGCAATCGCGATCAACCGCGGGGCGCGACGCGACGTGACGTATTCGGTGCAAACCCAGCTTTTCCAACTTCCGGGAAGCTGGTTGCCGTTATGCTGGATGATCAGCATCTTTTTAATCAAATACATTCTTGCCGTGCTGATGGCGGTCCAGCCCTCGCTGCACGGCAGCAGCGTCTTCGCCATCGTCATTGGCCTCTTGTCGGGCAGTCTGAACGGCATCTTGATGGGTAGCGCCTGGCGCATCTGGCGGGTCATGCAGAGCGCTGGCGGAAACCTCGGCGCGGTCGGCCCAAGCGACCTGTATGCGGGAAAATGAACAGCGACAGCTTTACAATGACGGCATGCACCGGCTAACTTACCTCAACCGCAACGCCATCACGTCGATACGCAAAAATAAATGGTTGCGTATCGGCTTGGTCGTGGCCGTTTTTAATGCGGTCATTGCAGTCTTGCTCGCTCCCCTCAATCCCGGCAATTTCACGGCAACGCTGGTCCACGCGGAATGTATCGGTTTATCGATTTTCGGCATCTATCGGCTTATCGGTGCCGTCACAATGACGCGGTACGGCACCAGTTATCTATCCAAGCCATCCTGGTCGCACTTGATACTGGCAATTGTCGTCATACCTTTGGGTTACGTCATCGGCACCATCATCGCGGCGACCGTATTGCGAGAGCATGACTGGGCCACCCAGTTGCTTGAAACATCGCCCTTCACCATCGGTATCGCAATTACAGCCTCCATCTGCATCAATTATTTTTTCTGGTCGCGCCGCCGGCTTGACGAAGAAACCGCCGCGCACGCCCAGGCCCAAAGACTGGCCGCGGAAGCCCAGCTCAAACTGCTGCAGACGCAGATCGAGCCGCATATGCTGTTCAATACGCTATCGACCCTGCATACGCTGATCGAGATCGATCCGTCCCGCGCCCAATCCATGCTGGACCAGCTCATCACCTATTTGCGCAGCACTCTGGCCGCCTCGCGCGCCGAACAGATCACCCTGCAAAACGAATTCGAACAGCTACGCGCCTACTTGCAATTGATGTCTTTGCGCATGGGTTCGCGCCTGAGCTATTCGCTGCAACTTCCGGAGCCGTTGCGCACCGTCACGGTTCCGCCCATGCTGCTGCAGCCCTTGGTCGAAAACGCCATCAAGCATGGCCTGGAGCCGAAAGTCGACGGCGGCTCGGTCGAAGTCAGCGCCAGTCTGTGCGACGGCCAACTGTTGCTGGTGGTGCGCGATACGGGCCTGGGTTTCCAGCGCGGCGAATTGAATCAAGGTTTTGGCCTCGGCAATGTCCGCGAACGTTTGCGGGCGCTGTACGGCACACATGCCGCGATCGAGATTATCAGCGCGCAAGAACCCGGTTTGGCGATCCACCTCACTTTGCCCCACACAAGCTTATGAGATCTACTCCGACGGCTTTGCTCGCCGAAGACGAACCCGTCCTGGCTGCGGCATTGCAACGTATGCTCGAAAAGACCTGGCCCGAGCTGCAAGTGGTCGCGGTCGCGGGCGACGGCATTTCAGCCTGCGAACTCGCGCTGCGGCATCTACCGGACTTGTTGTTTCTCGACATCCGGATGCCGGGCAAAAGCGGCCTGGAGGTCGCGGCGGAGGTTCTCGATGAATGGCCCAATCAGGGAGCGGAAGCCAGGCCCGCGCCGTTGATTGTATTTGTGACCGCCTACGAAGAATTCGCGATTCAGGCATTCGAACAACAAGCGGCCGACTATATCCTCAAACCCGCGACCCTGGAGCGCCTGGCCAAAACCGTAGTGCGCCTGCAAGCACGTTACGCCGAGCGGCAGCGCGTGCCGGCGGTCGGCGAGCTGGCCAGCTTGCTGGCGCAGGTACAAGCCCTGCATCTATCGCCCGCGACTGCCCCCGCCCCCGCCATGCTTGAAACCCTGCATCTGGGAATCGGCAATACCGTGCGCCTGGTCGCACTGAGCGAGGTTCTATATTGCGAAGCGACCGATAAATACTTGAACGTCGTCACCACCGCCGGCGACGGTTTGATCCGCCTGAGCTTGCGTGAATTGTTGCAACGCGTGGTGCCGGGAACGCTGATCCAGGTTCACCGCAGTATTATCGTGAACCCAAAACGCATCGAGTCGGCCACCCGGGATGACGCAGGTCATGTGACCCTGGCTGTGCGCGAGTGCAGCCGGAGCCTGCCCGTCAGCCGGGCTTTTGCACATCAGTTCAGGGCAATGTAAGCCAGGCGGCACGAAGCACAGGACGGCGATGTTTTAATGATCATGCCGGTGATGCATATCCGGGTAATGCGCGTGCTCATGCAAGAGCGGCGCATGCCGGTGCCAATGACGGTGCCGCGTGCCGGGCGGCACCGGTACATCATGGCCATGCTGATGGTGTTCGTCATGCACATGCTCGTGCTCATGCTCTTGCGCATGATGGCGATGCGGGTGCCGGTGCCGCTCAGTCAAATGCAGCACCAAGCCGATCAGCATCAATGCCGCGGCGATCAGCAGGGGCACGGTAACGGGCTCGCCCATCAGCAGCGCCAATGCCGCGCCAAAAAATGGAGCGATGGAAAAATAAGCCCCGGTCCGGGCGGTGCCCAAATGCCGCAAGCCGACGATAAACAGGACCAAACTCACGCCATAGGCGAACAGACCCACGGCCATGGCGCCCACGATACCGGGCCATGAAGGCAGATGCGCGCCGAGTGCGAAAGCCAACAGCAAATTGACCGGCCCCGCTACCAATCCTTTCATGGAAGCGATCCAGGTCGCATCGGTCAACGCTACTTTACGGGTCAAGTTATTGTCGATGCCCCAGGCCAGGCATGCACCCAGCACGGCGAGCGTAGGCCAGAGACCGGCAAAATGCGCCTGACCCGGCCAGGACAAAACCAGCGCGCCGGCCAGCAAGGCCAGCATCCCCAGGGCGATGCGCCGATCGAAATTTTCGCGAAAGGCAAACCAGGCCAATAAGGTCGTCAGAACCCCTTCCGCGTTCAACAGCAAAGACGCATTGGTCGCCGGCATACGCGTCAGCCCGACCATCAACAGGATCGGCGCCACCACGCCCCCGGCCAGTACGGCTGCCGCAAACCACCCACGGTCCGACTGAGTCAAGCTGACGGACGGGGCATGGCTCAGCCTGCGATAAAGTGCCAAACCGAGGCCCGAGCCGAGATAAAGCAGACCCGCCAACAACCACGGGCTGACCGTGTGCAACAACAGCTTGGCCAGAGGCGTCCCGGCACCGAACAGGAGCGCTGCAGCCAACGCCGCAATTACGCCGGATCGACGCGTATCATTTTTCCAATTCATGATTTGAAGATCTCATCTGCGATGCGGAATGGGATGCCCCAGTATCCCATTCTGGCGCATGCCCGGCCCGGCCTCTAGTCGGCCGGCCCCGGCACCAGGACTTCGCGGCTACCGCCGTTGCTCATGGCAGAAACCAGTCCGGCGCTTTCCATCTGTTCAACCAGCCTGGCAGCACGGTTATAGCCGATTCTGAACTGGCGCTGCACCGATGAAATCGAGGCCCGCCGCGAACGCAAGACAAACGCCACAGCTTCGTCATACAGCGGATCGGCTTCGACATCGGGCGTATCGCCGAACAGATCCTGGCTCGCGTTTTCGTCGGACGGACCGGCCAAAATGCTTTCCTCGTATTCGGGCTCACCAAACTGTTTCAGATATTCGACCACCCGATGCACTTCTTCATCGGCCACAAAAGCGCCATGCACCCGCTGCGGGTAGCCGGTGCCGGGCGGCAGAAACAGCATATCGCCCTGCCCCAGCAAACTTTCGGCGCCCATCTGATCGAGAATCGTGCGCGAATCGATTTTCGATGAAACCTGGAAGGCAACACGCGTCGGGATATTGGCTTTGATCAGGCCGGTAATCACATCGACCGAGGGCCGTTGCGTCGCCAGAATCAAATGAATCCCGGCGGCGCGGGCTTTTTGCGCCAAGCGTGCAATCAGTTCTTCGATTTTTTTACCGGCCACCATCATCAAATCAGCCAACTCGTCGATCACCACCACAATCAAGGGCAGTGTCGATAAGGGCTCCGGCGCCTCGGAGGTCAAGCTAAATGGATTGGTCAGGTAGGTTTCGGCTAGTTGAGCATTGCGGATTTTCTGGTTGTAGCCTGCCAGATTACGTACCCCAAGAGCCGACAATAAACGATAGCGGCGTTCCATCTCGCCGACACACCAGCTCAGCGCATGCGCCGCCAGCTTCATATCCGTGACCACCGGCGCCAGCAAATGCGGAATCCCTTCGTACACCGAAAGCTCCAGCATCTTCGGGTCGATCATGATCATGCGCACATTTTCCGGCGTGGCTTTATACAACAACGATAAAATCATCGCGTTGATCGCCACCGATTTACCCGAACCCGTGGTGCCTGCAACCAGCATATGCGGTGCTTTGGCCAGATCTGCCACCACCGGATTACCGGTGATGTCCTTACCCATGGCCATGGTCAAATACGACTCGTGATTGCGGTAAGCATCCGATTCGAGAATTTCGGAAAGCCGTATCATCTGCCGTTGCGCATTGGGCAACTCCAACCCCATGCACGTTTTGCCCGGAATGGTCTCGACCACACGCACCGAGGTCACGCCCAGCGCCCGCGACAAATCCTTCATCAATCCGACGATCTGGCTGCCGCGCACACCGACGGCCGGCTCGATTTCAAAACGGGTGATCACCGGCCCGGCATCGGCGCCGATCACCGATACCGGCACTTTGAATTCCTTCAGCCGTTGTTCGATGAGTTGACCTTTTTCCAGCAGGGCCTGCTCGGAAACGGTTTCAGCCGCTACCGACGCGCGCGCCAGCAGCGCGACCGGCGGCAACTCTATGTCCATCGCCGACGGCGGCGCAAAAGTAAAACTACCGGCGGGAGCGGCTACAGCAGGAGGGTCTGCGTCTGCCGTCTGCCTTGGCAGCGCGGGCAGCACCGGATCGGCTGGGACGGCGGCCGGCGCGGTCTGAACCGGGTCCGCGCCCATCACTTCGTTCGCCGCGGCTTCCCAGGGTTGCGCCACACGGTCTGCCGGCACCAGGTGACGTGGCGCCGGGACGATGTCCAACGGCTGCGCGCCTATCGCATCGTCAGACATGGTGTGGAATGTTTCACCGGCGACACTATCCGGTAACGGCACCCAATCGGAGCCCGGCGACGGCTCGGCCACCTCAATGTATGGCGCCCGCGCACTGGGTTTATCCATCTCCTGCGCCAAGGCATCGATCACCTCGTCCAGCTCGGTTCGCGGCATCATCGACGCCGGCGCGGTAGGGCTTTGCGCTTGCGCATCAGGGTGCCCATCGGCATCGAACCCGGTCTCAAAACCAGCCGGCGCTGCCGCTGCCCCCGGCACCGGTGCCGCTACCGAAACAGTTAGCGGCGCGTCTTCCACCGCAATCTCGCTGCGATTCGAGGCCGTTTCGCGGCGGGTCAAAGCAGTCTCGCTGCGACTCAAGGCGGTCTCGCCGCGGCTCAAAGCAGTCCATTCGGCCGCACGCCGCGCAATCGCTTCGAGCGTCGCACTGACCTGTTCCGGCAACACAGACTCGCGGGCCGCGGCCGGGCCAAGGGTTGATACGGGTTCGTACCAAACCGGAGCGATCGCGGGTTCCACCGGCAAATCGCGCAAGAAACTGTCCTGTCCCGGTGCCTTGTCCAGCGTGGCGGAATGAGCGCTCGGTGCAGGTGACGACCGATCTGTCGCCCTCGAGACGGCGGCGGAATTGGCCGGCTTACCGGGCACCGCGGAATTGACGGTTCTATTGACGGCGTTATTGACTGGGTTGACGATCGCCGGCGCGGCAGGCGGATGTGAGCCCGGCGACGGCTTGTGCTGAACCGTCTTGGGCATCAGGCTTGAAGGTATGTGGCCGGCACGAGGTACGGCAGCGGAGGGAGACGAGGCCCGCCCGGCGCCAGGCCGTAGCGCCACGGTTGGTTTAAAGGGCGCTGCCGCCCGCGGCTTGCTTGAGGCGGTCGCGGACGCGGGCGGCCGCGTGCCGCTGGAAATGCCGCTGGAAATGCCGCTGGAAATGCCGCTGGAAATGCCGCTGGGAATACTCGTGGCGCGTCCGCCCGGGCGCTGAGCGGCGCCGCGTGCGGGTCCGGTGGGCAAAGATAATCCCGAGCGGGCACCGGAGGTGCGCGCATCGAAGGTCCGCGGACCCCGGGGCGAAATAGGTGTGAGTGCGTCATCCGCCTGCAGCACCGCACCCAGCCGCGTGCGGATGCCTTTGACATACAAAGGTAAAGCGCAGATCAGGGCCAGCAGCGATACGGCCATGCCCAAAGGACGCCCGATCGAGTCCGCCAAACCGCCCGCCAGCGCGCGCCCGAGCAGACCGCCATGCGGCCAGCCGTCAATTCCGGCCGTCACCAGCGACTCCAGGCTGCAGCTAGCGGCATAAGCCAATACCGCGCCGGCCCAGACGCGCAGGGTCCCCTGGCCGCGTGGCACGCCATTCTTCATCGCCAATTGGGCGATCTGCAACACCATTAATGGAACCAGCCAGATGACCGATCCGCCGAGCCAACTGAGAACAAGCGTCAACATGCGTGAATTTCTACAAAAAATGGGAGCTGCAGATCCGGGGTTGCAGCGCGGGATGCCGGCCGCCTTCGCCCTATACCTCTAGATATCGAAGACATTGAAGGGCCATAAAAGGGCCACAAAAGGGCCATAAACCATACGCACCACAAACTTGACGGACCTCAGCCAACCCCAGAGTTTATACGAAGTTCAGCCGCTAATATGCGCATGACGCGCACATCGTGACGGGGATCCGCCGCCCAGGACAAAGCCTGGGTTTCGCGCCGGGTTTCGCCCAGCGTCTCGCCCGGGTTCGGCCCGGGTCCTGCCAACTTACCCGCCGGCGCAAGTCAAGCCGGCAGGGAACGCACCGATGCAAGACTGACGGCCTGTCAGGGGACCATCTGCATATCGCCCGTCGCCTGCGGCGGCAACTTGATGGAGAGCACCTTAAACTCGCCGCTGACCGCCTCCGACCCGGCGTGTATCGTGCCCTTGGGAATAATAATCAGCTCCCCGGCGTGAATTTCGTGTTTCTCGTCGCCGAGCCAGAAATTACCGCTGCCGGAGATCACATATTGGATCTCGTCGGAACCCTGGTGCGTATGTTTGGGCACATTCCCGGTTTGCAACGCGATCGTACCGTTGGTCGTGGCGACCAGGGTCTTGGTGCGTAAACTTCCCATATGCGCAATGATATTGCCCAACTCGGGATCGTTGAGGGTGGATAAATCGATAATTTGCGGGCTCAATCCGGCGGACACCGCGCTCGCTTGCGCGTGGGCGGTACCGGAGAGCTGCGACACAAACACCCCCGCCACAAATGCGGCGGGGATGGCAGCAAGATAGATATAACGGTGCATGGTTGGGTCCTGATGGTGGAAAGCCGGCACGGATCAGCCCGCTGATCCGTGGTTTAAATCGAACTCGGTTTTGCGTCAAGCTCCCGTGCTGTCGCCGCCCAGCTTGCGCATCTCGCGCAGCAACACGGATAACATCGATAAATCGACCGAACTGGCGGATTGCTGATCGGCAATCAGGTGCAGGTAATATTCCAGCGGCGTATGGAAATCGGCACGCCATGCTTCGATCAGGGTGTCCGGCGTATCGAGGGTAGCCGACAGGCGCAACACACTGATGGTCAAGGCGCGCCGCAGCGCCGTCAGATCGTCGAAAGCCGCGGTGCGTGCCAGCATCTGCCAATGCGTATCGACCGGCAAGGCGCTCACGCGCGCGCTGATCCAACTGTAATGCAAATGCATGTCGAGCATGAAATACACCCCCGCCACCAGCTCCAGGCTGCGCTCGCAGATTGCCGCAACTTCGGCGATATCGAGTACTGCGGCAATCACCGGGGCACCGGCCACACGCAAGGCCAGATTTGGGGTGGCGCCGGATTGCGCCAAAGTTTCCTGGCGCGTGCTGAGGGCGCGAGCATCTTCCGGCGCCAGCAAGTTCGAGACTTGCGGTACCAGACGTTCCACTTCGGCCTTGAAACGCGCCACGGTGGTTTCGATTTCGGCAAACTCGCTGCCGCGATGCAGGAACCACAAGGTGGCGCGTTCAAGTAATTCACCGACTTCGCCGAACATTTGCGCTTGCAAAGCGTCCTGTAGCTGATTATCGAGCTTGTCGATATCGCTCCAGACATCCAGCAAGCCAAATACGTCGCGCGCGATAATCACCGCCCGCACCACGTCGGCCGGCGGTACCCCGGTTTCCGACGAGAGCCGGTGGACGAAGGTGCAACCGACCCGATTGACCAGCGTGTTGGTCAGGTGGGTGGCGATAATCTCGCGCTTTAACGGATGGGCGTGCATCGCTTCGCTATAACGCAGACGCAGCGGTTGCGGGAAATAAACCGGCAGGGTCGCCACCACAAAAGGATCTTCGGGCAGAGCCGACGACAATAACTGGTCGTACAACCACATCTTGCTATAGGCCAGCAATACCGCCCGTTCCGGGGTAGTCAAGCCGCGTTTGGCGGCTCGCCGCTCATGGATTTCTTCGTCCGAGGGCAAAAATTCGATAAGCCGATTCAAGCGCCCGGCCTTCTCCAGAAAGCGCACCAGGCGGGCCTCGCTTTCCAGCATGTCGCCATTGCGCCGTGCCGCGGTCGACAGCGCCTGGGTCTGGTAATAGTTATCGTGCAGCACCAGTTCGCCGACCTCATCGGTCATCTCGGCCAGCAGCTTGTTACGCTGCTTCTCGGTCATTTCGCCGGCGGACACCACCAGGCCCAGCAAAATCTTGATATTGACTTCGTGATCGGAACAATCGACGCCGGCAGAGTTATCGATAGCATCGGTATTGATCCGCCCGCCATGCTGGGCAAACTCGATCCGCCCAAGCTGAGTCAATCCGAGATTGCCGCCCTCGGCCACCACGTTGCAGCGTAATTCGACGCCGTTGACTCGCACCGCGTCGCTGGCGCGATCGCCCACTTGCGCATGGGTTTCGCTGCTGGCTTTGACGTAGGTGCCGATGCCGCCGTTATAGAGCAAATCGACGGGCGCCTTCAGGATGGCACGAATCAAATCGTTGGGAGCAAGCTCGGCGGCGCTGACTTGCAACACGCTCTGCACTTCGGCCGAGAGCGGGATGGTCTTGGCGCTGCGCGCGTAAATCCCGCCGCCGGCCGAAATCAGGCCGGTACTGTAATCGGCCCAACTGGAGCGCGGCAACTGGTAGAGCCGTTCGCGCTCGGCAAAGCTGCTGGCTTCATCGGGATTCGGATCGAGGAAGATATGCCGGTGATCGAAGGCCGCAATCAAACGGATATGCCGCGACAGCAGCATGCCGTTGCCGAATACATCGCCCGACATGTCGCCCACGCCGACCACGGTAAACGGCGTATTTTGCGTGTCGATATCCATTTCACGGAAATGACGTTTGACCGACTCCCACGCGCCGCGCGCGGTGATGGCCATTTTTTTGTGGTCGTAACCGACCGATCCGCCCGAAGCAAAGGCATCGGCCAGCCAGAATCCATACTCGGCGGAAATGGCATTGGCGTAATCGGAGAAAGTCGCCGTGCCCTTGTCCGCCGCCACCACCAAATAGGGATCGTCGGTGTCGTGACGCACCACGTCCACGGGCGGCACGATTTTGCCGCCGATAAAATTGTCGGTCACGTCCAGCAAGCCGCGCAAAAATATCTGATAACAGGCCACCCCTTCTTTCAGATAGGCATCGCGATCGGACATCGGCGGCGGGTTTTTCACTACAAAACCGCCTTTCGAACCGACCGGCACAATCACCGTGTTCTTGACCATCTGCGCTTTCACCAGGCCCAGCACCTCGGTGCGGAAATCCTCGCGCCGGTCGGACCAGCGCAAGCCTCCGCGCGCCACTCGGCCGCCGCGCAAATGCACGCCTTCCACCCGCGGCGAATACACCCAGATTTCAAACATCGGCCGCGGTTCCGGCAGATTCGGCACCAGCGCCGGATTAAATTTAAACGAGATATATGATTTCGGACCGCCGTCGGCCGCGCGCTGAAAATAATTGGTGCGCGTGGTTGCATTGATCACGCCGAGGAACTGCCGCAAGATGCGGTCCTCGTCGAGGTTGGGTACTTTGTCCAGCGCGGCATTCACCGCCGCCTGCGCCTGCGTGATATGCGTCTCGCGCTCGGCGCCCAGGGTCAAGTCGAAACGGGCCACAAACAAATCGACCAGCATCCGCGCAATCGCCGGATTGCCGGTCAAGGCACGCTCGACATAGGCATCGCTGAAGGGCGAACCCACCTGCCGCACATACTTGGCATAAGCGCGCACAATGCTGACTTCACGCCAGGTGAGTTGCGCGCGCAAGACCAGCCGATTCAAGTCGTTGTTTTCGACCTCCCCCTGCCAGACCCGGGCGAAGGCATCTTCAAACAAGCCTTTGATACGTTCGATGTCGATTTCAGTGCCGTCGGCCACTTCCATGCCGAAGTCATGCACCCAGATCGATACGCCGCTCTCGCTTTCGATCAGATAAGAACGCTCTTCATCGACATTGACGCCCAAGTGCTCCAGCATCGGCAGACTGCTCGACAGCGCAATCGGCGCTCCCGAACGGTAGACCTTGAAGCGCAACATGGCGGGGCCGGCTTCGATCGGCCGGTATAAATTCATCGCCAGTCCGGCGCCGTCCTGGATCCGCTCCATCAATTCAATATCCCGGACCGCCGTACGCGCCGGATAATCTTCGATAAAGCTGGCGGGAAACGAGCCGCCATACCGACGCAGCAAGCGATTGCCCTGCTCTTCGCCATGCGCGCCGATCAACGCATCGGCGAGATCGTCCTGCCAGCGGCGAGTAGCCTGCACAATACGCGCTTCAAGCTCGCGCACGTCGACTTGCGGCATGCCGCCCGAACGCGTGCGCACCACAATATGAATCCGCGCCAGCAAGGACTCCGACAGCAAGGGCGTAAATTCGGCAATGACGCCGTTAAATGCTTCCAGCAAGATCTTTTGAATCCGTTCGCGCAGGTCGGTGTTGAATTTATCGCGCGGCACAAACACCATGCAGGAAACAAACCGATCGAAGCTGTCGCGCCGGACAAATAAACGGGTACGTTGGCGTTCCTGCAAGTGCAGGATGCCCAAAGCAATCTCGACCAACTCGTCTTCATCGATCTGGAATAACTCTTCACGCGGGTACTGCTCAAGTATTGTCAGCAGTGCCTTATAAGAATGTCCTTTCGACAAAAACCCCGCACGCGCCAGCACATTGGTGACTTTGCGGCGCACGATGGGAATTTCCAGCGCCGAAATCATATACGCCGTCGAGGTGTAAAGTCCGAGGAAACGCCGTTCGCCGGCTACCCGGCCGTCGGCATCGAGTAACTTGACCCCGACATAATCAAGGTAACCGGGCCGGTGCACCGTGGCGCGTGAATTGGCCTTGGTCAGTAAAATCGTCAGGTGGGATTCGATAATCCGGGCCGACCCCGGTTGCAGTATGGTGGTATCGGGTTCGCCGGGCGTGCGGCGCGTCTCGCGCAAAATACCCAAGCCAGAATCGTGCACCCCTTGCAATTTGTAGCCGCTGTCGCCGTCGATCAACAGATAGTCGCGAAAACCGAGGAAAGTAAAATTACCCTCTTCCATCCATTCGATAAACGACCGCGCTTCGGCCAGATCGGCCGCCTGAGCCTCGCTGCCGCCGGTACGCGCAGCCAGCTCCGCGATGGTTTCACGCGCCCGTTCGCGGATGGCCGGCCAATCTTCAACGGCCACTCGCACGTCGCTGAGAATCCGCGCCAGGCAAACTTGCAGTTCCTCGAGTTTGGCGGGTTCGGTGCAGCGGTCAACCTCAATATGGGTATAAGACTCAAGCTTGGCGGTGCCTGCGTCCTGACTATCCTTGGCACTACCTGAACGCACCTGTTCGATCTGCTGACCGTCGCGGTCAACCCAGAAAACCGGGTGGGTCGCCGAATGCAAAGCCAAGCCGAGACGGTTGACCTCCATCGTCACCGAGTCGATCAGGAACGGCATATCGTCGTTGACGATTTCAACCACGGTGTGATCCGAATACCAGCCGTGTTGCTCAAGGTTGGGGTTATAGACCCGGATACGCGCCTGACCGGTGACAAATTTCTGCGCAAATTGCCAATGTGCCATCGCCGCGCCGTATAGATCGGCCACACTGCGCAACAACACCCCTTCAGCATCGTCCAATAGATAATAGTGGCTCAGGAAAGGTTCGACCTTGGACCAGACCTCCCCCGACAAACGTTCCCGCGCGAACGCCAGAACGTCTTCCAATCGTTGACGGGCTTTTTCTTCGTTTTTCGGTCGCATGGTGTGTCGGCTCCTGAGTCCAAAAACACTGTGGCTGATTGTGCTTGGATTGTATAGCTAGTGGTTTCCACGACCATCGCGCAATCGGCTGCCGGACCCGCTGATGCAAGCCGGACAGGCGATGGACGTGGTGTGGCGATAAGATTCATTGGAGCAGTACCGCTGTCAGCTGACACGATACGCTGTTCTGAGGCGATTCCCCGCTTTAGGTGTGGGTTAACTTGAGTGGGAATAGTTTGCGTCAAGCCGGCGGCAGTATGACTCTGTATCAATAAGACGCCCGCTGGCGAAAAAAAACCCGCATCAGCCGGAGCATGATGCGGGTTTTCAGACTTGCTGCTTAGCGCTTACTACTTGGGACTTGCGGCCAGCAATTCGTCAGCCAGGAAATCAGCGTCATAGATATGACGCAAGGCTTCGATAATCGCGCCGGAATTAACCGAAACGGTCCGATTATCCGTCTCGTCATAGGCGAAATCGCCACCGATCGAGTGAATGTTGCCGTCGAATACCAGCCCCACGACTTCCGCTTTACGGTTGATCAAGGGACTGCCCGAGTTGCCGCCGATAATGTCATTGGTCGAGACCTGATCAAAACGCTGACCCAGATCAATCTGGCCTTTATCCTTTGCCGTCACCCATGAATCAGGCAATTTGAAAGGTGCCGCGCCCGTGCTGCGGGCAAAGGCGCCGGCAAAATCGGTGTACGGCGCAACCTCATGATCGCCTTCATGCCAGCCTTTGATCACACCCGGCGACAAACGCAGGGTGAAGGTTGCATCGGGGTAGACCGAAGTACCGCTCATGGCAAAACGCGCCACGGCAATTTTTTCGGTAGCCTTCTGGATCGGCGCAATCACTTCGTCCTCGTAACGCTTGCGGATCGCACGCGCCTCCGGGTCGACGGCCAGCGCCAACTGGATCATCGGGTCTTTCGAAGCAACGATTGCGGGCATGCCGCCATCCCACAACTGTTGGCGCACAGCCAAGTCAGCCAGCTTGCTGCCCGAGACCAAACGCGTCGCCAACTGCTCCGGCGATTCCTTGCCCAACACAGCTTGCACATACGCGTTGTCCGGACCCAAATCGGCCCGCAAGTTGGTCAGCGCCATCGTCATCATGGTGATTTCGTATTGCGGATACACCGGCTGTTGCGCAAACATGCCTTCCTTCATGCCGGTCATGGCGCTGTCGCTGTATTCCGGCAAACGGTCGCTATTGGGCTTGCTACGTTCGGCAGCCGCCCGCACCAGATGGCGTGCATACAAGAACAGGTCGCTGTACAAGGTGCTGCGCTCTTCGGCGTTATAAGCCGTCAGCAATGCTTCATTGCTCACTTCGGCGCGTTCGATATCGCCCCAAGGGTCGCCGACCTTGGCAGCCAGTTCCGGATGCGCGGCAACATAAGCTTTCAGGCGCGTTTCGTCAGCTTGCTTGGCGGCGATAACGGCAGGCTTGTTAATCGTTTCGTACCAGCCTTTGAATACCTTGAGCCCATTTTGCACGCCAAACATATGAGGTTCGGCAATGCGGGCATCTTCCGGGCTGATCTTGGAAAATTGCTCC
>JAMFSV010000369.1 GCA_026225455.1 Burkholderiales bacterium | reverse complement strand
AGCAATAGAGTGCGGGCGGCCAATTGTCATGATGACAACGACGCAGTTTCGGCCATGACTTCCGGCTTTATGAAATGCAACGTGTGCGGCTTGTGTAAATTCGTCGAGGTCCGCTACGCCCGGACGATTCTTATCCGGTATGCTACAAATTTCTCGCCACGCGGCCTGATACTCTTCTCTATGCCTATGCCGTCCTCAGAAAAACGTACGATTGTTATCATTGGTGCCGGATATAGCGGCAGCCTGACGGCCGTTAACCTCCTTCGTTCCGATCCGCCGGACAACTTGCGGGTGGTGCTGATTGAACAAGATTCCGTGCACGGGCGCGGCCTGGCTTATCGTTTTGGGGACGACAATCACCTGCTGAATGTGCCGGCGGGCAATATGAGTGCTCTAGCCGATGAACCTCATCATTTTGTCTCGTACTGCCAGGATATCGATCCCGCTTTCAACGCGAAATCATTTGTTTCTCGGCGTTTGTACGGCGATTATCTCCAATACACCCTGGCGCAAGCGGAAACGAACCATCCGGGGATCCTGGACAAAATAAATGGCGAAGCGGTTGCGGTGGTGCCGGATGCCGGCAGCAATACATTCCGCATCGACCTGGCGGGCGGCGCCTCTTTGGAGGCTACGCAAGTCGTTCTGGCTTTGGGACACTTCCCTTCAAGGCCACCGCAATTTGTGCCGGAAAATCTCGGCCAACGCATCGTGAGCCCTTGGGATTTCAATACCCTTGACGGTCTCGATAAAAATAGTCCGGTGGCTATATTGGGAACGGGGCACACAGCCATCGACACATTGTTCAAACTGACCAGTTGCAACAGTAAACGGAAGATTTTTCTCTTATCCCGTCGCGGACTTCTACCTCATGGCCACCGGATAACGGCCCCTCTTCCCGCGGCTCCCGATTACCCGGCTTACCTGCTTGGTCTGCCCGCTACTATCCGTGCGTACATGCGCGCTCTGAGAGAGGAGGCGGCACAGAGGGAAACAGCCGGAGGTAACTGGCGCGATGTGGTCAATGAGTTGCGACCGCATACGCCACGCCTTTGGCAAAGCTTGCCCGAAACCGAACAGCGCCGCGCGCTAAAAAAAGTTGTTCCGTATTGGGATATCCATCGGCATCGCCTGGCACCTTCGGCCGCCCGTCGCCTTGAGAATTTGCTCGATTCCGGCCAAGTGCGGCGAATGACTGGCCATATTGTCGGATTTGAGGTGAAGGGAACAGATCTGAGGATTAAGCTCAAAGGGCGTGAGAACGCAGGCCCTGACGATCTGGACGTCAGCATGGCGATCAACTGTACCGGCCCCAACTACGATTTATCCAGCCTTTCCATACCGCTGATCATTCAGCTTAGAAATGCGGGTCTAATCCAGCAGGATCCTTTGAAGCTTGGATTGCTGGTCGATGACGATTATCGGGTAGTGGATATTCATCACCGCCCCAACCCCGGCCTGTTCTACATAGGTCCCATGCTCAAGGCCAAATACTGGGAAGCTATTGCCGTTCCTGAATTGAGAAGTCACACACTTCAGTTGGCCAGAAATTTGCTGACGCACAAAAAGCAATCGGCCGCCTAGCCCAGTGCGTTCGAACAGTGCTACCCATCCGGCTGCAATACGGCTGGACGGGCACGCAGCGCTTACATTCGTCATCTCGGGGCACGCGGACAATCATGCAATGTTGATATGTTTATGCGAATTTAATATTTAAATATCGCATATTGGGATGCTATGTTCATGACACCAAGCGACTGCGCCCTTACGTCTGTATGCGGTATCGCGCTTCGCCTCCCTCCAAGTAACCCGCCAAGCGAGGTACACCGTCATGACAGTAGAATTCATCGGCATGATCCAGCCGCAAAAGGTCTCCGAAACGCATTTGGCCCAAGGCCCGGCGCTCGATATCGATTATTTACGCAGCTTCGCGCAAGCTCACGAAGCCGCGGGTTTCGATCGAATTCTGGTGCCTTATCATTCCACCAGCCCCGATGCCTTGTTGACGGTTGCCTACGCCGCGAGCGTCACACGCCATGTGCATTTCATGCTGGCCCATCGCCCAGGATTTGTCGCGCCGACGCTCGCCGCGCGCCAGCTTGCAACGCTCGACCAACTGACGGGCGGCCGCCTTGCGGTCCACTTTATTTCAGGCGGCAGCGACATGGAGCAGCGGCGCGACGGCGATTATTTGTCGCATGACGAACGTTATGCCCGTACCGATGAATACTTGCAAGTCTTGCGTAGAGTCTGGACCGAGACCGCGCCGTTCGATCATGAGGGCAAGTATTACCGCTTCGAGCAGGCCTTTTCGGAAATCAAACCGAAACAAGCGCCGCATGTGCCCATCTATTTTGGCGGCGCATCCGCGCCGGCACTCGAAGTGGCCGGCAAACATGCCGATGTCTACGCGCTGTGGGGCGAATCGAAACAACAGGTACACGAACAAATTACGCGAGTGCGTGCCGAAGCGGCCAAACATGGTCGCCAAGTGCGCTTTTCGGTATCGTTCAGGCCGATTCTCGCCGATACCGAAACAGCCGCATGGGAACGCGCCGAGCAGATCTTGGCAAAAACCCGTCGCTTGCGTGAGGAGCAAGGCCTGGCTAACGGGGCACCATTGCAAAGTGAAGGTGCGCGGCGCCTGCTGGCAGCCTCGGGAGACGGTGTAGTCGCCGATGAGCGCTTGTGGACCGCGGTGGCCAAGGAAATCGGCGGGCGTTCAAACTCCACGGCCCTGGTCGGCACCGCGGCGCAAGTGGCGCAAACTTTGGCTGAATACCACGCACTGGGCGTCACAACCTTCCTGATCCGCGGCTTCGATCCGCTCGAAGATGCTGTCGATTATGGTCGAGAACTGATCCCCGCGACACGCGAACTCACATCGCGAGTACGTCAGGCGGCTTGATCGAGACCGGAGAATATTCTAACCATGACTGCCACGCCCGCGCTTTCCTCGCCGCTTCGCCATGCCGCAGGCCCGGTGCTGCGCGAAACGCCATTGCGCAAATTCTGGTTCGACGAAGTGCCGCCCCGTCCTACGCTTGCCGCCGAACGCCGTCATCGGCAAGAGCGGCTGGCCGGCGCATTCCGCCTGTTTGCCCGTTATGGCTTCGACCAAGGCCTGGCCGGCCATATTACCGCGCGCGACCCGGAATGGCCCGACCACTTCTGGGTCAATCCGCTGGGCCGGCATTTTTCCCGCATCCGCGTATCGGATTTGCTGCTGGTCAATAACAACGGTGAGATCGTGGTCGGCGACGGCCCGCTCAATCAGGCAGCATTTGCCATTCATGCGGCAATTCACGAAGCCCATCCCGACGTGGTCTCAGCGGCTCACACGCATTCGCTATACGGTAAAGCGTGGTCGACGCTGGGCCGACGCCTGGCTCCGATAACCCAGGACTCGTGCTCGTTCTACCAGGATCATGAGCTGTTCGACGATTTCCAGGGGGTGGTCCTGGATACCTCGGAAGGCAAACGCATTGCCGCCACACTGGGATCAAACAAAGCCGTCATCCTCAAGAATCACGGTATCCTGACCGTCGGCCCCAGCGTCGAAGCCGCCGCCTGGTGGTATATCGCGCTCGACAATGCATGTCATACGCAGTTGCTGGCTGAAGCCGCCGGCACGCCTCAGCCGATTGCGCACCAGGTCGCCGCGCTAACCCATGAGCAGATCGGCCGTCCAGGTGGCGCGCTGTTCTCGTTCGAGAGTCTTTGGGCCGGGTTGGTCAAAAATGAACCGGATGTACTCGACTGATGGCTCCGATAAAATGACGCCGCTGCGATACACGTCCCAATCTCTGGAACCTTGCCAAGGAAGATCTGCTTCATGAGCGCTTTATCCCAGCGTAGTTATGACGAAATTCGAAATACTCTGCTTGCACGGCATGAACTAGCCTTGCTCGATGTGCGCGAAGAAGCCCCGCATGCAGAGCGTCACCCGCTGTTCGCCGCCAACCTGCCGTTATCCAAGCTGGAACTCGAAGTCCATACGCGACTGCCGCGCCTGAATGTGCCCATCGTGGTGTTTGACGATGGCGAAGGGCTGGCCGAATCCGCGGCACGACGCCTGTTGTCCCTCGGCTACACCGAGGTGGCTGTGTTGAAAGGCGGCCTGAGTGGTTGGGAAAACGCGGGGGGCGAGGTATTTCGCGACGTGAACGTGCCGAGCAAGGCCTTCGGCGAATTGGTGGAATCGGTGCGGCATACCCCATCCTTATCCGCGGAAGCTGTGGATGCCTTGATTCGCAGCGACGCCGATGTGGTGGTGCTGGATGCGCGCCGTTTCGACGAATACCAAACCATGAATATTCCCGGCAGTTTCAGCGTGCCCGGGGCAGAACTCGTGCTGCGCGCGCGTGCGCTGGCGCCTGATCCCGCGACCCGGGTGGTGGTTAACTGCGCGGGCCGCACCCGCAGCATCATCGGTACACAATCGCTGGTGAACGCCGGCATCCCCAATCCGGTAAGCGCCTTGCGCAACGGCACGATAGGTTGGACGCTGGCCGGCAAGACCTTGCAACATGGCAGTACGCGACGCTTCGAGGCGCAAGCCGGCCAGGCGGATGCGGCTACGCGCCAGACCGCCCGGGCGCTCGCCGACCGTGCCGGAGTGAGCCGTACCAGTTTGGCCGAAGCCCAGCGCTGGGCAGACGGCGTAACACGCACCGTGTATCGCTTCGACGTGCGCACGCCCGAGGAATATGAACAGGCCCATGCACCCGGTTTCCAGAACGCGCCCGGCGGACAGTTGGTCCAGGAAACCGATATGTACGCTCCGGTGCGTGGCGCTCGCGTGGTGCTCTTCGACGACGACGGTGTACGGGCCAATATGACCGCATCGTGGCTGGCGCAAATGAACATCGAAACCTATGTGGTGGACCACGCAACGCCCGACGCGTTGACCCAGCGCGGCGTCTGGCAACCGAGCCGACCACAGCCGGCACAGACACCGGCCATCGCCGCAGCAGAACTCGCGGCACAACTAGCCGGCCCCGATAGCCATACAATAGTGCTCGATTTCACCGCCAGCGCCAACTATGTAAAGGGACATATTCCAGGCGCCTGGTGGGCGCTGCGTTCGCGCCTTGAGCAAGATTTGCGCGCCCTGCCCGATGCAAAACGTTATGTGGCGACCTGCGCCTCAAGTGCCTTGGCACGCTTTGCCGCGCCCGAGATTGCCGCGCTCACCGGCAAGCCGGTGCAGGTACTTGAAGGCGGCACGGCCGCGTGGGTTGCAGCGGGCTTACCATCGGAACAAGGTGAAACTCGCTTGGCGGCACCGCGCATCGATCGCTATCGCCGGCCTTACGAAGGCACCGACAATGCCCACCAGGCGATGAACGATTACCTTGAATGGGAATACGGACTGGTCGCCCAACTGGAGCGCGATGGTACGCACGGATTTTTTGTGATCTAAGGCTCGTTGGTTCAGGTCAAGCGGCGCGTGCCAAGCGCGCCGCTTTAAAACTATGTTCGATGCTATCCGCCAGCAAACTCACCGCCGCTTGCAACTTGCCCAGAGCCAGTGGGCGGACCATCCAGACATCGATCACCGGTTTGAAATCGCTCACCGACACCACGTCGAGCCGCTCGGCATAGGCGCTATGCTGCAGCAGATGCAAGGGCACCAGCCCCAATCCGACACCATCCGCCACCAGCCCAATTTGCAACTCGCTGCCCAAGGTCTCCAGATTAAGCTTCAGCGATAAGCCTTGCGCGGCGAGCGTACGCTGCAAGCCGGCGCGAAAACCGCAGCCATCCGGATTGAGCACCCATCCGTGAGGCTCGCAATCGGCGAGCGTATGCACCCGCTTTTTCAAGTCGCCTTTGCGGGCAATGACGGCAAGTTTGATGCGGCCCAGCGAGTTGGCGGCAAGCGTCGGAGCGAAACGTTTATTTTCCGGTAGCAGCATGACCGCCGCGTCGAGCTCGCCCTCCTCAAGTTTTTGCAGTAACTGACTGCCCCACCCGGTCGAAACCCGCGCCTGCAATTCCGGATGGGCGAGCCTGAGTTCGCGCAAGGCGCCGAGCAATGCGACATCGGCGACCGTTTGCGCCACCCCCAACCTCAACATACCTGCCAGCGGCGAATCATCGGCCACCAAATCACGCAAGGCGTCGAGCTCGCGCACGATCGCGCGGCACTGCTCGTAGACGATACGCCCCATTGAAGTGGGTTTGAGCGGCTTGGTATTGCGATCGAGCAGCTCGACACCGAGCGCTTCCTCAAAATTCTGAATCCGCCGCGTCACCGCAGGTTGGGTCAGGTCAAGCGACTCGGCGGCCTGGTTAAGCGATTGGCAACGCACAACTGCGACAAACGCATGGATGTCATCAAATTTCATTGTGGCCGGATCGATATCGATCGAATTGGATTGAGTAGCAAACATTATAAGAAGAAAACCCTCGTTGCACCTCAAGGTTCATCCGCGCAAGCTTTCCTATTTTGCATATTTACAAATGATGATAATGCGTTTGCCTTATAACATCGGCCTGTGTATCGTGGTTTGCTGCCCGGCCGCCTCCCCTTGCGGCGATACATCCCGGCATTCAACAGAGAACCTCCATGACTGTCCGTCACCCACACACCGCGTCAGTGAAGATCGAAACCGATTCCGGCGCAAGCTCGGCACTGACAGATCTCGATAGTGCTGCCGCCGATGCATGGCTGAAGTGCTTGACCGCTGAATTCGCCGCCGGTGCTGCGTTGCTCGATCGTGAGGCGCTGTTCCCGCATGAGAATCTGGCGCGCCTGCACCGCGCCGGCTTGCTCGCTCTTACGGTTCCGCGAGCACTGGGCGGCCGTGAAGCGACTCTGGCGCAAGCCTTGAAAGTGGTACGCGCAATCGCTCGGGGAGAACCTTCGACGGCGCTTATATTCGTGATGCAGTTGCTCTATCATCATCGCCTGCAGGTGAATCCGAATTGGCCGCAGGCCTTGAAACAACATATCGCAAACGATGCCGTACAAAACGGCGCACTGATCAATTCATTGCGTGTCGAACCGGAACTCGGCTCGCCATCGCGCGGCGGTCTGCCGCAAACCCTTGGCCGCCGCACCGGCGACGGTTGGATTCTCAACGGCCGCAAGATTTATTCGACCGGCAGTCCTGGGTTGACCTGGTTGGCGGTGTGGGCGCGCAGCGATGACGAAGCGCCGCGTGTCGGTACCTGGTTGGTTCATCGCAACACTCCCGGCATTCGCTTTGGCGAACCGTGGAACCACCTCGGCATGCGGGCTACCGGCAGCCACGAGGTCATCTTCGATAATGTGTACGTGCCGGCGGAATATGCGGTGGACTTGCAAGCACCGGGAGCGCCAGGCAGCAGCATGGATCCGGTCACCATGCTGTGGATGAGTGTTTTGCTGGGTGCGGTCTACGATGGGGTTGCCCGCGCCGCACGCGACTGGTTCGCCCACTGGGCCGCCAGCCGTATCCCCTCCGGCCTGGGCGCGCCGCTTTCCAGTCTGGACAGCTTCCAGCAAACGCTGGGGCGCATCGATTCATTGCTGTTCAATAACCGGGTGTTACTCGATGCTGGAGCCCAAGCCGCCTTGCCGGATCACGAGATTCAGGCAATTAAATATCTCGTCAGCAAACATGCCATCGCCGCCGTCGAACAGGCGGTCGAGGCAAGCGGCAACCCAGGCTTAAGCCGCGACAATGCGCTTGAGCGCCATTACCGCGACGTGTTATGCGCGCGCATCCACACCCCGCAGAACGATTCGGTGCTGGGTGCTCTGGGCCGGGCGGGTTTCGCCGCACGGTAAGCAGATTCGGGCAACACCTCAGGCCAGCACGTTAGAAAATACCCGGTCGGCAAATTTCCCCGAATCGACCGATTGATTGATCACCCCGACAGCCTTCAAATCGTCTGCGTATAAGGCAATTTCCTGCTTGAACGCGTCGCCGACCGGATGATGATGATCGGTGTGGCTTTTCAGCATGGCTGTCAATTGACCGACGTCGGCTTGCGGCGCATAGACGGAAAAGATGGCCGCAGCTTCGGCCGGATTGTTTGCCGTCCATTCGGTCGAGTCGAGCAAGGCTTGGGTCAGTGCCTGCGCAGTCGGCCTATCCTTTCGAATTAACGAACCGCGCACCCCGAGCACACAGCAAGCACGATGTTCATATTCGCCGCATAAATTGTTCGATACCTCGATCAGATGCCCCGATTCGCGCAAATTCCAGATGGTGGGGTCGCCGTCGGCAATCGCGTGCACTTCTTTTTTATTCAAGGCTTCACCGAGCAAGTTTGCCGGATATTGGCGCCATTGAACCTCGGTGTCGGGGTCGACGCCCAGCTTCTTGAGCGTAATCGCAAAGAAATTCTTCGCCGGACTCGCCATGTCGCTGACACCGACTATCTTGCCGCGCAAACCTTGCAGATCGACGATGCCAGAAGCGCGGGTCGCCAGCAAACGCATGCAGCCACCATGGATACCCGCCGTCAGCTTGACATCGAAACCCTGCTCCAGAGGTTTCAGCCAACGCAAGGCCATCCCGACACCGGCATCGGATTTACCGGTCGCGATCGCTTCCAGCAACTGATCGGTGGAGCCGGCGAAATTAACCAACTCGACGTCCAGACCACGTTGTTTAAAAAAATTACGATGCAAGGCGACAGCTACCGGCGCGGTACAAATCGCGCCTGCATTCCACGACAGCGTAAGCTTCTTCAGGGTCGCGGCCCCCGCCGTATCTTGCGCATGCGCGTTGGATTTGAGTAAACCCACGGCTGCCCCGCCTGCCAGCGCCGTGCTCCCCAGCACCGACCATGCTGCGTTGCGCATCCATATACGGCGACCGGTATCGACGGGCGCCGGTTTATCGAGCAGGTTCTGCCCGGGGTCGTTTTCGGTATCGAAAGGGTTCATCAGCGCAGGTGCTCCAGCATAACGTTTAGTCGGTTGATCCAGCAAAATTTCAGGAATCGATGCCCAACTGCGCCAGTACTTCACGACGCAAGGCCACCAGTTTGGGATCGTCTCGATGACGCGGGTAAGAGGCGTCGTTGCGTATTTCCGCCGTGATGCGTGCCGGACGTTCGCTAAATACGAGCACGCGATTCGCCAATACCAGCGCTTCTTCGACATCGTGTGTGACCAACAGCACGGAAAACCGAGCGCGCTGCCACAGCTTCACCAGTTCGGCTTGCATGCGAATGCGCGTCAGGGAATCCAGCTTGCCGAACGGCTCGTCCAGCACCAGCAATTGCGGGTCGTTGACCAGCGCTCGGGCCAGTGCGGCGCGTTGTGCCATGCCGCCGGAAAGTTGATGCGGATAGGCATCGGCAAAATCGGTGAGACCGACCAACTGCAATACGGCCTCGACACGTGCCGCTTGCGTATGCTTTTGCCCTTGCGCTTCGGGTCCCACATCGACATTGCCGCGTACCGTGCGCCAAGGAAACAGAGTCGGATCCTGAAACACCACAACACGTGACGGATGCGGGCCGTCGATTTCGACACCATTCGAATAAAGCGCGCCCTGCGTCGGGCTATCCAATCCGGCGACCAGTCTCAGCAAGGTCGACTTACCGCAACCGCTGGGGCCCAGCAAAGCGACGAATTCACCAGGCGCGACCGAAAAATCAACTGAGTCCAGAACCGGGAGCGCAGCGCCTTTCAAGGAAAAGCTATGACTAACCTCTTTCACCTCGATGCGCGCACCCGGATTTGAGCGAGGAGCATGAGTCGCGGCCTGGGCACGATCAACATCATGCTCGGCATAGGTGGCGCTCGCCAGATCTACCATTTGAGTGTTCCTTTTTGCCAGACCAGCAAGCGATCGCGAAAGCGAAACAACAAAGTGATCAATCCCGAGCACATCAACGCCATCACCAGCAGCGCGGCATACATATTCGAATAAGCGGCCCAACCCTGCGCCCATTGCAAATACCAGCCCAAGCCGGCTTTGACGCCCATCATCTCCGCCACAATCAACACCGAAAAAGATACGCCGAGCCCCATAAAAAGCCCGACGAACACCAAGGGCAGCGCCGCAGGAATCGCCACCTTGAAAATCAGGAAGGCGGGTTTGGCACCCAAGGTGCGCGCGATATCGTAATAGGCGCTATCGACGCTCGCCACACCCGACCAGGTCAACACCGCAACCGGAAATGCGGTGGCCAATGCAATGAGGAACACACTGGCGCTAAAGCTGGAAGGAAAGAAAAAGAACGCCAGGGGCAGCCAGGCGGTAGCCGGCAAAGGCCCGACCAGGCGCAGCACCGGATGCAACCAGTAGCCCACGGCACGCGACCAGCCGATGCCGACGCCGACCACGAAGCCGGTCGCGGCGCCTAAAACGTAGCCGTAGATCAGCAGGCCCAACGAGTGGACGATGCTGGAGCCGAGCCGCGGAAAATCTTCCAGGTATACGCCGATCAATGCCTGCGGCGGAGCGAAGAAGGGCCGCGGCAACCATTCGAGTTTTGCCGTGGCTATCTCCCAGAATGCAATCCCGATAGCAAGCGCGACAAACCAGGGTCCAAGCCCCAACCAACGCGTCAGACGCGATGGAGCCTCAAGCCCGGCTTGGTAGACTACGTTGGTCCGCGAACGGCGCAGCGCCACCGCACCAAGCAAGGCACAACCCAGTGCCACAGCAATTTGGATGCCGATCAGTACATCGCCATGAGGCCATTCGTCGGCATCAGGCCAGAACGCGGTGATGGCGGCGCCCGAAAGCCAAGCGAGCGTCGCCAGCCAGATGGCGACACTGCCTCGTGCCGTCGGATTCGCTGGGCGCGAGGTGGCGGAATTTTTCTCGAGACGAATTCGGCGCGATGTAGAGGGCTTAGAAGCCAGCTTAGGAGCAGACGCAGGCGGGGTCGACGCCAAGTCCGGCAACGATGCCTGCGGGCTGAGATGCAAGTCAGTCGACATGATGAAAACACTCCGAATACCGCGGTAATTTTGATCCTAACCGCGACAAATTAGCTGCCAAACCAACAAATCCTGCTATCGATATCAAGCTCCCTCTGTTGGATTTTTTCATCGCCGGACGCTTCCTCATTGCTCCGCGCGATTGGAAAAATCCACCGGCCGGGGCTTGCACGTGCTGCCGGCGATGCGTTTCATGGTGTCGCGAATTGCCGGTCGAAACCTGGCCCGATGTCCAGATGCGCGGGAATGACACCGGCTCGTTCGTATATATTCGCGGTACGTTGTTGTTCCGCAATTACGCCGTCATCGATTTTGACGGGGTGCAATTGCGCACGCTGATACACCACTTCCAGCACCTCGGGCGGCAAGCCCGTAACCCGCGACTGCATCGCGGCAACCTGCTGCGGATGTGACAATGCCCAACGTTGACCGGCGGCAATCCTGCGCAAGAAATCGTCGAGCACCGCGTGTTTGGTTTTGATCGCATCATCGGTTGCAACCTGGAAACTCAAACCCGACGACAGACCCACTCCATCGGCAATGCTGCGGTCATGGTCGCGTAATTCCCCAAGCGCCACATACGGATCCCAGGTCGACCATGCATCTACGCTGCCGGACGCCAGCGCGGCCTTGGCATCGGATGGTTGGAGGAATTCGAGTTTGATCTCGGACAGTTTCAGGCCGGCATGCTCCAGAGTCGCAATCAGGAGAAAATGACCGATCGAACCGCGCGTGGTGGCAACCCTTCGGCCTTTCAGGTCGGCAGGGGTTTTAATCGGGGAGTTTTCCGGCACGACGATCGCCAGGTCGATCGGCTGAGAGCGGGTTGCGGCAACCACGCGCACGTGCGCACCCGCCGCATAGGCAAAGATGGTTGGCGCGTCGCCCAAGCCGCCGAGATCGACTGCGCCCGCATTCAGCGCTTCGCCCAACGGCTGTGCCGCAGGGAAATTAAACCATTCAATCTGGTACGGCACGTCCTTCAATTGCCCTGACGCTTCGAGTACGCCGCGCGTCTGAAATTGTTGGTCGCCGACTTTTAACACCACTGTATCGGCAGCATGTGCGATCGGCACACATAACATTGCTAGCGATAACAACGCACGCGGCACATGATGGGAAAACGGCCGAGACCTGAAAAAGCGATTCATAAAACACTCTGTTGCGTAAGATCAGGCCAAGATACGCAACTGCTTGTTATTAATCAAACGCATTATCATTGTTTATAAATATGCAAATCTGCATAAGATCACTGCGCCATGGCAGGTGGCGCATGGCGCCGAATCCACTTCTGTGCGAGATCGCAGGATTCAACGTATGCCCACAAGCGTTGCCGGTGCTCGTCCGACAATTCAAGCGTCGGAAGCAGTGTCGGCCATTTCCTCATCGCGCTATCGACCGTAGCCGTGACCGTGTCGCTGAGCGTTTGTGTGGGGATGTCCCACAGGTTGGTCCAGATGCGCAACACCATCGGGCTCAGAAGCCGCTCTTTGTATCCCGGCGCCAATGCCAGGCCGTGCCCCTTGGCCTTGTTGTATACGCTGTAGGCGACGATGTCGTAAGCCGGCGAAAGCACAGGTGTTCGCGGCGTAGGGTACAAAAAACCGAAGTTCTTCAAATGCGCGTCGGGGTTGCCCAGCAGTTCGTTGACGGTAATCCGGCGCACCAGCTCCAGCAGATCATCTTTCGGCTGTGTCGATCGCGCCAGGATGACTTTGCCGACTTCGGCATAACCGAGACTGTACTTATTCATCGGCACCGTTGCCGTGATCTGCGCGAAGTCTTCCGCATGGAGCCGTCCATTCGGGGTATTGGCATCGCGGTCGAAGCGGTGCACCAGCAGGAACCGTTGCGCATCGTCGCGCATCTCGAACGGCAACTTGTCGTCGATCTGGTGCAGCGGCAACAATTCGTGCGAGCATGTGGTAACACCCGCTGCCTGAGCCAGCAACAAAGATGCATGCTCGACCTCGGGAAGTTGCGGATAGTCGCCGGTCGGCAGTTTCCCGATGAAGTGACCCGAACCGGTCTTCGAGCGCATCACATAACGCCCGCCCGGATCGCGCACCAGCCCAACCTTGGGCTGAACCCCGGAAATCGATTGAGCTTCCGGCGTTGGCAGTTGGTCGGAGCTCAATTCATAGCTATCGTGCCCCTGGGTAATCAGCCGCGCCAGTTCTCGGGTAGAAAGCTTCTCGGCGACCGCCTGGACGTTACCCGGCAGATCCGACCCGCAGTAGGCCAGTAGACTGAGGCTGTCGCTGGGATCGATACGAGCTTCCTCGATCAGGTGCCGCCGCAGCCGCCCCTCAGGAAGCAGATTCTCGAAAAACGGCGGCAGTCCACCCCGGCCGTCGCCGCGATTTTCCTCCAGCGTCACGTCCAGCAACTGCCGCCGAGTAACCTCGTCGGTATCACCCTCGTAGGAGACCGAGAGGATCGGCCGGCTCGCAGGCACCATCGTCGCGTAGGCTTCGTCGAAGCGAAAATACGTCCGGCCATCGTCGAGCGCGAACAACGATCCAAGGTCGATGGTCCCCATACGGATACGGAGCGAGCGCACGGCCGTCATTTCTTATTTGCTCCACGGCCGGATGACAGCGTTAAGCCGCGCAAGTGTGTATGCCGGATGATCTCCGACAACTGGGTCGGCTGTGTCTTGGGGTCGCTTAAAACCAGATCCTCGATCGCAAGGGGGGTCAACTGTACTGACAACTCCAATACGTCGCACACGGCCAGCAGGGTGCTCAGGCGAGGATTTCCGAGCCCGCGCTCGAGCTCGCGCAGCGTTCTCGGGCTGAAGCCGGTCATGGCGCAAAGGGCTGTCGTGCTGAGCTTATGGCTCTTGCGCGCGGTTTGAATAGCGCTTCCGATATGCTCAGGAGTAGTCACTATATTCACCTTTTTTAAAAATTAGTCACTATATTACCACTTTTAATTGGAATTATAGATCCTATTTATCACAATAAGTAACTATAGTTACTATTTTAACCGCTCATCATCTTCTATTTCTGAGATGCTGGCACGCGCTCAATCCGCGTGCTTCGCTCAACTTCGCTTAACCTGCCCGAGCTTCGTGAATCCGGACCTCGCTGCGTCGCCGATGCGGAACACTTGTCAGAACACGTACGCTTTGACTTGGGGGATGTCGTATGTTCGGTAGAATCTTCAGAGCATTGCTACCGCTTGAGCATGTCGCGCATGAGGCGTGCGCGCCTTTACATACCGGCACCGCGCGGCGCTCCATGCCAGGCACACCGGGCGTGCTTTCAGCACTTCTTGGTACGCCCGGGCCACGCGTGACCGGCGGTTCTGCTCGGCAGCAGCTTGGCACGCTGCCTGCAAGCTTTCCTCCAACAAGGAATTTCAGCTCGATTCCGTCTCACACTTTTGCCGTTCCAATTCCGCCCGGGCTAACCGGCGCGGGGGCAAGACTCGCCGAGGCATCCGTCAGGCCCGTGTCCGCATTTCCCCCGACGTCCTCATTGCATCAGTCTGTCTTTGAACATGTGCCGGCTAATTGGTCGCCGCCGGTTCGCCTTCGCGAGTCAGACGGCGAAACCGATCAGATGCGAAGCGCGCCATCGTCGCCCACCGCAGAACCGACAGCGACGCCGCGAGTCTTTACCGACTTGCGCGCTCCCACCAGCCTGGAAGAAGAACAAGCGCAGCTGCATCTGGCACTGGAACAGAGCCGCACCGAAGCCTTCCTTAAGGCGCTGCCTGCCGTCGGCGAGAATTTCGACGCCGCTGCGACTGCCGGCGGGAGTGACCGCACGGTTTGGAAGGACTTACCCCCCGACATACGCCAACATTATCCAAGCGAACTGGAATACGACCTGGAACTTGCCTCCACGCTGACCAACCCGCGTCACATCGAACAGGCGCTGAGCCGGGCAGGAATGCATGCCGTACCCAATGACGGCATCACCGCGGAAGGCCGCAATAACTGTTTCCTGATTTCTATGTCGCAGCACGAAACCAGCGATTACAGCTCGTCGCATCCGGCCCGGGTCGATCACTACCGGGACATTCTGAATACGGCCCCGGACCTTAACCTCGCCGCCAACGAAAAACTCTCGGCGGATAGCCCAGCCGCCCACGCCTTGGTCGACCTGATCAACGGCGACCCGAGCGTGCAGCCGAAACTGAAAGTCATCGTCATCTCGGTCTCTGACGGGGTCGTCCACCAGGATCACCTCGGCTCCAGCGCGCCGGATGCGCGTACGGTCGTCATCTGGGACAAAGGCGGCCATTTCGAGGCGGTGACCGGCCCTATTGATATCGCGTCCCATCATGGGAACTGACTTCGGCGGTTTGGAGCGGCTTGGAGGTAGGTCAACGCGATCGAGATAGCTCAATACCCGGTGTATTTCGGCTTGCATCAGGGCCGCCCAAGGACGGCGAAACGCGTGCGTGACTCGATCGTAAAGGTTTAGGTTTATACGGGCGGGGCGGGGTCGCACGGGCCGCGTCCCGCACTGTCCTCCCAAGTCAATACCGATATCGTCTGGTTCTTTGTGGATCGAACCCTATTATGGTTTTGGTTTAACTATGCGGAGAATAAGCCACTATTCTCCGCAAAAAATGCGGTGAATAGCTTGCGAGATGCGGAGAATAGCTGGATAATCTCCGCATGGAACGCGGAGATTACATTTGGCAGGCGGCCGACTGGCCAAACTGGCGCTACGACCTTGAGGCGGTCATCGGACCGCTCTCTAACGTCACGCGCGCTCAAGGGCTGCTACTCGGCCGGCTGGCGGACGTCGGTATGCCGTTACGCGATCAGGCCAGCCTTGCCGCGCTGACCGAAGACGTGCTGAAGACGAGCGAGATCGAAGGTGAACATCTCAATCCAGCCTCGGTACGCTCGTCGATCGCAAGGCGGCTCGGCGTGGATATCGGTGCCCTTGCACCGGTAGACCGGCATGTGGAAGGTGTCGTCGAAATGGTCCTGGATGCCGTTACGCACAACGCCGACGCGGTCACGCAAGAACGCCTGTTCGGCTGGCATGCGGCGCTTTTTCCAACCGGCTTCAGCGGCATGTCGCAGATTCGTGTCGCGGCTTGGCGTGACGATTTGAAGGGGCCGATGCAAGTCGTATCCGGCCCCTTCGGCCGGCAGCGAGTCCATTTCGAAGCACCGCCGGCCGGCCGGATCGAAGACGAATTCACCCGCTTCATGGACTGGGTCAATGCGGCGGATACCCTTCATCCGATGCTGAAGGCCGGTCTTGCCCACCTGTGGTTCGTCACGCTGCATCCATTCGACGACGGCAATGGACGCATTGCACGCGCTATCGGCGATCTACTGCTTGCCCGTGCCGACGGCAATCCCCAGCGATTTTACAGTCTGTCCGCGCAAATCCAGCGCGAGCGGCACAGCTACTACGAGATCCTTGAGCGTACGCAAAAAGGTTCTCTCGAGATCACCGGCTGGTTGCTCTGGTTTCTCGCAACCCTGCTACGGGCCGTGGAGGCTGCACACACCGTGCTGGACGCGGTACTGGCGAAAGCCCATTTCTGGCAGCGCTGGGCTGCAACGCCGATGAATGCGCGGCAGACAAAGTTATTAAACGCCCTGCTCGATGGCTTTGACGGCAAACTCACCAGTAAAAAATGGGCGGCTATCGCGAAATGTTCGCCCGATACGGCGCTGCGTGATATCAATGAATTGATCGAGTGCGGCGTGCTGCGCAAAAATGCGGCAGGAGGACGCAGCACCGCATACGATATCTGCACGTAAGCCGCCATGCGGTCCAGATAAAAATCTCAGTCGCTCAATCAAGGCTGGGTGTGCCGTCGCGCATGCGCCACATAGCCAGCGGATTACCGTCGCGCAAGGCCTCGGGCAGCAAGGCTTGCGGCAGATCCTGGTAACACACCGGGCGCAGGAAACGCTCGATGGCGGCGGCGCCGACCGAGGTCGAGCGTGCATCCGAAGTAGCCGGAAACGGTCCGCCATGAACCATCGCATAGGTCACTTCAACACCAGTAGGAAAGGCATTCGCCAGAATCCGGCCGGCTTTGCGTTCCAGTATCGGCATCAAGCCAGCCGCGAGTTCGTGGTCGCCGGCATCGAGTTGCAGCGTTGCTGTGAGTTGACCTTCCAGGTGTTCGAGCACCTCGCGCAACTCGGCTTCATCGCGGCAACTCACCACCAGCGCCGCCGGCCCGAACACTTCTTCACTCAGCGCAGGATTGGCGAGCAGGGTCTGTGCCGAAACCGCGAAAAGCGCCGCACAGGCAGCGAACGGTTGCGTCGTGCCGCGTCCTCTGGCTAATAGCCTGACGCCGGTGGATGCGGCATGACGTTCTACACCTTGCTGGTAGGCCGCATGGATGCCGGGGGTCAACATGGTGGCCGCATCCTTGCCGGCCAGCGCCTGGGTTGCATAGGTTTGGAAGCGTTCCAGATCGGCACCCGCAATGCCCAGCAGCAGGCCGGGGTTGGTACAAAACTGTCCGGCGCCCAAGGTCAAGGAATCGACGAATGACTGGGCGATGGTTTCGCCACGAGACCGCAATGCGGCCGGCAGCAGCAATACCGGATTGATCGCACTCATTTCGGCATACACCGGAATCGGTTGCGGCCGTTGCTGCGCCAAAGCCAGTAGCGCCAAACCGCCGCGCCGAGAGCCGGTGAACCCGACTGCCGCGATCGCGGGGTGGCGTACCAGGGCTTCACCCAACGCCAGATCGCGGCCGAACAACAGAGAAAATACGCCCTCGGGCAGCCCCAAATCGGTCACCGCTCGTTGGATCGCGCCGCCCACCAGCGCCGCCGTTCCCGGATGCGCGGGATGCGCCTTCACCACGACGGGACACCCGGCCGCCAAGGCACTCGCGGTATCGCCACCGGCCACCGAAAATGCCAGGGGGAAATTACTCGCCCCGAACACCGCGACCGGACCAAGGCCGATTTTGCCCATGCGCAAATCGGGGCGCGGGGCTGGAGCCCGCTGCGGCTGCGCGCTATCGAGCGTGGCCGCGACCCAGTTGCCGTCACGCACCACCCGGGCGAAAAGCCGTAGTTGCGCCACCGTGCGTGCGCGTTCACCTTCCAGGCGCGCGGCCGGCAAACCGGTTTCAAGCATGGCGCGTTCGATCAGGGCCGGGCCCAGGTCAAGTATCCCTTGCGCTATGCCTTCCAGCAACAAAGCCCTGTGCTCGTAAGGGCGCTGACGAAAGGCATCGAATCCCTGTTGCGCCAGAGTGCAGGCCAGCTCGACTTGCGCTTCGCCGGCACTGCCGAAAGCGGGTGCAAGCGACTCCCCGTTGTCGGCACGGATACCGTGGAATGGCGGCCCATCGCCCTGCACTCGGTTTTGCCCGATCAGTGAAGCGCCTGAAATGGTCATGGTGTCGAAATTCTTCCTGTCATAAGGTAAAAATGAAGGTAAAAGTCGCGATTGACGCGCAATGCATGCGGCAACTACATCAAGCGCGAAGTCGGCGTGATCTGCCGCACATCCATGCGCAGCTCAAGCAAGGCCGGGATTCCCGCTGCTTGCGCACGGGCGAAGGCGGCCGGGAAATCCTCGCTGCGCGCAACGGTTTCACCAAACGCCCCAAAAGCGTGGGCCAGCGCGACAAAATCCGGATTAACCAGGTCGGTACTCGCAACCCGCCCCGGATACTCGCGTTCCTGGTGCATGCGGATGGTGCCGAGCATGCCGTTGTTCACCACGATAACAATAATCGCAGCGCCATATTGCACCGCGGTCGCGAGTTCCTGCGGATACATCATGAAACAACCGTCGCCGGCGAAACATACCACCTCGCGCTCGGGATGCTTCAGTTTCGCCGCGACTGCCGCCGGCAACCCGTAACCCATCGCGCCGCTGGTCGGCGCCAGTTCGGTCGCCGGCCGCCGGTAGCGGTAAAAACGATGCACCCAGACGGTGTAGTTACCGGCGCCGTTGGTAATAATGGCATCGTCCCGCAGTACCTGATTCAGATGCGTCACCACCTGCGCCAGATCGACGCCATCGAGCGCGGCCGGCGTAGCCGGCGCCGTCGAATGCGCGAGGTAGGCCTCGCGCGCGGCCTGAGTCCAAGCCTGCCACGATGGCTTGAGCGGCGGTAGTGCCGCCAGCGCGCCGGCAAAATGCCGCATGCCGGAATTGATTGCGAGTTGGGCCTGGTACACCCGGCCCAACTCGTTGGCGTCGGCATGCACATGCACCAGCGTTTGAGTCGGCAACGGGCTTTGCACCAGCGTATAACCGCCCGAACTCACCTCGCTTAAGCGCGTCCCCACGGCAATCAGCAGATCGGCCGCCTTGACGCGTTCAGCCAATTGCGGGGAAATGCCCAGGCCGATCTGGCCGATGTAATGCGCCATGCGGTTGTCGCACAGATCCTGGCGCCGGAAGGCAGCGGCAACCGGTATCGAATTGACTTGAGCAAAGGCCTGCAACTGTGCGCAAGCCTGCTCGTCCCAACCTGCTCCGCCCACCACCAGAAGCGGCTGGCGCGCTTGGGCCAGCAGCGCATGCAAGGCGTCCATATCGCCCGCGGCGGGAGCCGATTGCGACGGGCGCGATGGGACCGCGTCGGGCGCCAGACCCGAGCCGAACAGGATGTCTTCCGGCAGAGCCACCACCACCGGGCCGGGCCGGCCCGACATGGCGACATTAAAGGCGCGCGCCAGTACTTCGGGAATCCGCGCCAGATCCTGGATCTCGGTTACCCATTTGGCCATACCGCCGAACATGCGGCGATAGTCGACTTCCTGGAATGCCTCGCGCTCCAAAAACCCACGCTCGACCTGGCCGATAAACAGGATCATCGGCGTCGAGTCCTGGCTCGCGGTATGCACTCCGATACTGGCATGGGTCGCGCCGGGACCGCGAGTCACAAAGCAGATGCCGGGCCGGCCGGTCAACTTGCCGTATGCATCCGCCATATTGGCCGCCGCACCTTCGTGACGCGTCACGTAGGTACTGATGCCGGCAGCATCGCGCAAGGCGTCGAGTACCGGCAGATAACTTTCGCCCGGGACGCAATAAACAGTATCGACGCCGTTCAGCACCAAGGCATCGACCAGGATACGGCCGCCCGTACGGTTAAGTTGCGGATTCAGATCAGACATGTAATTCAAGCTCCTTGTTGCGGGTTTCGGGCATGGCCAGCGCCGCGAGAAAGACCAGCGCATAGGCTGCCGCAGCCCAGGCGCCGATCGACGGTCCCAGGCCATATTCGACACTGGTGATACCTACCGCGGCAGGTACCAGGGAACCGAAAGCCCGGCCGAAGTTATAGGAAAATCCGCCGGCGCTGGCGCGGATCTGGGCGGGGAACAATTCCGAAAAACAGGCCCCCATGCCGGACACGATGCCCGACTGGAACATGCCGACCAGAAAACCCAGCAGCAGCATGGTCAGCCCGGTCACCGGCAAAAATGTGTAGGTCAGGATCGCCAGGGTTGCGCCGAGCGCCGAAAATACAAAGGTCTTGCGGCGCCCCAGAAAGTCGCTCAGATACGCGGCCCCGACATAGCCGCAAAACGAGCCGAAGATATTGATCGCAAGATAACCAGCGGTATTTCCCACCGACATGCTGTGAGTCTGCCTCAAGTAGGTTACCAGCCAGGTCAGGATGGTGTAGTTGCCGCCGAGCGCGCCGGCGGCCAGCAGCGATGCGGTCATGGTACGCCCGATCATATTGCGCGAGAACACCAGGCCGAAATTGCTCAGCATGCTGACTTTCGCGCGCACTGAGGCGGT
>JAMFSV010000368.1 GCA_026225455.1 Burkholderiales bacterium | reverse complement strand
GTGCCTGAGAGTTTGCGGGTGTTACCCCTTCGGCGGCGCCGGCATGTGCTTCCCGGCGCGCTCTCCCGACGCGCACGCGAACTGTACGTGAGAACCGGCGTACCTGTCAAATCGCCGAAAACACTTGCGCCATGGGATCTTGCGGATATTTCCGGCGCCGCTTTTCAGCTCGCCGGCCGGCCGATTTCGCCGACCGTCAGGCGTTGTCCGGTACGCGCGCTTTCCTGGGCCAGGCCGATCAAATGCATCACATTGATGGCTTCCCCGATGGTGACGGGCAGGGGGCCGCCATGCAGCACGGCTTGGGCAAACAAACGATAAAACTCGGTGTAAGTGCCCACTTCGGTCGGCAACTCGTATTGCGCTTCGAATTGCACCTCGGCATTGCCCTCCAGCACTCGCAAGACCCCGGTCGGATTGACGCCGAAGTCGACGTCGTCGGGGCGCAGCCCGGCTTTGAGCTGATCTTCCTGCACATCGAGACTGTGTTTCAGATAGCTGCCGCGCGTGCCATGCACCAGAAAGCGCGGCGGCACCAGCGCGGTCAGCGTGCTGGCATGCAAAATCACCTGATGCCGTGGGTAACCCAGCACCAGATGACAATAATCGTCGGCCAGCGCGCCGTCGCGATGCGCCTCGACCGTAGCGCTCAGCGTTTGCGGCAAGCCGAACAAGCTCAGGGCCTGATCCAGCAAATGCGGTCCCAGGTCGAGCAAAATCCCGCCGCCGCGCACCGCTTCCTCGCGCCAGCGGGCGCGCACCAGCGGGCGAAAGCGGTCGAAGTGCGATTCGAAATGGGTGATGCGCCCAAGCCGGCCGGATGACTCTGCGCTTTCTGTGCCGCTTTCCGTGGCGTCTTTCGTCCCATTCCCGAGCAATTTTTTAAGGGTCAGGAAATCGCCGTCCCAGCGGCGATTGTGAAACGGTGCGACCAGCCGCTGATATTGTGCCGCCAGCTTTTCCAGGGCAAATGCTTCGGCCAGTGTGACGGTCAGCGGTTTATCCACCACCACATGCTTGCCTGCCTCGATGGCGCGGCGGGCGAGGTCGAAATGGGTGTCGTTGGGCGTGGCAATCACCACCGCGTCGAGTCCGGGAACGGCGAGCAGCGCGTCGAAATCCGCCACGATCTGTGCTTGCGGCCAGTCATGTCGAGCCAGTTCGGCTTGACTGGTGGAAATCGCCGCCAAGGTGGCGCCGCTACCGGCAATCAACGGTGCATGAAAGGTTTGCCCAGCATAGCCGTAGCCTGCGAGGCCGATTTTTAACGATTCTGTCATGGTGGTCATGGGTTCTGTGGGTCAAGCAAAAGCGAGGAAAGCGCGCCGGTCGGGCGCGGTGTGCGGTATAAAGGGTGTATCGGTGTGTCGGGGTGTCGCATAAATATGTACCGGCGAAGTCGCGCCGGGGGTGTATCGAGCAAGCCTAGCAGACCCGGCCGGCCCCGGCAAACCACGAGGCATAAATTTTAGCCGGATGGCAGAGCGCGCCCGGCCGCCGCGGCCCACCGGCGGCCCATGCCGTTGGGCCAAGGTCCGGCCCCGTCAGTTCGTGTTAACATCGCGCCTCCCCGTACGTGCGTGCGGAGCGACCCAGTTTCAATTGAGATTCCCTGAAGATGTCCGCTGGCATGAACCCCGCGCAGCGCGAAGCGGTGCGCTATCTCGATGGTCCCTGTCTGGTGCTGGCCGGCGCCGGCAGCGGCAAGACGCGTGTGATCACGCAAAAAATCGCCCACCTGATTGAAGCCAAAGGGTTCGAGCCGCGTCACATCGCGGCGGTCACCTTTACCAACAAGGCTGCGCTGGAAATGCGCGAGCGCGTGGGCAAACTGCTTGAAGGCAAAACCCTGACCACTCCGGGCAAGGAAGGGCGGCGCGTGCCGGTCAACCAGTTGACCGTGTGTACTTTCCACTCGCTGGGGGTGCAAATCCTGCGCCAGGAAGCCGCGCACGTGGGACTCAAGCCGCAGTTCTCCATCATGGATTCCGACGACTGCTTCGGCATGATTCAGGAGCAAATCGGCACCACCGACAAGCAATTGATCCGCCGCATCCAGAACCAGATCTCGCTGTGGAAAAATGGCCTGGTTTTGCCCGACCAGGCGCTGGCGATTGCTCAAACCGAAGATGAACATCAGGCCGCGCTGGTCTATCGCAACTATTCGGCCACGCTGCATGCCTATCAGGCCGTCGATTTCGACGACCTGATCCGGGTTCCCGCCGAATTGTTCGAGACCAATGAAGCGGTGCGCGACAAATGGCAAAACAAGCTGCGCTACTTGCTCATCGACGAATACCAGGACACCAATACCTGCCAATATCAACTGGTCAAACTGCTGGCCGGACGCCGTGCCGCGTTCACCGCGGTAGGCGACGACGATCAGGCCATTTACGGCTGGCGCGGCGCCACCATCGAAAACCTGGCGCAATTGCAGGTGGATTTCCCCGCTTTGCACGTGGTCAAGCTGGAGCAGAATTACCGCTCGACGGTGCGGATTCTGAATGCCGCCAACAACGTCATCTCCAAGAATCCCAAGCTCTTCGAAAAGAAGCTGTGGAGCGAGCACGGCATGGGCGACTCGATCACCGTGACCCCGGCCAACGATGAAGAACACGAAGCCGAATCGGTGGTGTTCCGCTTGTCGGCGCATAAGTTTGAACGCCGCGCCAATTTTCGCGACTACGCGATCTTGTATCGCGGCAATTTTCAGGCGCGCATCTTCGAACAGATCCTGCGCCGTGAACGCATACCCTACGTATTATCGGGCGGCCAGTCGTTTTTCGACAAAGCCGAAATCAAGGACCTGTGTTCCTACCTGCGCCTGATCGCCAACCCCGACGACGACCCGGCCTTTATCCGCGCCATCACCACCCCCCGGCGCGGCATCGGCAACACCACCCTGGAAGCGCTGGGATCCTTTGCCGGCCAGGCCAAAGTGTCCTTGTTCGAAGCGGTTTATATGGGCGGCCTCGAAGCGCGCCTGGCACCGCGCCAGATCGAACCGATGCGCGCCTTCTGCGACTTTATCCAGCGCCTCAAGGATCGCGCCGAAAAAGACCCGGCCACCATCCTGCTCGACGACATGATGGAAGGCATCCATTACGAGCCCTACTTGTACGACGCTTTCGACGAACGTCAAGCACAGGGCAAATGGACCAACGTGCTGGAATTTCTCGACTGGCTCAAGCGCAAAGGCACCAAGCCCGAAGCCCGTGCCGGCGAGACCGATGACGATGCCCCTGCCGGCACGCCAGCCACCGGTACGCCGGCCACGGGCTTCGACAACAACGACGGCCTGGCCGACACCGGCAAGGATTTACTCGGCCTGATCCAGACCGTCGCCTTGATGTCCATGCTGGAAGGCCGCGACGAAGATCCCGATGCGGTACGCCTGTCGACCATCCATGCCTCCAAAGGGCTGGAATATCCCCACGTCTTTCTGGTCGGCATCGAAGAAGGCATCGTGCCGCACCGCGGCAACGACGACACCCCCGTCGACGACGCCCGCATCGAGGAGGAACGGCGCCTGATGTACGTCGCCATCACCCGCGCGCAACGCAGCCTGCACGTCACTTTCTGCAAAAAACGCAAACGCGCCCGCGAAACCATCGTCTGCGAACCCTCGCGCTTTATCCAGGAAATGGGGCTGGATGAAGCCCCGCCGCCGACCGAAGACGAAGCGCCAATGAGCCCGAAAGACCGGCTGGCGACGTTGAAAGCGTTGTTGAATAGCGGCAAGGAATAGCGCCGGCTGAGGGATTGAGTCCTCGAAACGCCGCTCGGGTGGACTTTGGCGCGAAAATCACGTATTCTTCGACGGCTGCATTTCCCGTCCGTCTGCCCGCGCTGTATTGAGGCAAACGCGTCAAAGAAGCGCCCGTAGCTCAATGGATAGAGTACTGCCCTCCGAAGGCAGGGGTTGCTGGTTCGATCCCAGCCGGGCGCACCAATC
>JAMFSV010000367.1 GCA_026225455.1 Burkholderiales bacterium | reverse complement strand
CGGGCGCGAGCCAAGCCGGTGGCTGATGCGTTGCATACGTGGCTAGTTGATCAGCGTCGGCTGGTACCGGAGGGCTCGGCGATCGCCAAAGCCTTGGACTATAACTTGAAGCGCTGGGATGCCCTGATCCGTTATCTCGATGACGGGCGTCTGCCGATTGACAATAATTGGTGTGAAAACCAGATCCGGCCCTGGGCTACCGGCAGGAAGAATTGGCTGTTTGCGGGCTCTTTACGAGCTGGCCAGCGCTCGGCGGCGATCATGAGCCTGATCCAGTCAGCCAAGCTCAATGGGCATGATCCGTTCGCTTATCTGAAGGATGTGCTCACGCGCCTGCCTACACACAGAGCTAGCGATATTGGGGCGTTGCTGCCGCATCGTTGGTCGCCCGAGCAATAACCAGCCCTCTGTCAATCTGGGTTCCCCGGTCGCTTACGCCCGCTCAAGCGGCGTGCGTGCGCAACGTTCTGGCCGCGCGTGTCAACAGCGCGACGCATTCACGATGTCCGGACAGGGCTGCCACATCGACGGGCAAAAAACCGTTGAAATTTTCGATCAGGGGATCGGCACCAGCATCGAGCAACAGCGCCACCCGTTCGACGTTCGGAACGGCATGATGCAACGCGGTATCTCCCGCGTCTGTTTGCGCGTTCACCTCGGCTTCCGTTTCTTGTAAAAGCCAGGTCAGGATTTCGGTGAGGCGTTGTTGCACGCCGTCGCCGTCGCCGTGTCGAGGTTCCGTATTCGCGGCCAGATGCAACGCTCTCACTCCGCCAAGACCTGGAACGTTCACGTCCACATCCGCCCCGGCGAGCAATAGACGGACCAAACCTGTGTTGGCCGCATCGGTCGTCACTTGCAAGGCGCTCCACCCTCGCGGTAACGGTTCGTTGATCGGTGCACCGGCTCCCGCCAGAAACAACGTCATATCGATGTGCCCGGCGGTCACCACCACTTCCAGAAACCCCGGATCTTTGAAGCAAGCGGGGTCCGCTCCGCGCTCGAGTAGCGGCGTCAAGGCGCGCACGTCGCCCGACAACACCGCCGCGCGCAGTTCACAAGCGAGCGCTTGATCGCCGGGGTGTGACGGATGGTGGAGCGGTTGAACGTTGGTCGAGGGGGTGTCGCGCGGCATGGGTCGTGGATCGGGATTTGGACGTTACTATACCAAACACTAAACTTTGCCTGCGCCGTGTCTCTAAAACCAGTTCGAAATCTTTATGTACTTTTGTCGCTCTGGAACCATGCCGAAATCTCGATGGTCCGCATGAAGCCAGTCGGTCACCGAATGTCGAGGCCTGGATCGATCACACCACTTCGCAAAACAGCCGTGATCGATCCAACTGCTTAGTGCCCGGAAAGTAGCACGTTGGCGATTATGCCGGTCGTAATGGCGGCGAGCACATAGTCCCCATTTACACCGACCCATTGATATCCGCGCGGCGGTGCTTGCAGTCCATGATCACGCCAATTGTCGACCACATAATTGCGATCACGGTACTCCGCTGGGAGCCGTTCTCCCTTGTGCCAATCACTGTGGGGAATGGGGCCGCCCGGACGGTCGCCAGAAGCTTCGTGCACCGCCGGTGTGTGCGGCGCTCCGTGTGCCGGCCCATTTCCCGCATGCGGTGGCGGGCTGCTGTGGTGCTCGTCATCGTGTGACTGAGCAAAGACGGCGGCGGGCGTGCCAAGTAAGGAAACGACCACAAGCTGCGCGATGATTTTTGATTTCACGGTTCGGTCTCGAAAAGAGTAGCAGGATAGCGGCTTGGCGGTCGATATCATGATTTATCGGCTGCACGATATGGCCTATGCTCGTCAGACCTCAAAGGGCTGACGCGTGGAAATGATCGCATAAACAGCTTATTGGACAAACTAGGACGATCCACTATTTTCCTATACAAAACCGGCTAAAAATCACCCCCAGCAAATCGTCCGAACTGAATTCCCCGGTAATCGAATTGAACTGCGTCTGCGCCAGTCGCAGTTCCTCGGCGAACAAGTCGAGCGCCTGCGCATTCTGGTCGGCCAGTTCCGCCGCCGTGGCCAAGTGGTCGCCGGCTGCGCGCAGCGCGATCAAATGACGTTCGCGCGCCAGGTAGAGGCTTTCGGTGCCGGTTTGCCAGCCGGCCAGTCTGAGCAGTTCGGCGCGCAGCAGGTCGATGCCGGCGCCCGACTTGGCGGACAGGCGTACTTCGGAAGCGCCGTCGGCGGCCTGGGCGATGGAAGGTTCGGCGCCCAGCAGGTCGGTCTTATTGAGAATCCGCACCACCGGCACGCCGCCGGTAAACCGGGCGGCAATTTGATGGTCTTCGGGGGTTTGGCCGATGCGGGCATCGAGCAGATGCAGGATCACGTCGGCGCGGTCGATCTCTTGCCAGCTACGGGCGATGCCGATGCGTTCGACTTCGTCTTCGGTATCGCGCAAGCCGGCGGTATCGATGATGTGCAGCGGGATGCCTTCGATCTGGATGGTCTGCGCCACTTTGTCGCGAGTGGTGCCGGCAATCGGGGTGACGATGGCCAGCTCGGCCCCGGCCAGCGCATTGAGCAGCGACGACTTACCCACGTTGGGCTGCCCTGCCAGCACCACCGACAACCCTTCGCGCAATAAGGCGCCGTGGCGCGCGTCGCGTTGCACCTGGGCCAGGTCGGCGCGGATCTTGGCGAGTTTGCCGCGGGCGTCGGCAGCTTCGAGGAAATCGATTTCCTCTTCGGGGAAATCCAGGGTGGCTTCGACCAGCATCCGCAAGGTCACCACCGCTTCGACCAGGACATGAATGTCGCGCGAAAACGCACCATCGAGCGAACGGCCGGCGGAGCGCGCCGCGGCTTCGGTACTGGCTTCAATCAGGTCGGCCACGGCTTCCGCCTGGGCCAGATCGAGCTTGTCATTAAGAAACGCGCGCCGGGTGAATTCACCGGGTTCGGCCAGGCGCACACCGAAGGCCGCGCCGGCCGCGAGACAGCTTTGCAGCAGCAATTGCATCACGACCGGGCCGCCGTGTCCCTGCAACTCCAGCACATGTTCGCCGGTATAGGAATGCGGCGCCGGAAAATACAAGGCGATGCCGCGATCGAGGATGGCTCCGTGCGGATCGAGAAATGGCGTATAGACCGCCTGACGCGCGGCAAGCTGGCGGCCGCACAAAGCGGTCATCAGGTGTTGCGCGGCAGGCGCTGCGGCGGCGCCAAACGAAACGCGTACCACGCCTATTCCGCCTCGGCCGGGGGCGGTGGCAATTGCTGCAATCGGGTCACGGTCGGCAAACACGGCAGGGGTCACTTTGAAGTTGCAAAAACGATGGGGCCGCGCCGAGGTGTCGCGGAATGATCGGGCAGCGTTGCAAAGACCGCGCTTAGGCGCTTACCCGACAGTATGCTACTCGACGGCACAAAAAAAAACGCCGCCTAAGGGGGTAGTCGGCGGCGTGAATTGTAGCTTAAGTCACAACAGGCGTTTGATCAGGCTAAGCCACGAGACCGGTGGTGGCGAAGTGAGTCCTTCAACGTACGCTCTTCAAATGATTTCAGATCTAAAAATATGTAGCCCTACATATTTGAGATGAATTTTCAGATTTATCTTAAACTCCTTGTTTGCTCTTCAAACTAACTCGTTATAGCGCGCCTCAATATGACAACACGCCCCGCCACCGCTGCTTTCGCGTCTTCCACTTCTTGCTTCGGTACAACCGGCATAACACCGGCAAAACCTTACCTACGGCACAGCTACAGACAGCTCATCGATGTGCGCCAAGGTCGGCGAGCGCACCAGGCGTGCCCTTCAACAACAGCATCGAACCTCTAACACGCTGCTGATCCAGCGCTTTGAAACGCGTTGCTATCGATCCGGGCACGAACTCATCTTATGCGCTCTTTTTAAAAAAGTAAACCAAACAAGATATTTGTATCTTGCTTGGGTGTAAGGGACAGATCGGAGTCATTGCAGAATCAAGGCTATGCCAACCGAACAAGAAAAATCTGCATTTTCAGAACGCCTGCGCACAGCGCTCGACAATGGCCCGGACGCAGTCAAAGGGGCGACGGATCTCGCGCGCCATTTCAACCTCCGGCATCACGCCACGGCACCGGTTTCGACACAAACGGCGCACAAGTGGCTGAGTGCCAGGGCAATTCCGACCAGCGACAAGATCGACACGCTGGCCGCGTGGCTGAACGTGACGGCGCACTGGCTGCATTACGGCCCTGAACCGGTGTTGCCGCCGGTCAAAACCCGGAAAGACGGTCAGCGCAAGGACATAAAGTATCCGGTTTCCGTCGAAACCTTGACCTTGGCCGAGAAAATTCGGGCATTGTCACCTCGCAAACGTTATCTGATCGAAGAATTGATCACCCAATTCGATCAGGAACCGCCGGATCAGACTTAGCCCGGGGTATCGGGTCAGCCTGCAAGGTGCGCCCCCGCCCACGGGGCCGGACATAAAAAAAACCGCCTGGCGTGAACACGCAGGCGGTTTTTTTATCGACCCAGCCGGCTCGAAAGCGGCTGGTTCAATTCAACACAATCAACCTCGCCACCGTCAAACCTACATTACGTGTCGACGGCGGCGAATATCGGCATCGCTCAGGGTATCGCTCAAGCGGCTTTCTTTGCCGCCCGCTTCTTGCCCATCATGCGGGTGATGTAATACTGCTGCGCAATCGACAACACGTTGTTGACCACGTAATACAGCACCAGGCCAGCCGGGAAGAAGAAGAACATGACCGAGAACGCCAGCGGCATGATCATCATCATCTTGGCTTGCATCGGGTCCGGCGGCGTCGGGTTCAACCGCGTTTGCAGGAACATCGACACGGCCATCAGCACCGGCAGGATGAAATACGGGTCGGCCTGCGACAAGTCGTGGATCCAGAAGGCCCACGGCGCGCCACGCATTTCCACCGACGACAGCAAGACCCAATACAGCGAGATAAACACCGGGATCTGGATTACCACCGGCAAACAACCGCCGAACGGGTTCACCTTCTCGGTTTTATACAATTCCATCAGCGCCGCGTTCATCTTCTGCGGATCGCCCTTGTGGCGTTCGCGCAGCGCCGTCATGCGCGGCGTGATTTCCTTCATGCGCGCCATCGACTTGTAGCTGGCCGCCGACAAGGGGAAGAACACCAGCTTGATCAACAGCGTCAAGGCGATAATCGACCAGCCCCAGTTGCCCAGGACCTTGTGGATTTGGTCCAGCAGCCAGAACAAGGGCTTGGCGATAATCGTCACCCAGCCGTAGTCCTTGACCAAGTCCAGGCCCGGCGCCACCGGCCCGAGCAAACGCTCTTCTTCCGGACCGGCAAACAGCTTGGCGGACACGTCCACCGTCTGACCCGGTGCCAAAGCTTGCAACGGTTGTTTCACCCCTACGCGATACAGCCCTTGCGAGGTCTTTTCGACATAAATATCGCGCTTCACGCCTTGTTCAGGAACCCAGGCAGTAGCGAAATAATGCTGCACCATCGCAATCCAGCCGTTATCCGCCTGCGTCACGTAATCGGCTTTATCTTTGTCGATATCGGGGAAGGTGATTTTCTGGAAATGATGTTCATTGGTATAGACAGCCGGGCCAATGAAGGTATGCGAGAAACGCGTGGTCGGAACCGGCTGGCTGTCGCGCACCAATTCCATATAGACGGTCGGCGTGACGGGCACGCTGCCGACGTTGGAAATGGTATTCGAGACGCCGATCACGTAGCTGCCACGGGTAAAGGTGTAGGTCTTGACGACTTTGACACCGCCCATTTCAGCCGAGGCAAACTTCACTTGCAGCGTATTGCTGCCCGCGTCCATGGTGGTCGGGCCCGGCACCAGCGTAAACGCATCGCTGTGATTGGGGAAGTTGCCGCCGATCACACCGGTGCGCGCCAGATAGGTATGCGTCGGGCTCTGGTCGAACAAGGTGACCTTGTCGCCCTGCTTCTCGTCGTCCATCTGCTGCAACGACAGCTTGCTCAGCGTCGCGCCCAGGGTATCGACATCGATATCGAACAAGTCGGTGGTGACATGAATCATCTGGCCGGTAGCTGCCGGCGTTCCGCCTGGCAACGCACTGGCGATGGGCAAGCCCACCCCGCCGTCACCGGCGGCAGTCGCCGAAGCGCCATCCGCAGCCGCCGTTTGCTGCACCGGGCTGGGGATAAACATTGAGCCATGGCCATGATCTCGCTGCCAGCCGTCGTACAGCATGACCAGCGAAACCAGGAAAATGACCCACAAAATCATGCGTTTGATATCCATGCGTTGTCTCGATATCTGGGAGGTCGGCGCTTCAGCGCTTAAAGTTGGAGGAGGCAGGCACCGGATCGACGCCGCCCGCAGAAAATGGGTGGCATCGGCACACGCGCTTCAGCGCGAGATAACTACCTCGTGCGGCGCCATGATACTGGATTGCGTCGCGCGCGTAATCAGAACACGACGGATAGAAGCGACAACGATCTCCCAGAAACGGGCTGATCGCTAATTTGTAGAAGCGCAACAGCGCCAATAGCAAGGTTCGCAACATACGCAGGGCCATCAAGCGCGGCTCGCGCCGCTGTCACAAGGCAGACCACAAGGCAGACGCGCAGCACCCCAGGTTCGGGCTGCAACGCAGATCCGTTCCCGGCTCAGGGCAGACCCGGCGCAGGCGCCCTGCAACAGCAGCGCGGGCAAATGTCGGGTCATACGTCTAAACCGGCTCGGCCGGGGGTGACGCGGTCGCGGGACTCGCGTTCACCACCTGACGCTGCGCATTATGAACCGCCTTGCTGACCAGGGTGGCGATTTCGCGCTGACAGAGTGCTTTCAGCGGGTCGGAGGAGCCGCTGGGCATGGCTTTTTTGTCGAACCGCTTATGCAAGCGCAACAAAATATCCCAGCCGTGCAACTCGACCTGCTGCAGACGAAATGCTTCACGCGCAAGCCGGCGAACCAGGTTGCGCGTCACTGAACGCGGCGCGAATTTTTTGCCGATCACGAGCCCCAAGCGCGCAGGGCCGCCGGTTGGGCGGCCATACACGACAAAGTGCTCGGTGCGCGACCACGGGCGCAAACGAAAAACGGATGAGAACTCATCCGTTTTCAGCAGCCTCGCGGCTTTCGGGAAGCTGGCCACGCGGGTTTGCAAAGCAAACTCACGTCGCTCAATGCTGTTTGGGCTATCGAGCGTCAAGTGCCGGCATCAAGTATCAGCGTCAGCCTTAAACAGCCAAACGCTTGCGGCCTTTGGCACGGCGCGCATTGATAACTTTACGGCCGCCCGCGGTCTTCATGCGGACCCGGAAACCATGGGTACGCTTACGGCGCGTAACGGAAGGTTGATATGTACGTTTCATGTTGCTCTCACTTACGGTTAAGCCGATGTGCCGGCTATTTACGTCTCTATTTAAAGCCTTACTGGACCAGTATGAACCGCTTACGGCCCGCTTTCACGCCGCCCGTTGCCGGTTAACGCACACGTGTCGAAACTCGCAACGGCGGCGTTTAAGGAATTGGGTTTTGCAGAACCCGCTATTTAAGCCCCTTTTCTGTTTAGTGTCAAGAATTTACCGCTGATTGAGCGCCGGTTGCCCCGCCAATCCCGCCTCGCCCCCGGGTGCCGGGCTGGCGCCGACCTGCACAACTGCCTGTGGATAACTCGCCCCGAGCGTGGCATTTGGCGGTAAAATCCTGGATAACTCGACATTCCAATACACCGTCCGGACGCGTCCAGGCTTGCACAGCCTGGCGCTGTGACTGTAGCGCGTGCTCCAGGCAGCCAGGCTGCCCCAAACGAGCCAATCGCGCGCAGTCACGCCTCACGCCCTTATGGCCATCGATAAAAATGGCCGCGCCACTCCGACGGTGGGCACTGCATACATCAGACGGATACATGAACGATTTTTGGGCACACTGTTCCGCGCATTTAGAGCGCGAACTCACGCCGCAGCAATTCCAGACGTGGATCAAACCACTGGCGCTGGTCGCCTTCGACGAAGACGCCAGCACGCTGCGGATCGCAGCCCCCAACCGCTTCAAGCTCGACTGGGTAAAAAACCAGTTTTCCGGACGCATCTCCGATCTCGCCCGCGATTTCTGGCGCACCCCGGTCGAAGTACTGTTCGTGCTCGACCCCAAGGCCGGTCAGGGTCGCCCCAGCGCGCCGCAGGGCAACGGCCAGGCCGCCGCCTCGGGCGACAGCACGGTACATGGCGCCAGCGCCCTGATCACTCGCAGCAGCCCCGCCGGCACCGACAGCGGCGCGGCCGACCTCGATCTGCCCAGCCTCGACCCGCACGAAACCGCGGCCGGCCAGCGCACCTGGCGCCCCGGGGCCGGCAGCAGGACCGGCAACGGCAGCGAAAGCAATTCGACCTACGAACGCTCCAAGCTGAACCCCGTGCTGACCTTCGACAACTTCGTCACAGGTAAAGCCAACCAATTGGCCCGCGCCGCCGCGATCCAGGTGGCGGGCAACCCCGGCATTTCGTATAACCCGCTGTTCCTGTACGGCGGCGTGGGCCTGGGCAAGACCCACTTGATCCACGCCATCGGCAACCAGATGCTGAATGAAAACAGCAACGCGCGGATCCGCTACATCCACGCCGAACAATACGTATCGGACGTGGTGAAAGCCTACCAGCGCAAGGCCTTCGACGAGTTCAAGCGGTATTACCACTCGCTCGACCTGCTGCTGATCGACGATATTCAGTTCTTTTCCGGCAAATCGCGCACCCAGGAAGAGTTTTTCTACGCCTTCGAAGCCTTGGTGGCGAACAAAGCCCAGGTGATCATCACCAGCGACACCTACCCGAAAGAGATCTCGGGCATCGACGACCGCCTGATTTCGCGTTTCGATTCGGGCTTGACGGTGGCGATCGAGCCGCCCGAACTCGAAATGCGGGTAGCCATTTTGATGCGCAAAGCCTTGTCGGAAGGCGTTACGGTGTCCGAAGACGTGTCGTTTTTTGTGGCCAAACACCTGCGCTCCAACGTGCGTGAGCTGGAAGGCGCGCTGCGCAAGATCCTCGCTTATTCGAAATTCCATGGCCGCGACATCACCATCGAGCTGACCAAGGAAGCGTTGAAAGATTTGCTCACCGTGCAGAACCGGCAAATCTCGGTGGAGAATATTCAAAAAACCGCCGCCGACTTTTACAATATCAAAGTGGCGGACATGTATTCGAAGAAACGGCCGGCCAATATTGCCCGGCCGCGCCAGATCGCCATGTATCTGGCCAAGGAACTGACCCAGAAAAGCCTGCCGGAAATCGGCGAGCTGTTCGGCGGGCGGGACCACACCACGGTGCTGCACGCGGTACGGAAGATCGCCGACGAGCGCACCAAGGATGCACAACTGAATCATGAGTTGCACGTGCTGGAACAAACCCTCAAGGGTTAGAGCCGGCACACCGCAGCGGCAAGCCCGACAAAGCGATACCGGGCCTGCCGCTGCGTTGTTATGTCGCGTGACGCGTTTTTAGGGAATAAGCCGTTTTTAAGGCACAATATGGGTTTGTTTCCTCGGCGGCCGCGAGGAAACCGGGGTAAGAATAGCTCGCTTTATCCAGGCGAGCAGGGTTGTCAGCCTGAAACCGCTTAATGTTATGTAACGCGCCGCTTAAAGCGTTATGTGGAGCGCGCGGGATCCAGTTGGCGCTCCGAACCCTGTCAGACCCCGACAATGGGGCGATCAGGCCGTCAAATCATCGAAGGAAATCTATGCAATTGGTCAAGACCGAACGAGACAATCTTCTGCGGCCACTGCAAACGGTCAGCGGCATCGTTGAGCGCCGCCACACGTTGCCCATACTCGCGAACCTGCTGATCACCAAACAGGGACCGGACGTATCGTTCCTGTCCACTGACCTTGAGCTGCAAATCACCACCCATGCCAACTTCGGCGTGGGCGGCGACAACATCGCCACCACCGTGGCCGCGCGCAAACTGCTCGACATCCTGCGCGCCATGCCCAGCGGCGAAGTCACCCTGACCCTGTCGGACAAGCGTTTGACCGTGCAATCCGGCAAAAGCCGTTTTGCCCTGCAAACCCTGGCCGCGGACGAATTCCCCACGGTGGCCGAAGCCAAAGACTTCGGCGCCAGCCTGAGCGTGCCGCAAAAAGCCTTCCGCCAATTGCTCGGCATGGTGCATTTCTCGATGGCGCAGCAAGACATCCGCTATTACCTGAACGGTATGCTGCTGGTCGTCGACGGCCAGCAACTGATGGCTATCGCCACCGACGGTCACCGCCTGGCGTTTGCCTCGATGACCACCGAAACCACCTTTGCGCGGCAGGAAGTGATTATTCCGCGCAAGACCATTCTGGAATTGCAGCGCCTGCTCGAAGACATCGACGACCCGCTTAAAATCGATATCGCCTCGACCCAAGTCAAATTCACCTTTGGCGAAGTCGAACTGGTGTCGAAGCTGGTCGAAGGCAAATTCCCCGACTTCCAGCGCGTAATTCCCAAGGGTTATAAAAACCACTTTATGATCGGCCGCGAAGAACTGCAACGCTCGCTCCAGCGCGCCGCAATTCTGACCTCCGACAAATTCAAGGGCGTGCGCTGCCTGATCGAACCGGGCCAGCTTAAAATCCTGTCGACCAACGCCGACCAGGAAGAAGCCCAGGAAGAGTTGGAAATTGCTTATGACGGGGATTCTCTCGACATCGGCTTTAACGTCACCTACCTGCTCGACGCGCTCGCCAACCTCAAGGTCGATTTCTTGCAAATCAGCCTGGGCGACTCATCCTCCAGCGCGCTTATCACCTTACCCGACAACGATAACTTCAAGTACGTGGTAATGCCGATGCGCATCTGCCGCACAGTCTTGATCTGAATAGCGTGGTGTAGGGTATTTGTTT
>JAMFSV010000366.1 GCA_026225455.1 Burkholderiales bacterium | reverse complement strand
GGCGCCAGGCTCGATTTCGATCACGGTCTGGTTGGGTTTTATGCCGAAGAACCTCAAGGTCTGTTCAGGGTGCCGGTAGACATCGCGCGCCCGTTCCGCATCGGTGCGTTGCGGGCCGGCGAGAATCGCCGAGAATGTCTGCGCGGGCGCTGCGTCGGCAGTGGGCGTATGCAGTGCGGCGAGGCCACACATGCCGAGGCCGAATAGACCTAGCGCCAGGGCGCGCGCAGATAAGCGAGGGGAAGCCGGCATGCTGAATTTTCCTTGGATGGCGATCGCTGGAGTCGGTTTGCTGCGGATTTGCGTGAAATCCGCAGCGACATCTGCATCTTACCGCGACTCGGCTTTTACCCAGATTTTCTTCGCCCATCTGAAGGAGCGTATGTAACGTATGGTCGAGCTCATGACACAACCTCACATCGCCGCCGCCAGCGCCAACCCCACTGCCGTGCCATAGCGCTCCGAATGCGCGGCCTCGGGTTGCCGGACCTCGATCTGAAACAAGGAAACCGATTCCACCAGGCCATCGGCTTGTTGTTTCAAGCCGTTGGCCGCAGCCGAAGTCTGTTCCACCAATGCGCCGTTTTGTTGCGTCGAGCGATCCATCTGAATCACCGCCAGGCTGACCTGCTCAATGCCGTCGGATTGCTCCGAGGTGGCGGTCGAGATCTGGTCCATGGTGTGCATCACCTCGTTCACCGAAGCCACGATCTGCTGCATGGTCTGGCCTGCTTGGGTGACTTGCTGCGAGCCGAGCTGCACCCGCGTCACGGAATCTTCGATCAGCTTTTTTATTTCTTTGGCGGCTTGCGCGCTGCGCAAGGCCAGCGAGCGCACTTCAGTTGCCACCACGGCAAAGCCTTTACCTTGCACGCCGGCGCGTGCGGCTTCGACGGCTGCGTTCAAGGCCAGGATGTTGGTCTGGAAGGCAATCCCGTCAATCACGCCGACGATGTCGGTAATCTTGTGCGCGCTTTCGGATACCTGCCCCATGGTGCCGACGATGCGCGCCACCATCTCGCCGCCTTGCACCGCGTCGCTTGCGGCATTGCGCGCCAGTTGGGTGGTGTGCTGGGTGTTTTCCGCGTTTTGCTTGACCGCGGCGCTGAGTTGTTCGAGGGTTGCCGCGGTCTGTTCCAGCGCGGCGGCCTGTTGTTCGGTGCGGCTTGATAATTCGATATTGCCGCCGGCGATATGCTGTGCGCTTGCGTGCACATCGTCGGTGCCTTGGCGGATTACGGCCACGGTTTGCATCAGACTGTGCTGCATGCGCTGCAAAGCCGCGAGCAGGACGCCGATCTCATTGTTCGAGATACCGTTGATCGGTGCGGTAAGATCGCCGCCGGCAATCCGGTCAAAGTGATGGCCCGCTGCGCGCAAAGGCTGCAACAGAACCCGATCGAACAAAATCCAGTAGAAGCCGGTGAGCAGGAGCGACAGCACAAAGAGTCCGGCGGCAAGATAGATCGCCGTGGAAGAACGTTGATTCGCGGCATTCTTCAGCGCGTCGCGCATCTGCTCAGCATGCTGGATCACCTCGCGCAAGGTCGTTTCGAACTGGGTATCGGCCTGTTCCGCATTGGCCGTTGCCGCCACGTAGGCATCCAGCGACACGTCGTATAAAGCTTCTTCGCGCGTCGTCAGCACGTTGGTGTAGTTGGCGTAGGCATCGAGCACACGTGCCGCGCGCGGGTCGGCGGCGCCATCTTGTTTGCTTGCGGCGCGATAGGCATCGATGGTGGTCTTGGCTTGTTGCAAGGCTGCGGACGCTTTGCGGGTGTAGTCGTTGGCTTTGATCTGATCGCCGCGCTGCAAGTCGATGTAGGCATTGTCCATATTGACCAGCGCACTCAGCATCAAGCGTTCGGTGTCGTGCAACGGTTCGATTTGCTGATCCGATAGCCGGATCACAGCGTCCATGGCGCGGCCGGATTGCCGTGCATCGAGCCACGCCATGCAAACCGCTGCCCATAGTGCGACGGAGAATAGACCGAGTACCAGCAGCAGTCCGGTACGAATTTTCAGATTGGTAAGCATAGGTCGATCCAGTCCATCGTGAAGGCCATGTGGCAAAGTTGTCTCGCGCCGCGGATGCGACGCTGACCGCGGTTTTATTTGATACCCAGCTTGCGGTCGAGAGAAAACACGCCGCCGCCACGCCCCACCATATAAAGCATCAAGCCAGCCCACGAAAGATGGGTGGGCCAAGCGTCGGGATAGACAAAAATCTCGATCACCGAGGTCATGCCCAATAAAGCCAAGGCGGAAAAACGGGTGAACAGGCCCAGTACCAGCAGTAGCGAAAACAGATGTTCGGAATAAGCGGCCATGTGAGCCGCGATGTCGGGCGGAATCAGCGGGATCTTGTATTCGTCGCGAAATAACTCGTAGGTGCCATCGGTGATGGTCAGAAAACCGGTGACCTTGGTCCGGCCTGACATAAAGAACAGTGCGGCGATCGAAAAGCGTGCGATCAAGGCCAGTAGCGAATGGCCGATCAGGCGATTGAGTCGATCCGCCAGGCCGTTCCAGGCGGCCAGTACCGAATTGCGCGAAGCGCTTAGGGTGAGACGAGCATGTTCCATCGTGATCTCCTGAATTAAAGGTGTTGGGGCGGGGTGGTGGGACTGAGTGCGCCCGCGGTAATCAGGGCGGACAATAATTGCGCGACGTCCTGTGTGGGTTCGGCGAGCAGGGCCGATTCGGCGGCCTGCGCCAGCGAGCTGGCGGCAGCGCACGCATCCATAACCGCGCATAAACCCGGGCCGGCCGCGCGCCAGATCACCGTGTTGTCCGGACGTGTCAGCAAAGCACCTTCGGCGACCCAGGCGAGAGCATCGTCCAGTGCGGACTGCTCCCGGTTGGCGCACCAGATGGTATAAGCCGGTTGTGTGTCGAACCAGGCCCAGCGGGCAGCCGGATGCGGTCGCAATACGGTGTTGCCAAGCTCAAGCGGAGCCAGTCGCGTGAGCGCCGCCGGGTCCAGCAGCGCGGCGTCGGCGGCCATATGGCTTTCGCTCCAGTAGCGGTCGAGCCGGGCCACATCGGCCAGGTAGGGTAGTTCGCGAGCGCCTTCGAAGTGCTCCAGGAAATCCGCAAAGTGTTTGCCGTAGGCCAGCAGGCCGACTTCGCTCGGCGGTTTATCGCGCACATATACAGCGGCCGCGGCACGAAACCAATCCGTCCCGACCAGGCGCGCGACGCTGGGGTAATTGGCGCATAGCGCGTCGATACAACCTTTTAGGATGGTATTGCGATATACCTTGAAGCCCGCTTGGGCGGCCGGGTCCGATGCTGGATCGAAGTGCGTCACGGTCTCGTGATCCGGCAGAAAATGCGCTGATACTGTGCTTACAGACGGAGGGGCAGGGGTGTCGCCGGCTTGCCAAAGCGCCTGCATAAAATCGTCCTGAAACCGAGTTAGCGAGTGGGTCATACGTCCACCTGCCGCGATGTCGGTTCGAGCACCTCTTGTGCACGTTGGCGCTCGACCAACAGTTCCTGGAATTCAGGAAGATGGTCGTCGCGTTCGATCAAGGTCGGTCGCGCACCTATGCGTTGAATCAATCGCCGATAAAGCGTCCATACGCTTTCCGCAATCGGGGCGTCGTGCGAGTCGATCAGCAGTGCGGCACCCAGTTCCGCATCTTCGCTATGGCCGGCCAAATGAATCTCCATCACAGCCTCGGCGGGAATCTGGTCGAGGTAAGCGGCGGCGTCGAACTGCAGATTGCTCGCGCTGATAAAAACGTTATTCACGTCCAGCAGCAAACCGCAGCCGGTGCGTCGCGTCAGTTCGCGCAGAAAATCGATTTCGCTCCATTCGTGGTTGTCCAGATGCAGATAGTGAGTCGGGTTCTCAAGCGCAATGGGCCGGCCCAGCACCTCCTGGGTGCGCGAAATATTGGCGGCGATCCGCTTTAGCGCGGCAGTGGTGCGAGGAAACGGCAACAGGTCCGGGTGATACACGCCGCGCCACATCGACCACGCCAGATGTTCCGAGACCAGCGCCGGTTCGATACGCTCGACCAGGTTTGCCAGTTGCCGCAAATGTTGCGGGTCCGGCTCCGTGTCCGCAGCCAATGACAGCGAGACCCCGTGCAACGCGATGGGTTTGTCTCGGCGTATGGCTTCAAGCCAGGCCAGCCGAGGGCCGCCCGCTACCATGTAATTTTCGGGGTGGACTTCAAACCATAAGCCGGAGGTGGTGTCTTCGAGCGCCGCAGCGTAATGCTGAGGGCGAAGGCCGAGTCCGGCACCGAGATTCTGTTTCATGGTGGGCGAGCGGCCGCAGCGATCAGGACGCGGACGGGGTCAGCGAACCCATGCCGTGCGGTGTCTTGATCGAAGTGCAGGTACCGGCCGGCACGTTCTTCCAATGGTCGGCGTCGTAGTCGGTCTTTTGCGACGCGGCGCAGGTGGTGCCGGCGCCGGCTTTGCAATCGTTCTGACCTGAGAGGGCCACGCCGTAACATTTTTCGACCGAGGTCTTGGCGGGTGCTGCATTGGTTTGTGCCATTGCGGCACCGGAGACCAGAGCGGCGAGGGTGAAGGCGGCGGTAGCAAGGTTGCGTGGGTTCATGATGTCGATTCCATTTAAGTTGGTGTTGGAGGATCGATCGCCGGTAGGGCGTTGCTGGTGAGGATTAAACCGGCGATCTGACAGTTAATTCGCCGGCGCATCCTCCTCGGTTACAGCGGGTACAAAATTCTTTTAAAAATTAAATTTAGGTCCCTGGTGTAACCGAATGACCCGCGCCAACGAAAACAACTTCAGGTCGATGCGCTTGCCGCTGGTCGCCGTTAATTGTTGCCGTTAAGACAGGGTGAGCGCGGCAGGTGCGAGATATATCCACAATCAGGAGACATGGGTGAGAACAGGTGACTTGGTATCGATGCTGGCGACCCGCGTGACGCCCATCGACCCGCACACGGTCGGCAAGCGCTTTGGTTTGGCTGTGCTGATCGGTATGCTGGGCGCGACGAGTTTGCTGGTGGCGGTATTCGGTGTGCGTAGCGAGATGCCGCAGATGTTGGCGACGCCGTGGTTTTGGTTGCGGCTGGCTTTTCCGCTGGCGGTGGTGGTGGGCGCGCTGTTGCTTGCCGGTCGCTTGTCGCGTCCGGGCAGCAGCGCGGTGCTGGGGTGGGTGATGCTGGTGCTACCGCTGTCGGCGGTCTGGCTGGCCGCGCTCGGTTTTATCTGGGCTACGCCGCGCGGCCTGAGACTGGCGCTGGTGCTGGGCAGCACCTGGCGCGTGTGTACCTTGAGCATTGTGTTGCTGTCCGTGCCGACGTTTATTGCGGTGGTGTGGGCCATGCGCGGTTTGGCCCCCACGCGCCTGCGTTTGGCCGGCGCCGGCGCGGGCCTGTTGGCCGGGGCTCAAGCGGCCTTGGTCTATACCTTGTATTGCCTGGAGATGGCGGTGCCGTTCTGGGGTGTCTGGTATGTGCTCGGCATGCTGGTGCCGGTGGCGATCGGCAGTGTGCTCGGGCCTGTGCTGTTACGCTGGTAAATCGTCGAGGGCGATGTTTGAGTCGCCGCATGCTGCCCCAATGCCGCCCGCATCGGTTAAATAGCATGGGTCAAACCGTTGCCGGTGATATGGGGTGGACGCTGTCGAGCAAGGCGTAGACGGGCCGCACCAGACCTTCGAGCAATTCCGCTTCGGGGCGCACCCGGGCCAACACCCGCATACCGAGCAAGGTGCTCAGCAGCAAGCGCGCCAAGTCGTCGGCCGGCTGAGCCAGGGTAATCGAGCCGTCGCTCTGGCCCGCGGTGACGCAGCGCAGGAAGAATTGCTCGATGCGCACCAGTACCGCGGCGATGATGCGCTGAAACTCGGGATCGTGGGGCGCGATTTCCACGGCTGAATTGATCAGCATGCAGCCTTTGTGCTGCGTATCGCCCAGCGAGCGCGCCACAATCTCGCTGAAAAATGCGCCGATGGCTGCGCGCGGCGGCAAATGTCCCTCGAAGCGTTCGACGCGATCGGCCAGGATGCCTTGCACATATTGATCGAGTGCGCGTTGGTAGAGTCGGCGCTTGTCGCCGAAGGTGTTGTACAGGCTGGCCCCGGTGATGCCCATGTTTTCGGCAAGATCGCGCACCGAGGTGGCTTCGTAACCGCGTGCCCAAAAACATTGCATGGCCGCGTCAAGGGCGGCGGCCTCGTCGAATTCTTTCGGTCGTGCCATGGTGGTTACGTCCTGGAACAGGCGCGCGCGAGGTTGCCATCGCCCTTTCGTCAGTGTATTTTATAGCGAACGATCTAAAATGAAAGTCATATCTCATTGAGACCGATCTGGAGCTGCTTTCAGTTCGTGTGCAGATCAATACCACGCGCCCCGGTTTATCGAGAAATCGCCTGCTGGACCCGGTAGGCGGTGCGATGTGCATCGCATCCTCACATTAATTCCTTTACCCATATTTTTTTTGAACTCGCTGTAACCAGAATGCCCGATAAAACGAATAACTGGAGGTGGAGCGGTGCATCCCGTTGAGGAACGGTTGAAAATCTTGTTTCTGGCAGGGCTGGACGGTGATGCGGTTTCCTATCGCGAGTTTCTGGACCAGCTTAGCGGACATTTGCGCGCGCTATTGAGACGGCGCTTGTATCAATTGCAGGACCACATCGAGGATATCGTTCAGGAAACCTTGCTGGCGGTGCATAACGGCCGCCATACCTATCGTGCCGACCAGCCTTTGACGGCTTGGGTGAATGCCATCGCCCGTTATAAAATGATGGATTTCTTCCGCGCTCGAGCCCGCCACGAAGCGCTCAATGAGCCATTGGACGACTATCTGGAGATTTTTGCCTGTTCCGATGTCGAGCCCGCCGACGCCAAACGCGATATCGGCCGGCTGCTGGAACAACTGCCGGACCGTCAGCGCTTGCCGATCCTGCACGTTAAACTGCAAGGGCTGTCGGTGGTGCAAACGGCGCAGCTTACCGGCATGTCCGAGTCGGCTGTCAAAGTGGGCGTGCATCGGGGTTTGAAAGCGCTGGCGGCGAAGATTCGAGGCGCATCATGAAAACACAGGATTTGGTTTCACTCTTGGCCAGCGACGTGGCACCGGTCGATCGCCGGATTCTGGCCAAACGTTTTAGCTGGGCTCTGCTGCTGGGCGCACTGGGCGCGACGCTGCTGATGGCGCTGTGGTTCGGGGTTCGTCCCGATCTCGGTCGCGTAGCGGCGACGCCTTTGTTCTGGTTCAAGCTGGCATTTCCGTTGGCCCTGGCGAGTGCGTCGTTATGGGCATGCACCCGCTTGTCCCGCCCCGGCGTGCCCTTGGGTCAAGCCGGATGGGCGCTGGCGCTGCCCATTGCCGTGGTGTGGGGTGTTGCCGCGCTGATGGTGCTGGCCGCGCCGGAGTCGCAGCGTGTGGCTTTATTGCTGGGTCAAACCTGGCGGGTGTGTCCCGTTAATATCGCGGGCCTGTCGATTCCCGCTTTTATGGCCGTGTTCTGGGCCATACGCGGACTGGCCCCGACCCAATTGCGCCGGGCGGGAGCCGCCGGCGGTTTGCTGGCGGGCGCGACCGCGACCCTGGCTTATTGCCTGCATTGCCCGGAGATGGGCGTGCCGTTCTGGGCCATCTGGTATCTCTTGGGCATGTTGATTCCGACACTGCTCGGCGCGCTGCTCGGCCCTTATTTGCTACGCTGGTAATCTCAATCGCACACAAGGAGAGGGCAATGAAAGCAGCAATCGCTAAACGGCTGATCGGGGTATTTCTGCTGTCCTCGAGTCTGTCCTTGAGCGGCGCGGCGCTGGCCGGCGAAGTGCCCTTCACTCAAGCCAGGTTCGACCAGGCCATGGCGGCAGGCACACCGACCGTGGTGTATCTGCATGCGACATGGTGCCCGACCTGCAAGGTGCAGCAGCCTATCGTCGATCGGCTGTCGAGCGATCCGCAATTCAAAGCGGTGACCATCCTTGAGGCCGATTACGATAAAGAAGTTGCCCTGAAAAAAGACTTGAAGGTGACACAGCAGTCGACCTTTGTGGTGTTCCAGCATGGACATGAAGTGACCCGCTCGACCGGACAAACGCAGGAAGCGGCAATTCGCGCCACTTTTGCCCGGGCCTTGTAATGGAGTTTGGTTTCGCCACCTACGCGCTCGGTTTTGTCGCGGGAGCCGCGTCCGTCCTGTCGCCTTGCGTCTTGCCTTTGTTGCCCATCCTGGTCGCCTCGGCGCTGTCCAAACATCGGTGGGGCACGGTCGCGCTGGCGCTGGGCTTGAGCCTCTCGTTCGCACTGGTCGGCATTTTTATTGCCACCCTGGGCGCTTCGCTCGGCCTCGATGGCGACACGTTTCGCCGGGTGGCAGCGGGCTTGATGGTGCTGTTCGGCTGGGTGATGATCTCCGCACGCTTGCAGTCCGGCTTCGTCAAACTTAGCGCGCGCCTTGGCGCGGCCGGCCAGCAGGTGTTAGGGTCGGTCAAAGGCGATGGCTTGAGCGGTCAATTCCTGATCGGTTTGCTGCTGGGCTTGGTCTGGAGCCCCTGCGTCGGTCCGACCCTGGGTGCGGCCACGACCCTCGCGGCTCAAGGCCGAAGTCTGGCTCATATCACGCTGTTGATGATTGTCTTCGGCGTGGGGGCCGGACTGCCGTTGATGCTTATCGGCGCTGTGTCGCGTGCCTCCGCGACCCGCGTGCGAGGCTCTCTGGCGACTTTCGGCAAACGCGCCAGATTGGTCTTGGGCGGTTTGTTTGTGGTGCTCGGCATGCTGGTGCTGAGCGGTTTCGACCGGCAACTCGAAGCAATGCTGCTGTGGTTCAGTCCGAACTGGCTGACGGCGTTGACAACCTCGATATGACGGGCGTGGCGAGACTTCCAACTCAGGCCTGGCGATACGAGCCTTGATGAACTTGAGAGCGGGGCGGTCATGGGCTGCCGCGTCAGCATGCGGTCGAATTACACCGCTTGCTGCCGCGGCAGCCGGGATGGGCGTCCCGGCGTCCCGGCGATCCGTCAGCCGGCGGATCAGCGGGTAATGCTGTAGCCGATGCGCACGATGGAGTGCTGGTGCTGGTTGTAGTCGAGGATGTCCTCGCCATAACCGGTGAAATAGCCCAGCGTCAGGTAACCGCCCCAGGCGCTACTGAAGATCTTGGCGAGCGGATAGGTGAGTTGCGAATCGACACTGCCGTAGCTGGACTTGGTGCCTTTGCGCAAGGTGGTGGCGAGCTGCCAGCCCTCGGGGCTGCCGTATTTGATCAACAGGTCGACATAGCCGCGATAGTCCTGGATGTCCTCGTTGCCGCTCTTCGACATGTAGTAGTAGATCTTCGGCGAGACGGTCAGATGATAGGCATCGGGGTCGCCGAAGTCCCAGGTCGGGCGCACAAACAGAATATCGATCGAGCGCGAAGTGGTGCCGGCCTGGCCATTCGATTCGTGGCCGACCCCTGCCATTACGCCCATGCGGGTGAACAGCGGGCTTTTCCAGCCGGTGTCTTGCAGGTAATAAAACAACTGGGGTTCATAGCTGGTGTCGCGAAATGGTGCGGACGCCGCGGATAGATCCCAGATTGAGGTCTGGGTGTAGCCGAAATACAGATTGTCGAGCAGCGAGCGGGAGGTCGGATCGTCCGGCATCACCAGTCGATATTTAAAGCTGAACTGGAATTTCGCCAGGTTGTCGCCGTTTTGCCCATCCTCGAAATAGATCGGCTCGAAGGTGGACAGCCGGCCGCTTAACATCGGACTGGGCGGCGGGGTCTGGGCCGGCGGTCCACTGGCGGCTGCGGCCGCGGCCACCGGTTGCGGCGTGTTCGGCGAGGTTTGTGCGTGCGCGGTGGCGACAGCCTGCAACTGGTTGTCGCCGCGATTGAGCGTGACCAGCATGGGCGAGGTGTCCAGGCCCACGGCATCGATTTTGACCGCGCCGCGCGCGGCGGCCGGCCACGGCGCCGAAAAGCGCACTTTGCGGTATTGGCCCGGCCGCAGCGACAAGCGATCCGGCACCCCGGCTTCACGCTGCAGGGCAATCGGCACGGGCGGCAAGTCGCCGTTGGTCAAGGTTACGTCGAAGTGCTGCGGCACGTCGATGGAAAGGGGCGCGCCATCATCGTCGCTATATAACAGTGTCACTTCCAGCGGTTGCTCCGCGGCGGCTTCGCGCGGCGGTTGCAATACCGCCGTGGTTGCATGCGCAGCTCCGCTGCACAAGAGCGCAAGCGCCGCCAATTGATAAGTCGCCGGTGCGGCACCGGGGAATAGCGAGCGCTTGAGCAAGCGGCTTGGAGATAGGCGCATAAAGCGGTCATCCAGTTATATTAAAGAGGTGCCCATCGGCGGAATGTGTTTTGCAATGTGCGTGACGGATATTTGACAGTGCGACTGCGGCGGAGGTTCTGGCGCTAATTCGAATCTTGGTCGGCCTGGACAAAAATCGTCGGTGTTGTGCTCCCGGACCCCATTCGCTAATGGTTTACCTGGGATTAAATAAGGACGGGATAGCTGGTTTTGCTTAAAAAGCACTTCCAAGCCGATCGAGTTTGCCGGTGCGCCATCGCTTCTCGGCGCAAAGGCAGGACATTTTCCAGTTTTGTGCCGGGATTCGGGACTACTCGGGACTGCTCGGGACCGATTGGGCCCGATTGGAACGCGCATCTGGGCAACTTGATCGTGTCCCAGCATGGTTACCCCGATCTAAAATAGAATATCGAAAATCGCTGAAGGAGGCGTTGCACGATGAACTTGAAAGAACGGCTCGTTTCGATGCGGGTGGGCGTGGCGGTGGTCGGCGCTTTCGTTTCCGCCGGCGGAATTTGCCTAACCATAGGCGGTTTACTGCTATCCGAATACGATCTGACCGGCTTGGGTTTCGGCATGATCGTCGGCGGCACGCTGACTTACGTCACGCTGCTGAACTGGGTCGCGCGCGACGAATCATGAGCGGCCGGCGATCCGGCGGCCGGCGATCCGGCGGCCGGCGATCCGGCGGCCGGCGATCCGGTGGCCGGCGCTCCGGCGGGCGTTGGTGTTGCGTACACCACGACAAAAAAACAAAACCCGGCTCAGGGCCGGGTTTTGTCATCCGATAAGCGATTCGCGCTCAGGCAGGCGCCTGAATATTCGATGCTTGCTTGCCTTTCGGACCCTGAACGACTTCAAACGTGACTTTTTGACCCTCTTTGAGGGTTTTGAAGCCATTCATCTGAATTGCCGAGAAATGCGCGAATAAATCTTCTCCGCCTTCATCCGGCGTAATAAAGCCAAAACCTTTCGCGTCGTTAAACCACTTCACCGTACCGTTTGCCATCCCGCTTCCCCTAACTCTTTTCACCAGCAACATGAGCGCGTTCGAAAAGCTTAACGGCTCACGCCGCCCCCTCCTCACAAGCTCTCCCCAGCATTTCTTCTCTATATAACAGGCTTCAAAGAAAGTGCCGAAATGATTGTTCTTGCTCTTTAGGCCACTGTCAAGATTTTTTTTGAGCGACGAGTATAGTGTAGTGCCTCGGTGTTGTAACGCTTCACGCCAAAGCGCGTGTGCAACCCAACTGTCGTCAGCGGATTTCCTGGAAAAGTCGCATAATGAAGTCGAAACGAAAGCGGCTTACGGATGCGGCTTACGTTACACCTCGATTTCACCCCGGTATTTCACCCCGGTACCGGCGCCAAAAGGCCGTGCCGATGTGTGTCAGGCGGTTGGCGGGCGACTCGGGCAGGCATGCCGGGTTGTGCCGCCGGCTCCGAATATAGATACGCCTACCCTAGTCTTTCGGTTGTGCGATACTGAAACTCACGAAGCCGTTATTCCCGCGTGGGCCTGACCCGAAATTGGGTCGTCCGGGCAGGAATACGGAGAATAGTCACCAGGCGCTGCACTTGAGCCCCGCGACTCCGTCAGGCATAGGCAGGATTGCAGGTCAGCGCGAGTTGTTTAGAATGGTCGTATGGCGATTTATCCAGATAAACAGAATGGTACGGTGCTTGAGCGCAAAGAGCAGAAGCTCGAGCCGCCGTCTATGCACAAGGTTGCCTTGTTGAATGACGATTTCACGCCGATGGAATTTGTCGTGATGGTGGTGCAGCAGTATTTCAACAAGGACCGGGAAACCGCGACGCAAATCATGCTGATGGTGCATCGCGAGGGCAAGGGAGTTTGTGGGGTCTATACGCGCGACGTCGCTGCGACCAAAGTTGAGCAAGTAGTTACCCACGCACGGCAGGCGGGTCATCCGTTGCAATGCGTGATGGAGGAAGCATGATTGCCCAGGAACTGGAAGTAAGTTTGCACATGGCGTTTATGGAAGCACGCCAGGCGCGGCACGAGTTCATCACTGTGGAGCATCTGTTGCTCGCTCTGCTCGATAACCCGACTGCCGCAGAAGTTCTGCGTGCCTGTGCGGCTAATATTGAAGACCTGCGTTCGAGTTTGCGCAACTTCATTCATGACAATACGCCGACGGTGCCGGGCACTGACGAGGTGGACACGCAACCCACGCTGGGTTTCCAGCGTGTGATCCAGCGTGCCATCATGCACGTCCAGTCGACCTCGAACGGTAAAAAGGAAGTGACCGGCGCGAACGTGCTGGTGGCGATCTTCGGCGAAAAAGATTCGCACGCCGTGTACTACCTTCAACAGCAGGGTGTGACACGGCTGGATGTGGTCAATTTCATCTCGCACGGCATCGCCAAAACCGGCGCCGGCGAAACCGCCAAGCCTGAAGGCGGGGTTGAGGGCGAAGACGCGGCGAATCAAAAAGAAACGCCGCTGGCCCAATTCACCCAAAACCTGAATCAACTGGCCAAGGACGGCAAAATCGATCCATTGATCGGTCGCGAGCCCGAGGTCGAGCGGGTGGTGCAAGTGCTGTGCCGCCGCCGTAAAAACAATCCGCTGCTGGTGGGCGAAGCCGGGGTGGGTAAAACCGCCATCGCCGAAGGTCTGGCCTGGCGCATCATGCGCGGCGAAGTGCCCGATATCCTGGCGGATGCGCAAGTCTATTCGCTCGATATGGGCGCGCTGCTGGCCGGCACCAAATATCGCGGCGACTTCGAGCAACGCCTGAAAACCGTGCTCAAGGAACTGAAAGACCGTCCGCATGCGATTTTGTTTATCGATGAAATCCACACCCTGATCGGTGCGGGCGCGGCTTCGGGCGGCACGCTCGACGCTTCCAATTTGCTCAAGCCGGCGCTCTCCTCCGGTGCGCTCAAATGTATCGGTGCGACCACCTTTACCGAATATCGCGGCATTTTTGAAAAAGACGCGGCGTTGTCGCGCCGGTTCCAGAAAGTCGACGTGAGCGAGCCGACCGTCGAGCAAACCATCGCGATTCTGCGCGGTTTGAAATCGCGCTTCGAAGAACATCACCAAGTCAAATATTCAGCCGGTGCACTCACCGCCGCGGCAGAACTGTCGGCGCGTTTTATCACCGACCGCCATTTGCCGGACAAGGCTATCGACGTGATCGATGAAGCTGGTGCGGCGCAACGCATTTTGCCGAAGTCGAAACAGAAAAAAACCATCGGCAAGACCGAAATCGAAGACATCATTTCGAAGATCGCCCGCGTCCCGCCGCAAAGCGTGTCGCAAGACGATCGCAGCAAGTTGCAAACCCTGGACCGCGACCTGAAGAGTGTGGTGTTTGGTCAAGATCCGGCGATCGACGCTTTGGCCGCCGCCATCAAAATGGCGCGTGCGGGCCTCGGCAAAACCGATCGTCCGATCGGCTCGTTCCTGTTTTCCGGGCCGACCGGCGTGGGTAAAACCGAAGTTGCGCGGCAGTTGGCATTTGTTCTCGGCATCGAGTTGTTGCGTTTCGACATGTCGGAATATATGGAGCGCCATGCGGTCAGCCGCTTGATCGGTGCGCCGCCGGGTTATGTCGGGTTCGACCAAGGCGGTTTGTTGACCGAGGCCGTGACCAAGAAGCCGCATTGCGTACTGCTGCTCGACGAAATCGAAAAAGCGCATCCCGATGTCTACAACGTGCTGCTGCAGGTCATGGACCACGGCACGCTGACCGATAACAATGGGCGCAAGGCCGATTTCCGTAACGTGATCATCATCATGACCACCAATGCCGGCGCGGAAGCCATGCAAAAGTCGTCGATGGGCTTCACCGCGCGGCGCGAGACCGGCGACGAAATGGCCGATATCAAGCGCAGCTTCACGCCGGAATTCCGCAACCGGCTGGACGCGATCATCAGCTTCCGTTCGCTCGACAAGGAAATCATCATGCGGGTGGTCGACAAATTCCTGATGCAACTGGAAGATCAGTTGCACGAGAAGAAAGTCGACGTGGCCTTCTCCGATGCCTTGCGTGCTTATCTGGCGAAGAACGGTTTCGACCCCTTGATGGGTGCGCGGCCGATGCAACGCCTGATTCAGGACACCATCCGGCGCGCGCTGGCGGACGAACTGCTGTTCGGCAAGTTGGCGAGCGGCGGGCGGGTGGCGGTCGATATCGACGAAAACGACAAGGTGCAATTGTCCTTCGAAGAAAACGGCGCGCCGCGCAATCCGAGTCCGGAAGCGGTCGAGGTCGAATAAGAGCGATTGCTCGCTTGATTCAACCATCCCGCGCAGTCTGGCGGGATAAAAAAACGGTGCAGTTTAAACTGCACCGTTTTTTTATTGGCGGGCGGGCGTTTGCTTGATTCTGTCTGCTTGATCCGCAGCGCCCGCCGCATCAATCCTCAGTGTTTGCCGGTGCTGCCGAAACCGCCTGCACCGCGTTCGCTCAAACCAAACTCTTCAACAATATTAAATTCGGCTTGTATTACCGGCACGATCACCAACTGCGCCAACCGTTCGAACGGATTCAGCGTAAAGCTGGTGGTGCCGCGATTCCAGGTCGAAATCATCAATTGACCCTGATAATCCGAGTCGATCAGGCCGACCAGATTGCCCAGCACGATGCCGTTTTTATGGCCCAGCCCCGAACGCGGCAGAATCACCGCCGCGTAACCGGGGTCCGCCACATGGATGGCCAAACCGGTCGGCACCAGGTGGGTTGAGCCGGGTTCAATGATCAGCGGGGCGTCGATGCAAGCGCGCAGGTCCAGCCCGGCGCTGCCGGGCGTGGCGTAGGCCGGGAGCTGATCGCGCATGCGCGGATCGAGAATTTTGAGGTCTATTTTCATCGGTTTTGTGTGGTGGTGTGACGGCAGCTAAGTTGGCAACGAGGTCGGCATAATAAGCCGCGCCGATTTATACCACGGGACAGTACCCTGTTCCGCAAATTGGTTCGAGATGAAATTGTCCGTGGGACATTAGGTCGCGGCTGAGCGTAATTGTGCCTGCAAGTCGAACGCCTGCGCGAGCAGTTCGTAAGTACGCAGCCGCGCTTTATAGCTCGGCGCCACGCTCAGTACAATCAGTTCGTCGGCGGCGAATTGCTGTTGCAGCGCCAGCAGCTTTTCCACCACGGCACCGGGCGTGCCGATAATGCTGCGCGGCCGCTCGCGCTCGATCACCATCCGTTCCCGGTCGCCATAGTGCCTGGCTTGTTCCTGGGCTTGTTCGACGGTAGGAATCGGCGCGTTCAGGCCATATGCCATTTGCACCCGGCGCAAATCGATGGCCGACTCCAGCGCCGCGGCTTCGGTCTCGGTATCGGCGCAAATCACGAACACGGCAGCCGCGCAGTAGGGGCGGTCGCCGGCGTGGCGCGGCACAAAACGCTCACGGTAGGCGTGCGCCACGGTATGGCCGTAATGGGCATTGATAAAGTGGGCGAAGGCGAAATTCATCCCGCGTTGGGCGGCCAGCAAACCGCCGAATTCGCTGGAGCCGAGCACCCATAGATCGGGCCGGGTTTCAACCTGGGGTTGCAACAGCACCCCATGCGCCAGATGACCTTCGGGCACCGTGCCGTCGAACAATGCGATCAGGTCGGCCACCTGTTCCGGAAAGATATCGCCGCGATTATATTCGCCGGCCGCCACCGCTTGAGCCGTGCGCATATCGCCGCCCGGCGCGCGGCCGACACCGAGGTCGATGCGGTTGGGGAACAGTGCTTCGAGCATGAGGAATTGCTCGGCTACCTTGAATGGGCTGTAGTAGGGCAGCATGATGCCGCCGCTGCCCAGGCGGATGCGCTTGGTTACGCTGCCCAAACGCGCCAGCATGACCTCGGGGCAGGGATTGGAGACGCCATAGAGTCCATGATGCTCGGCGCACCAGAAACGCGTATAACCCCATTCGTCGGCCGCCTGGGCCAACTCGACAGTCGCGGCAATGGCGTCGGCGACGCGCTGGCCGGCAATCACGGGCGTCTGGTCGAGCACCGACAGTTTGGTTGCGGGCTGTTGGGTCATCGTGCCCCTCCTGTAAAACCATTTGCGATAGGCATGCGCGGTTGCGGCACGCCCGGAGTGCCGATTATGCGGCTAGATTGGAATGGCTGCAGGGGAGGGGGTGATGGTGGTTTAAACGGGTGTGGCGATATCTATACGTCGCGCAATTTCCGCGATCAAAGTTCGCGCCAAAGCCTGTTTGTCGGCTTTAGGCAGATGGGTGATGCCCTGCGCATCGCACAGTATCACTTGATTTTCGTCTGAGCCAAAGGTGGCCGGGCCGAGATTGCCGATCAGCAAGGGGATATTTTTGCGCAGGCGTTTTTCCTGGGCATGCCGTTCCAGGTCGTGACTTTCGGCGGCGAACCCGACGCAAAAGGGCGCCTGGGCCATATTGGCGACGCTGGCCAGAATATCGGGGTTCTCCACAAACTGCAGGGTGGGCGCGGCTTGGCCCGCGGCCTTTTTGATTTTCTCGGTGCTGACTTGGGCAACACGCCAGTCGGACACCGCAGCTACCGCGATAAAAATGTCCGTACCCGATACCGCGCCGAGAACCGCATCGTGCATTTGCCGGGCGGTTTGTACATCGGTACGGGCGATACCCCAAGGGGTTTCCAGCGTCGTCGGACCGGCAATCAATTCGACCTGCGCGCCGGCTTCAAACGCCGCCCGCGCCAGCGCAAAACCCATCTTGCCGCTGGAACGGTTGGTCAAGCCGCGTACCGGATCGAGCGGCTCAAAAGTTGGACCGGCGGTGAGCAGCACCCGTTTTCCGGCCAGCAGTTTGGGTTGGAAAAAAGCGCTGAGCGCGGCATGGACGCTTGCGGGTTCGAGCATGCGGCCGTCGCCGACTTCGCCACAAGCCTGGTCGCCCGAGTCGGGGCCGAGCACGACGATGCCGTCGGCGCGCAGTTGCGCCGCGTTGCGCTGGGTTGCCGGGTTTTGCCACATCTGGCGGTTCATGGCCGGCACCACCAGCAAGGGGCAGTCGCGTGCCACGCAGAGGGTGGACAGCAAGTCGCCGGCCATGCCGTGCGCCAGTTTGGCGATAAAGTCGGTGGAGGCGGGCGCGATCACGATGGCGTCGGCCTCGCGCGACAAGTCGATATGCGCCATATTGTTGGCCATGCGCGAGTCCCACTGGTCGGTAAAGACCGGACGGCCGGACAAGGCTTGCATGGTGACGGGGGTGATGAACTGCGTCGCCGCTTCGGTCATCACCACTTGCACCGTGGCACCGGCCTTGAGCAACAGCCGCGTCAGTTCCGCGGCCTTGTAACAGGCGATGCCGCCCGTCAGCCCCAGTACCAGATGTTTGCCCGCCAGATCGCCCGCGTTCATCGCTTGTTCCATGGTCTGCCCGTATTTCACTGCATGTTTCAGCGCATAGCTTAGTTTAGCGGGTATTGTTTTTCGGCGCGCACCGCGAGTTCAACTCAACTCAAGCTCGACTCAACGCACCCCGCGTACCCGGCGCAACTCGTCAATTACCAGCAATATCGCGCCTAGCGTAATCGCGCTATCGGCCAGATTGAATACCGGCCAATGCAACTGATGCAGATGAAAGTCGAGAAAGTCGATCACATGCCCGTAGGCGACCCGGTCGATCAGGTTGCCGATGGCGCCGCCCAGGATCAGCGACAACGCGGTGCAAAACACGCCCTGGTTGCCATGCCGTTTGAGCAGATAGGAGATCACCGCCACGGCAATCACCGCCAGGCCTGTGAGCAGCCAGCGTTGCCAGCCACCGGCGGCAGCCAGGAAGCTGAACGCGGCGCCTTGGTTAAACACCAGCACCAGGTTAAAAAACGAGGTGACCCAGTGCGGTTGCGCATAAGCAAAGGTGCGCACAATTGCCAGCTTGGTGAGCTGGTCGAGCAGAATCACCACCAGGGCGAGTCCCAGCCATTGCAGCAGATGGTCGTTGTTGCCGCTGGATTTGCCGGCGAGTTTGGCGGCGGTTAGTTTTGTGGCCATTAAGCTGCGCTCCTGACTTCACCTGCACCGAATAAATTGCTGAAACATCGATTGCACAGCGTCGGGTGTTCGGCAATGCTGCCGATCTCTTCGCGGTAGTGCCAGCAACGTTCGCATTTCAGGTAACGCGAGGTCTCCACCAGCACGCTTTCGTCGCCCGCCTGGTCGACCTTGATCAGGCGCGCGGCCGAGGTGATCATGACAAATTTCAGATCGTCGCCGAGACTGGCCAGCGCGTCGTAGCGCTCGCCCGCGGCGCGCACTTCGATTTCCGCTTGCAGCGACGAACCGATACGATTGTCGACCCGCGCTTCTTCGAGTGCCTTGGTGACTTCGCCGCGCACTTGACGCAGCAGTTTCCATTTTTCGACCAGGGCTGCCGCGCCCGGCACTTCAGGATAAACCAGGTAGGTTTCCGTGAAAATGGTTTCCGCGCCGGGTTGGAACACGCGCCACGCTTCTTCCGCGGTGAACGAGAGGAACGGCGCCATCACCCGCAGCAAACCTTGGGTGATTTGATATAGGGCGGTTTGTGCCGCGCGGCGTGCGAGCGAATTCGGCGCCGAAGTGTACAAACGATCTTTCAGCACGTCGAGGTAAAAACCGCCCAGGTCTTCCGAGCAGAAAACCTGCAGCTTGGCGACCACCGGGTGGAATTCGAATACCTCGTAATGCGCCAGGATTTCGCCTTGCAGTTCGGCCGACATCGCGACCGCATAACGGTCGATTTCCAACCACTGGTCGACGGGTACGGCGTGTTCGGCATGCACGTAGTCGGACAAATTCGACAACAGGAAGCGCAAGGTGTTGCGAATCCGGCGGTAGCCTTCGGTAACGCGTTTCAAGATCTCGTCGGAGATCGACAGTTCGCCCGAATAGTCGGTCGAGGCGATCCACAAGCGGATTACTTCCGCGCCGAGTTTATTGGCGATTTCCTGCGGTTCGATGCCGTTGCCCAACGACTTCGACATCTTGCGGCCTTCGGCGTCGACGGTAAAACCGTGGGTCAGCAGTGCTTTGTAAGGCGCGCGTCCGTCCAGCATCGAGGCGGTCAGCAAGGATGAATGGAACCAGCCGCGATGCTGGTCCGAGCCTTCCAGGTACAGGTCGGCCGGAAACTGCAGGGTGTCGCGATGCGAGCCGCGCAACACGTGCCAGTGGGTGGTGCCTGAATCGAACCAGACATCCAGCGTGTCGCGATTTTTTTCGTACTGGCCGGCTTCGTCGGCGTCGAGCAGGTCGCTGACGCTCAGGTTTTGCCACGCTTCGATGCCATGTTGTTCGACTCGTTGGGCGACTTGTTCCAGCAATTCGACGGTGCGCGGATGCAAAGCACCGGTTTCCTTGTGTACCAGGAAAGCCATCGGCACGCCCCATTGGCGTTGGCGCGACAGGGTCCAGTCCGGGCGGTTTTCGATCATGCCGTGCAGGCGCGGTTTGCCCCAGGCCGGGAAAAATTGGGTGGCGTCAACCGCGGCCAGCGCGGTTTGACGCAGCGTCGGGCCGCCGTCGCGCGGGGTGATATCCATCCCGGCAAACCACTGCGACGTCGCACGGTAAATGATCGGCGTCTTGTGCCGCCAGCAATGCATATAGCTGTGCGAGTGCTGCTCGACATGCAGCAGCGTGCCTGCTTGTTGCAGCGCTTCGATTACCTTGGCATTGGCGTCCCAGATCCGCAGACCGCCAAACAGCGGCAGGCTTTCGGCATAACGGCCGTCGCCCATCACCGGGTTGATGATGTCGGCGTCGCTCATGCCGTGCGCCTTGCACGAAACAAAGTCTTCCACACCGTAGGCCGGCGACGAATGCACCACACCGGTACCGGCGTCGGTGGTCACGTAGTCGCCAAAAAATACCGGCGCCGTACGTTGGTAACCCGGATGGGCCGAAGCCAGCGGATGATGGAAACGCAACTCGCCAAGCGCCAGGCCCGGCACCGAAGCGATGATGTTGCCTTCCAGCCCGTAGCTCTTGAGGCAGGCTTCAACCCGGTCGGTCGCGAGAATCAGCAGGCCGCGCGGCGTATCGACCAGGCTGTAGCTGACTTCGGCGTTGAGATTGAGCGCCTGGTTGGCCGGGATGGTCCACGGCGTGGTGGTCCAGATCACGATCCAGCCTTCCGTCCTGGGCAGGCTGCTCAGGCCAAAGGCCCGGGCCACCTGGGCCAGGTCGGTGAAGGCGAAACCCACGTCGACGGCCGGGTCGACCTTGTCCTGGTACTCGACTTCCGCGTCGGCCAGCGCCGAGCCGCAATCGAAACACCAGTTGACCGGTTTCAGGCCGCGAAAGATATAACCTTTATCGAGAATTTTCGCCAGCGCGCGAATTTCATCGGCCTCGTTCGAAAAATTCATCGTGTGATACGGGTTGTCCCATTCGCCGAGCACGCCCAGGCGTTTAAAGCCGGCTTTCTGCACCGCGATCTGGGCCAAGGCGTAGGCGCGCGCTTTTTGGATGACTTCGGCTGCGGGCAAGTGTTTGCCGAACTGTTTTTCGATCTGGATTTCGATCGGCATGCCGTGGCAATCCCAGCCCGGCACGTAAGGCGCGTCGAAGCCCGCCATATTGCGCGCCTTGACGATCATGTCCTTGAGGATTTTGTTGACCGCATGTCCCAGATGGATCGGGGCGTTGGCAAACGGCGGCCCATCGTGCAGGATAAACTTCGGCCGGCCGCGGCTGGCTTCGCGGATTTTCTGGTAGATGCCGCGCTGTTCCCAATCGGCGATCCATTGCGGTTCGCGCTTGGGCAGGTCGCCGCGCATCGGAAACGGCGTTTCGAGCAGATTGACCGGGTATTTCGAGGGCGTGGCGTTTTGTGCTCGGGCCGCTTTGTCGGTCTTGGCGGTCTTGGGGGTCTCGGGTGCAGCGTCGGTTTTGTTGTCGCTCATGATGGACTTTTTAAAAAAATCGGTGAGTCCCGCACTGCTGCGGGTCGAATCAATCTGATGTTTTCAACCCGGGTGGCCCCCGGTGTGTGGCGGTTTGCTCGTTGGCTTACAGCACCTGTCACAGCACCTGGCGGCGGCCCGGGTCAGCTAATTCGATCGGTGGCTGACCGGACGGCAACGCCCGGCCCGCCCGGTGCATTGGCCTGGGCCATACTGGCCTCCGCCGCAAAAAACGCCCGGGTCTGCACTACGTCGTGGGTTATCGCGGCGGTCAAGGTGGGGAGGTCCACGTACTTTTCCTCGTCGCGCAATTTTTTCAGGAATTCGACCTGCACCCGCCGCCCGTAGGCGTTGCCATGCCAGTCGAGCACAAACACTTCGAGCAGGTAGCGGCCCGACTCGTCCACCGTGGGACGCAGGCCTAAACTGGCTACGGCAGGCAGCGCCAGGCCGGAGTCGTCCAAACCATGCACCCGCACCGCGAAAATCCCGGTCAGTGCCGGGCGCTTATGGGCAATCCGCAGATTGAGCGTGGGAAACCCCAGCTCGCGGCCGAGTTTGGCGCCATGCACTACATGACCGCTAATCGTATACTCGCGTCCCAGCAGTTGCCGCGCCTGGTCCAGTTGGCCCGAAACCAATACCGCGCGCACCGCGGAGCTGGAGATACGCACCCCCAGCGGGTCGGCGATGGTTTCCATCTGCTCTACCTCGAAACCATGGTGTTCGCCGGCCAGCTTGAGCGCGGCAAAGTCGCCGGCGCGCTTGGCGCCGTAGCAAAAATCGTCGCCCACCATCACCCAGCGTGTATGCAGGCCCTGCACCAGGACCCGCTCGACAAAGCCGGCCGGGGATTGCGAGGCAAAGGTGTGGTTGAAATGTTCGACTACCACACGATCGACGCCGTTCAGGCGCAACGCTTCCAGTTTGTCGCGCAACATGGCGATCCGGGGCGGCGCGCCGGCCGGATTGAAAAATTCGCGCGGATGCGGCTCGAACGTCATCACGCACACCGGCAAGCCGCGTGCGTCGGCGGCCGCGCGCACTCGCGCCAGCAGCGCCTGGTGACCGCGATGCACGCCATCGAAATTGCCGATGGTCAGGGCGCAAGGCGCCCGGCTTTCGGCGTTAGGAAGACCCCTGAAGACTTTCACACTTTCACGTTATCCAATAAAGGAATGGGCCGCGACCTCATAAGGCCGGCGGCGGCGGCAAAACTGCCGCAAAGCATTCGATTATAAACGCTCGTGCGGGCTTCCGGGATTCGTCGGGCAACGCGATGGGCGGTTCATGGCACAAATTTTTGAGATGAAGCTGAAAAGCCGGGGTGCCGGGGGCTGTTTAGGCGCTAGAATGCGCACCCGGTCTTGCTGCAGAATCGCTCGCCGGCAGCTCGGCCTACGCTGTCCCAAGCGGTAATGTGAACAAGCAATTGAGCGACATAGTTAAGCAACATACACAGGATTACCTGAGCAGGTTTAGTCGCGCGGCGCGGCCCGGATGTTAAAATCGGGGGATGAAGAAAATTGTTATCCTGATTTCCGGCCGTGGTTCGAACATGGCCGGGATTATTCGTGCGTGCCGGCACGAGGCCTGGCCGGCCGCCGTCGCGGCCGTGATTTCCAATCGCCCCGGTGCCAGCGGCTTGGCTGCGGCCGTGGAGCAGGGCATTCCCACCGCGGTGGTCGATCACACTTTATTTGCCGGTAACCGGAGCGCGTTCGATACCGAGCTGGCCCGGGTAATCGACTCGTTTGCGCCCGATTTAGTGGTGCTGGCCGGGTTTATGCGCGTGCTGACCGACGCTTTTGTCGCCCGCTATGCCGCCCGCATGCTGAATATTCACCCGTCTCTACTGCCGAATTTCCCGGGTTTGAAGACCCACCAGCAGGCGCTCGATGCGGGCGTGAAGCTGCATGGCAGTACCGTACATTTTGTGACGCCCGAACTCGATCACGGGCCTATCGTGGTGCAAGGGGCGGTGCCGGTTATTGCCGGCGACGACCCGGCCGCCTTGGCTGAGCGTGTGCTGGGCGTCGAACATATTATTTATCCGCGTGCTGTACGCTGGTTTGTCGAAGGACGCCTGGCGCTGCAAAGCGGGCATGTCATCCTGACGCCGCCCGAGCCGCAATGGTTTTTTATCGGAGAAGGCGCATGAAGTTGCACGGGTTCCTGATTGGACAGACTGAGACCTTACTGGCCGAAGTGCTGAAATTTACCGGCCCAGCCGATTCGACCACCAGTCGTTTTTTTCGGGCTCATCCCAAACTGGGACATAACGAACGGGGTGTGATCGCCGAAGCCGTGTTTGCGGTGTTGCGCCGCAAAATGGAATTCGGCCATCTGGCCGAAAGTGGCACGGGTAACCCGAACCGCCGCATGGCTTTGCTGGGATTGATGCAAACCGCGGGCCGCAGCGCCATCCGGCCTTTTGTCTCGACCGGTGAGGCCGAATGGCTGGAGCACGTTGCCAAAATCGATTCGGCCAACCTGCCGCTGCGAATTCGCACCAATTTACCCGACTGGATCTACAGTGCACTGGCCGCACGGTTTGACGAAGCGGAAATGGGCGCACTGGCCGCGGCGCTGAATCATCCCGCGCCGCTGGATTTGCGCACCAACCCGATCAAGGCCACCCGCGCTCAAGTGATGGAAGCCTTGCAAGCGGCCGGGATCGCCGGTGAAGAAACCCCCTTTGCCCCTTTGGGCATACGCCTGGCCGGCAAGCCGGCGCTGACCCGCGTCGCCGCCTTTGAACAAGGCTGGTGTGAGGTGCAGGACGAGGGTAGTCAGTTGCTCGGTTATCTGTTGGCGCCCAAGCGCGGCGAAATGGTGGTCGATTTCTGCGCCGGCGCGGGCGGCAAAACCCTGGCGCTGGGCGCGATGATGCGCTCCACCGGGCGGCTGTATGCCTTCGACGTGGCTGACCGGCGTCTGGCCAAACTCAAGCCGCGTCTGGCCAAAAGCGGTTTATCCAACGTTCATCCGGTATTGATCGACAGCGAGCATGACGCCAAGATCAAACGCCTGGCGGGCAAGATCGACCGGGTCCTGGTCGATGCGCCATGCAGCGGTTTGGGTACCTTGCGCCGCAATCCCGACCTGAAATGGCGTCAGTCGCTGGAATCGGTGGCCGAGTTGACGCCGAAGCAGGCCTCCATCCTGGCCAGCGCGTCGCGCCTGCTGAAAGTGGGCGGCCGTCTGGTTTATGCCACTTGTAGTTTGTTGCATGCCGAAAACGAAGCTATCGTTGAGGCGTTCCTGGCCGAACACCCGAACTTCAAGCTGGTGCCGGCCGGAGAAGTGCTGGCGGAACAGAAAATCGATTTGCCGATGGGACCGTATCTGTCGATGTGGCCGCATTTGCACGCGACCGACGGCTTTTTTGCAGCGGTGCTGGAACGCCAGGCTGAGCCTGCGAAAGCGGTGTAGCGTAGCGAAACTCAGCGGCGATGCCTTGGCGCGTCGCTGCTGGGGGCAGGCGCCGCGCCACTTGAGCTGACCTTGTCGCGCAACTATTGAAATTGCCGCCCGACCCGACCCTGGCATGGGCGCTTCGATATGGGCCGCACAGCGAAATCGGCAATCGGCCACCGCAATCTGCAATCCTCACCAGACTGAAAATACGTCATGCAAAACCGTTACCTCAACCACTTGTTCGGTGATTTAACGGGCGATGCCGGTCGCCCCGTTATTTTGTATCAGGCCGCCGCGCTGCTGGCCTGTCTGGTGCTGGCCTACGTGCTGGCGACGCTGCTCAAGCGCGGTTTAAGCCGCTTGCGCGGAGCTGGTGGCGAGGGCGGCAACCATCTGCATTTCGGCGTCGAAAGCTTCAATAAGGCGATCTTCCCCTTGTTTGGCTGGGCTATTGTCGGCATGGTGCAGATGGCGCTCGACGGCCTGATGCATACCTGGCTGCTCAAACTGGCGCTGGTGCCGCTGTTCGGTATCGCCCTGATCTACCTGGCGTTTTACGTGATGCGCCGGGTATTCTCGCGCTCGGGCAATACCCCGGGTCTGTTGTCCCTGGTCGAGCGGGTGGTGACCACGCTGGTGTGGATCGGCATGCTGCTTTATGTGACCGGCATTCAGGACGACGTGCTGCGCTGGATGGGCAGCGTCAAATTTAATATCGCCAATGCGCATTTGAGTTTGCTGTCGCTGTGCACCGGCTTGCTGTGGGTCGGTCTGACCGTGGTGATTGCCATGTGGGCGGGGGCGGCGCTGGAAGATCGCCTGATGCGGGCGCAATCGATCGATGCCAACCTGAAAGTGGTGATGGCGCGGGTCAGCCGCGCGGTCCTGATCCTGGCGGCCCTGTTGCTGAGCCTGGAACTGGTCGGTATCGATATTACGGTGCTGGGCGTATTCGGCGGCGCGCTGGGCGTAGGCCTGGGTCTGGGCCTGCAAAAGATCGCCAGCAACTACGTTTCGGGTTTTATTATTCTGCTGGATCGATCGGTGCGGCTGGGCGACCAGATCACGGTCGGCGTTTATCACGGCATGGTCACGCAAATTCGCACGCGCTATACCGTGGTACGTGGGCTGGACGGCATTGAAACCATTATCCCCAACGAAAAGCTGGTGGCCGACGCGGTGCAAAACCATTCGTCCTATTTGACCCGCGGTGTGGCGAAACTGCCGGTGCAGATTGCTTATCACAACGATGTCGAGCTTGCCATGAGCCTGTTGCTGAGAGCGACCCAGGACGTGCCGCGTTTGTTGACGGAACCGGAGCCGGCGGTTTATCTGCTCGGCTTTGGGGCCGACGGGATCAATCTGGAACTGGCTTTCTGGATCGAAGATGCGGCGCTGGGTACGTCCTTGGTGCGTTCCACCGTCAATCAGGCGATTTGGCGCTTATTCCAGGCGCACGGCATCGAAATTCCGACCGGCCAGCGCGATGTGCGCTTCGTCGGCGAAGGACTGCTGCTCAAGACGCCGGCGCACGCCGCAACGGTGCCGTCAGGGCCGGCCGCTTGAGCGGTATACGAACTGGATTGGTGCGGGTAGTAAGTTTTGTGTAAATTCGCTTACTGTTTGATTCAAATGAAGAAAGCCGTAAATTAATTGGGGTTTTCGTGTTTCTTCCGATAGTACTTTGGTACTATCCGTGTCACAGTAATATTTGTATGAAAACCTAAATCCGGTGGTACACCGTTTTTTCAAGTTTTGTGTTTCAGGATTACATCTTGCTCAATACTTTGTTTGATTTTGTCGCTCACGGCCTGCTGCACGCTCGTTGGTGGGGCATAGTCGCTTACACGCTGGTGATGACGCACATCACCATTGTCGGCGTGACCGTTTACCTGCATCGCCATCAGGCGCACCGCGCCCTCGATTTGCACCCCATCGCCAGCCATTTCTTCCGCTTCTGGCTGTGGATGACGACGGGTATGGTCACCGGCCAATGGGCTTCGATTCACCGCAAGCATCACGCTAAATGCGAAACCGAAGACGACCCGCACAGCCCGCAAACGCGTGGTCTGGCCAAAGTCATGTGGGAAGGTGCAGAACTCTATCGCACCGAATCCAGAAATGAAGAAACCATGCGCAAGTTCAGTCACGGCACGCCCGACGACTGGCTGGAGCGTCATGTCTATGCCAAACACGCGGTAATCGGCATCAGCTTGATGATGATCATCAATATTGCCTTGTTCGGCGCCATCGGCCTGACCGTCTGGGCCATCCAGATGGCCTGGATCCCGTTCTGGGCTGCCGGCGTGGTCAACGGCATCGGACATTTCTGGGGTTATCGCAATTTCAATTGCGAAGACGCCAGCACCAATATCCTGCCGTGGGGCATCCTGATCGGCGGCGAAGAGCTGCATAACAATCACCATACCTTTGCGACTTCGGCCAAGCTGTCGAACAAATGGTATGAATTCGATATCGGCTGGATGTACATCCGTTTGATGTCGGCGGTCAAGCTGGCCAATGTCAAGAAGGTGGCCCCGAGCCCAAAGCTCAGCGTTAACATGGCCATTCCCGACCTCGATACGCTGCAAGCCGTGTTGTCGAATCGCTACGAAGTGATGGCGCGTTACGGTAAAACCGTGAAACGTGCCTACCGCACAGAACTGGCGCATCTCAAGGAAGTCGGCGCGCGCGAAAGTTATTTGCTGGCAAAGGGCGCGCGCAAGTGGTTCCATAAAGACGAAGCACGTTTGCAAGAACCGCAAAAGCAACAATTGCCGCAACTGCTGGCTCAAAGCAGCGCCTTGCAGACCTATTTCGAATTGCGCACCGAACTGGCCGCAATCTGGGACCGATCCACCGCTTCGCGCGAACAACTGCTGCAACAACTGCAAAACTGGTGTTTGCGCGCTGAGGCGAGCGGCATCAAGGCTTTGCAGGATTTTGCCCTGCGTTTGCGTCGCTACGCATAAAACGCGCGAATCGGCTAAACTTGCCCTTATCGCGTTGTGCGTTTGAACAGAAACCCCGCCGTTGCGGGGTTTCTTGTTTTACACGGGGCTTTCCCGCAGCAGCGGCTTGATGCTGCCTGGGGCTTTTCATTTTTGTGCGTTGAATAGGTCATAAGGTCATGAATCAGAACGTCGTAAAAACCGTCGAATTCGACCTGCCGCAAGCGTTGGGCACTACCTGCGGTGTGGGCCATGCCTGGGCGCGTGTCGCGCCGGCACCGAGCGCGGGCGAACGTGCCGCGCTCAAAGAGCGGATTCGCGCTTTATTGAAGCGCGAGCAAGCCGTGCTGGTGGCGCATTATTATGTCGACGGCGAGTTGCAGGATTTGGCGGACGAGACGGGCGGTTGTGTCGCCGACTCGCTGGAAATGGCGCGTTTTGGACGCGATCATCCGGCGCAGACGCTGATTGTCGCCGGCGTGCGGTTTATGGGCGAGACCGCGAAAATCCTGAGTCCGGATAAGCGCATCCTGATGCCGGATCTCGATGCTACCTGCTCGCTCGATCTCGGCTGCCCGGCGGATGATTTTTCCGCTTTCTGCGATGCGCACCCGGACCGCACCGTAGTGGTCTACGCCAATACCAGCGCCGCGGTTAAAGCCCGCGCCGACTGGATGGTGACGTCGGCCATCGGCCTGGACATCGTGGCCGACCTGCATGCGCGCGGCGAGAAAATCATCTGGGCTCCCGACCGCCACCTGGGCGCTTATATCCAGCAACAAACCGGGGCCGACATGCTGCTGTGGCAGGGTTCCTGCCTGGTTCACGACGAATTCAAAAGCATTGAACTCGACCTGCTGAAGGCCGAACACCCCCACGCAAAAATCCTGGTCCATCCGGAGTCGCCGGCGGCCGTGGTGGCGCTGGCGGATGTGGTCGGGTCGACCACCCAATTGATCAACGCGGCGCAAAAACTGGATGCACGCGAATTTATCGTGGCCACCGATCTCGGCATCCTGCACAAAATGCAACTCGCGGCTCCCGGCAAAACCTTTATCGCCGCCCCGACCGCGGGAAACAGCGCAACCTGCAAAAGCTGCGCGCATTGCCCCTGGATGGCGATGAACGGGCTGGCCAATTTGGCCGAGGTGCTGGAGCGTGGGCATAACGAAATTCACGTCGACTCCGCGTTGATCGAGCGGGCGCGGTTGCCGATCGACCGGATGCTGGCATTCGCGGCAAAGCGCAACACCACCGTCAAGGCCAGCGGCGACCTGGCGCGCGATACGGCTTTATATCGGCAAGTCGGCCCCGCTTAAGGAAGGAAAGAGATGACAGTGGCAGGCAAACAACTTGAAACGGCGGTATCGCCGTTATTTGCGGAAATTCAAGGTGAATACGGTCCCGGCTTCGACGCCGCAATCGTCGCCAACGTGACGGCGGCGCTGGCGGAGGACGTCGGCGCGGGCGACCAGACCGGGCGTCTGGTGCCGGCCGACGAATGGCGGACAGCGCGCATTCTGGTGCGCGAGGATGCGGTCTTGTGCGGTGTGCCTTGGTTCGAGGCAGTGCTGGCGCAGCTCGGCGGTGCGGTTGAAGCACGCTGGTCTTATCGCGAAGGCGATCTGATGTTGGCCGACACCACGGTGGTCGAATTGCATGGGCCGGTGCGGGTGTTGCTGACGGCCGAGCGCAACCTGCTTAATTTTCTGCAAATGTTGTCGGGGGTGGCCAGCGCCACGCGCCGTTATGTGCAGGCCGCTGCAGCAGTTGCCGGCCGCGCGCGCATTCTCGATACCCGCAAAACCATGCCGGGTTTGCGTTTGGCGCAGAAGTACGCGGTGCGGGTCGGCGGCGGGTCAAACCAGCGCCTGGCTTTGTACGACGGCATCCTGATTAAAGAAAATCATATCGCCGCGGCCGGCGGCGTGGCTGCGGCGCTGCACGCGGCGCAAGCATTGGACTGCGGCGTGTCGATTCAAATCGAAGTGGAAACGCTGGCCCAGCTTGAAGAAGCCTTGGCGGCGGGGGCGCAGTCGGTGTTGCTCGACAACTTCACGCTGGAGATGATGCGCGATGCGGTGCGTATGACCGCCGAACGTGCGGTGCTGGAAGTCTCGGGCGGGGTCAATTTCGACTCGGTGGCAGCGATTGCCGCCACCGGGGTGGATCGGATCTCGATCGGCAGCCTGACCAAAGATGTCCGGGCCACCGATTTTTCCATGCGCCTGGTGCCGCGCTAGGCGCGCTGGCTAGCTAAGGCGAGTCAATGCGATCAGCGCTTATGCCGCAACGTCGACGGCCGCAAGGTAGTGCCCGTCGAAGTTGCGGCGGCGGCGGGTTAATGCACCGCATCGGCGGCAACACGGTAGCGCCGTCACCGCCGCAACCGTGTTGCCTTGACGCCGGCCGATTTACAGCGAGCGATTGCGATTGCGTTTGGGTGCCAGTACGGTGGGCATGCCTTTCGGAAACGCTTTGGGCCAGTCGCGGCTGAAATGCAGGCCGCGGCTTTCGCGTCGCGCCCGGGCGCTGTCGACAATCAGTGAGGCGACGTCGACCAGGTTGCGCAGTTCGAGCAGATCGCGGCTGACTTTGAAATTTGCGTAGTATTCGTGAATTTCATCGCGCAACATGGCAATCCGGTGTTTGGCGCGGGCCAGGCGTTTGTCGGTACGCACGATGCCGACATAATTCCACATCAGGCGCCGCAATTCGTCCCAATTGTGGGCCACCACCACTTCTTCATCAGGGTCCGAGACCCGGCTTTCGTCCCAGTCGGGCAGCGCCGCACTGCATGCTTCCGCATGGCCTTCCTGCTGAATCGCGGCGGCTGCCGCCCGTCCGACTACCAGGCATTCGAGCAGGGAGTTGCTGGCCAGCCGGTTGGCGCCGTGCAAACCGGTGCAGGCCGCTTCGCCGACCGCATATAAGCCTTCCAGGTCGGTGCGGCCGGTCAGGTCGGTGACGATGCCGCCGCAGGTGTAATGGGCCGCCGGCACAATCGGAATCCATTGGGTGGTGATGTCGATGCCGAATTCTTTGCAGCGCGCCAAAATGGTGGGAAAGTGTTCCTGAATAAATTCGGGCGGCTGATGGGTGATGTCGAGAAACACGCAGTCGATACCGCGTTTTTTGATTTCAAAGTCGATTGCGCGGGCCACCACATCGCGCGGCGCCAGTTCGGCGCGCTCATCGTGTTGCGGCATAAAACGCGTGCCGTCCGGCAAACGCAGCAGTCCGCCTTCGCCGCGCACCGCTTCCGAAATCAGGAATGACTTGGCGTAGGGGTGATACAGGCAGGTCGGGTGAAACTGGATAAATTCCATATTGCTGACCCGGCAGCCCGCGCGCCATGCGATTGCAATCCCGTCGCCGGTCGAGGTGTCCGGATTGGTGGTGTATAAATAGACCTTGCCGGCGCCGCCGGTGGCCAACACCGTGTGAGGCGCGGCCAGGGTCAAGGTGCGCCCGGTGGTGACGTTCAAGGCGTACAAGCCATGGCAGCGCTGGCCCGGCAGCCCGATCCGATCCGAGGTGATCAGGTCGACCGCGACATAGTCTTCGAGCAAGGTGATATTGGGGTGGGTGCGGACCCGCTCGACCAGGGTGGTCATGACCGCGTGGCCGGTCGCGTCGGCCGCATGAATAATGCGCCGATGGCTATGACCGCCTTCGCGGGTCAGGTGAAAACCCAGTTCCGAGGTTTCGTCCCGAGTGAAGGGAACGCCTTGCTGGATCAGCCATTCGATCGCGGAGCGGCTGTTTTCGATAATGTAACGGGTGGCGGTTTCATCGCAAATACCGGCGCCGGCAACCAGCGTATCGCGCACATGCTCGTCCACACTGTCGGCGGAATCGAGTACCGCGGCAATGCCGCCCTGCGCCCAATCGCTCGCGCCATCGGTGAGGGAGCGTTTGGCGATAACGGCAACCCGGCTGGTTTGAGCGAGATTCAGCGCGACGCTCAAGCCTGCCAGTCCGCTGCCCACGATGACTACGTCGAAATTCATCAAATATCTCCAGACTTCTTGGTTGGGCTCTATCGCTGAGCCCTGTCAGCTAGATCGATCGGCCCGCACTGATGCCGCGCATCTACGAATATACCGGGCGCGGCCCGATCGTGCAGCGCGCCTTTTAGCCGCAGGCAACTGACGGGGCTGCCGGAAAGGCAGATTCAACCTGGCGGGCAAGGGCGGTACGTAAAGCTTGTTGCCGCGAGAAAACAAAAAACCCCGCCATAGCGGGGTTTTTTGTACGAACGTCAGGAGAACACAAGATCAATTACTTGATCTTGGTTTCCTTGTACGACACGTGCTTGCGAACCACGGGATCAAACTTCATGATCTCCATTTTTTCGGGCTTCGTGCGTTTGTTTTTCGTCGTGGTGTAGAAGTGACCAGTACCCGCTGTAGATTCCAGCTTGATTTTGTCGCGACCGCCTTTAGCCATGATTTACTCCTTAGACTGCGCCGCGTGCGCGCAAATCTGCGAGCACGGACTCAATGCCGTTTTTGTCGATCAGGCGCAGGCCTGCGTTCGAAAGGCGCAGACGCACCCAGCGGTTTTCGCTTTCCACGAAGAACCGGCGATTTTGCAGATTCGGCAGGAAGCGGCGCTTGGTCTTATTGTTTGCGTGGGAAACGTTATTGCCGACCATCGGCCCTTTCCCGGTCACTTGACATACGCGTGCCATAGAGCACTCCTAATACGCTTAAATTCTGATTCTAGTCGGCTGAGTCTGATTCTTCGTCAGTATTCCGACGCAGAGACCCCGGCTAGGGACTAGAAATTAATTAATTAACTGAAATGGGTGGAACAAGCAGACAAAGATTCTAACAGAAAAAACACAGGTAAATCAAATGCATTTGTGTTTGTTGTGTCCGCCGCGTTGCATTTCGTCCCTTCGTCTTACAGCAGACCGCGTTCGGCGAAGGAAAACACCACGTTTTCGCCCACGATCAGATGGTCGAGCAGTTTAACCTCAATCAACTGCAGTGTCTCGCTTAGTCTTTGTGTCAGGTGCCGATCGGCCGCGCTGGGGCGGGTATCGCCGGACGGGTGGTTGTGCGCGACGATCAGGCCCGCGGCATTGAGCGCCAAGGCTTCGCGGGCGATTTCGCGAGGATAGACCGCCGTATGAGTCAGGGTGCCGCGTGAGGCTTCCACGGTGCGTATCAGCCGATGTTTACTGTCCAGATAGAGGCAAACAAACACTTCATAGCTGCGCACCCCGATAAATAAGCGGAGATAATTGCGTACCACCTCGGGCGAATCGAGCGCGGTGTTGTCGCGCAAACGCTCGGTGAGGGTGCGGCGCGCCAGCTCCAGAATGGCCTGCAACTGTGCCGATTTGGCCAGTCCGATGCCATGCACGGCGCGAATTTCCTTGGGCGAGGCGCTGAGCAGGCCATGCATCGAGCCAAAACGGGCCAGCAGCGCCTGGCCCAGGTCGACGGCGCTTTGGCCGCGGCAGCCCATGCGCAGGATCACCGCCAGCAGTTCGCCGTCGCTCAGGCTGCCGGTGCCGTCGCGTAACAATTTTTCGCGGGGCCGTTTGTGGATCGGCCACTTATATATAGGCAAATGTGGCAGCGGGTCGAGCTCGGCTGGGTGAGGTTGTTGCGGCAGTGCGCGGACGTCTGCAGCGGTTTGCGGTGCGCAATGTGGCATTGCATGCTCCTTGTTTGTGCGCTGAGTGAGTGACTGAGTGACGGCTGGGTGCGTCGTACCGGATGCGCTGCGGCGCCTCGCGCGGCGGGCCTGGACGTAAAGCTCGGGCCGAGATGTTCGGCGTGGCTTACAATATGGGACTTGGCGCGACGGCACGATCTTTCCTGTGGTCTTGCATGATCGCCGCAGCTACGCCGGGCGCAGCTCCTTGCCGAATTGGTTCGGGCTGCACTTGGCGCCTTATTTTTGAACCTGAGTTGGGTATGACGCAGATAGACATCTCTGAAATAAAGCCCGGGTCGCACGTGACGCTGAATTACCGCCTGGCAATGGCCGGCGGCGCGGATATCGTCAGCACGTTCGGCGATAGGCCTGCCACGTTGCTGATGGGGGCCGGGCAACTTGCGCCTCAGCTTGAGGCTATTCTGATGGGCATGAAGGTGGGGCACCACTCTACCGTTCAGCTAAAAGAGGATGAAGCTTTTGGTCAGCGCAATGCCGACCTGCTGCAGTGGGTGTCGCTGGAAACGCTGCGTGAAAACGCGATGGTGGGCGAGAACTTTACGCCGGGCGATCTGGTCGAATTCAACGCTCCGGGCGGCGGGCGTTATGCGGGCATCCTGAAGGAAGTCGGCGCCACCTCCGCGTTATTCGATTTCAACCATCCGCTGGCGGGGCAACCGCTGGCATTTGAAGTCCAGATTATTGGAATTTTGTAGGAACTGTCATGTCAGCCAGCATTATCGATGACGCTGAAATTCTGCTCGCGCAGCCGCGCGGGTTCTGCGCCGGTGTCGACCGGGCTATTGAAATTGTCGAGCGTGCGCTTACCTTGTTTGGCGCGCCGATTTTTGTGCGTCACGAAATTGTGCACAACGCTTATGTAGTCGAAGACCTGCGCCGCAAAGGCGCGGTGTTTATCGAATCATTGGACGACGTGCCGGTCGGCTCGACGCTGATTTTCAGTGCCCATGGCGTATCCCAGGCGATTCGCGCGGACGCCGAGGAGCGGGGGTTGCGGGTGTTCGACGCCACCTGTCCGCTGGTGACCAAGGTGCATATCGAAGTCGCCAAGATGCGCGCCGATGGCTACGAAATCCTGATGATCGGCCATAAAGGCCACCCTGAGGTCGAGGGCACCATGGGGCAGGCCGGCAGCGGCATGTATCTGGTCGAGGATATTGCCGATGTGTTGGCGCTGGAAGTGAGTAATCCGGCGATGCTGGCGTATGTGACGCAAACCACCTTGTCGGTCGACGACGCCGCCGAAATTATCGCCGCGCTGAAACACCGCTTCCCCATGATCCGCGAACCGAAGAAGCAGGATATCTGCTACGCCACGCAAAATCGGCAGGACGCCGTCAAGTTTATGGCGCCGCAATGCGATGTGGTGATTGTGGTGGGCAGTCCGAATAGCTCGAACTCCAATCGCCTGCGCGAAGTCGCGGAGAAGCGTGGAATTCCGGCCTATATGGTCGACTCTCCAGACCAGATCGACCCGGCCTGGCTCGCAGGCAAACGCCGCATCGGTCTGACCGCGGGCGCTTCGGCGCCTGAGGTGCTGGCGCAGCAAGTGGTCGAAAGACTGCGCACCTTGGGCATTGTGAATATTCGCAAACTCGACGGCGTGGAAGAATCGATTGCCTTCCCGCTGCCGCGCGGCCTGACCTTACCCGCCTGAGCGCCTGCTGCTGAACCTCTAATATTTCCGCCCGGCGCACTGTTGCCGGGCGCGTCTGTTCTTTACTGCCCCATTTCTTTTGCCGCTATCCCTTGCGTGGTGCGGCTGCGGGCCATATCCAACACTTTCTCAATTTAAGTGCAGGTGATTCGGCGTTGGTTAACCGAATCTTTCACGCGCGCACCTGTCTGGGGCATTGACTCCGCATCGCCGCATTTTTTCTATGGGAGGCGCGGGTCGAGATGAGCAACCTAGATTACATAAGGCTTTCCGGGGGGATGTTCTAATCTCATATTTCCACATAATGGTGCAACCCGATTTTTGTGGTAGGTGCAACCTGGTGTCACCTGTCGGCCCCGCGAATAAAAATCGGGTTGCAATGCAGGAAAACCCTGTGGAAACAAGGATGTCGTGTATGCACCAAATAGAGGTACAATTCGCGCGTTTTCTCAGTAAAGACAGCGCTTAAGCCTTGCTGCGCAACATTTCTCTTCGATTGCTGGCATAGGAATTGCTCTATTTGTTCGCTGCCATCATTCGGCTTCAACGTGCTGACGCATCGGGTGGTCAAAAACCGATACCACGCATATATGGCACAAGGAACGTTGATGTCGTTACACAACTTCATCG
>JAMFSV010000365.1 GCA_026225455.1 Burkholderiales bacterium | reverse complement strand
GAAGGCGAGGCCCGCGAGCTGGAGCGCCGCACCATGTTTCTCACCACGCTGCTTGAGCCGCTGCTGATACTGGCGATGGGGGGGATGGTATTGATCATCGTGCTGGCGGTGATGATGCCGATTATCGAACTGAATAACATGGTGCAGTGATGCATGGCCCATGAACTGGAATGCACCCTGGAACGGCCAAACCTGTGTCGCAGGCTGGGCCGAGACGAAGATTTTTAGTGGACGAAGGCGCTGGGGTTGAGTGCTGCCGGCAGCATGATTTCGCTTTGTATGCCGTTGCGCTCAATCATGATCGAGTGGGGGCGGACTTCACTCAAGGTGGTCGAATCGGCTACCGAGCCGTTCAAGCGTACCACCTGCGCCGGTTCGCCGCCGACGCTGACAACCGCCGCGGCATGGCGCGGGTCGAAGGCCAGGATGCCCAGCAATTGCACCGCATCGTGCTGGCCGCGGTCGGGTTGGGCGCCGAACAGGGTCGCGCCGGCTGTTGCATCGATCTCGGCCGGCGGCGCAGGACGTGACGGTGCGGGCGGTGCCGGCGCATGAAAAATCCAGGCCCACCAGGCCAGTACGGCGATAAACAGCGCCATTGCGGCAAGCGAGGCGAATCCTGCCGGATGCTGGAACGAACGTAGGAAGGAACGGAGCATGGTGTGGTTCCTGTTGGGCGATGGGTTGGATGATTGAAGCGGTGCGCCGCAAGCCGGCGCATCATGGACCGCAGGTCTTTATTCTGGAACAGGAAGGTGAACCGATGATGACCAATGTGACTGTGCTTCAGGGACGCCGTTCAGGGCGGCGCATGCAAAGCGGTTTCACGCTGATCGAAATGATGGTGGTGATTGCCATCATCGGCGTCCTGGCGGCCCTGATCGTACCGAAGATTATGAGCCGTCCCGACCAGGCGCGGCGGGTCGCCGCGACCCAGGACATCAGTACCGTGATGCAGGCTCTCAAGCTCTATCGGCTCGACAACGGCCGTTATCCGACCGGTGAACAGGGCCTGCGCGCCTTGGTCGAAAAACCGACGGCCGATCCGATTCCCAATAACTGGAAGGATGGCGGTTATCTCGAACGCCTGCCGAATGATCCATGGGGCAATCCGTATCAGTATCTGAATCCCGGAGTGCATGGCGAAATCGATGTGCTTAGCTACGGTGCCGACGGTAAGGCGGGCGGGGAGGGTAACGATGCGGATATCGGCTCTTGGCAATAGCGCATGCCATCGGCATCAGGCATCGGCTGGTTTTACGCTAATTGAAATGCTGGTGGTGCTGATGATTGCCGGCCTGTTGTTGGCGGTGGTGGCGCTCGCGCCGACTCGCAATCGCCGCGGCGATCTCGCCGAGGAAGCGCAGCGGCTGGCCACCATGCTGGAGTCCGCCGACGACGAGGCGCAGGTGCGTTCGGTTTCGATAGCATGGCAGCCTATGGCTGGCGGCTACCGGTTCTATCAACGCGGCGAGAATGGCAGTTGGCAGCCGCTCGCCGATGAATTGCTCGGCCCGCACCGCTGGGGCACGGAGGTGACGGGCGTGTCGATTCGTTACACCGGCAGCGGCGAAACCGTGCCACGGGTGGTGTTCGGCGACGAAAGTATCACTGCTCCGGTGATCGTGACGCTGGATGCCGGTACCGCACACTTGCAAGTGGTGGGCAGCGGAATCGGCAACTTTGCGGTGTCTCAACCATGAACCGTGTGTTCCATCATCCTTGTCGGAACCGGTTTCCACATGCAAGCCGGAATGAGGAGTCTGCATGTCGAGCTTGATTGTGCTGTTGCCGTCCAGCGACGTGCTGGCTCCGGGTGGCTGGGAAGCGACGCCGATGCCGTTTGTGCAGCTCGGCCGCAACGGCGAAACCTTGCGCGCCGGCTATGCGCAGTTCGAGGCGTTGCCCAAGGCCGGTGCCACAGTGCTGGTGGTGGCGGCACGCGACACACTGCTGTTGCAGGCGAAGCTGCCGCCCGTAACCGGGCCCAAATTGCGACGCGTGCTGCCCAACGTGGTTGAGGAATATTTGATCGGCGATGCGCAGCGCTGCCATATCGCGGTCGGTCCGCTCGTGCCCGGCACGGCCGAGCATTGCGTGGCGGTGATCGATCGCGACTGGTTTGCCGCTATTGTCGAGCGTTTCGTGCAAGCGGGCCATCGACGGTTGCGCGCCGTGCCGTTGATCCATTGCATTCCGAGCCTGGACATGCCGACATTACCGGCGATTTCCCCAAAGCCGGTGGAAATCGCGATGCCGGGCGAGAGAGCGGTAAAAGTGGAGATGGAAACCGAAGCGGCACCGATCGATTTTCCGCCCACGCCGCCGGCAACCCTCGACGCGCTTGCAGAAGAGGACCGCACGGCGCCAACTGAGACAACCTCAAGCGCCCTGATTGTGCGGCATATCAGCATCGACGCAACACCCGTGCAGGCACAGAGTCCCGGTGGCGAATGGGTGGAGTTGGCGCTCAGGCAAGGCGCGCTGGGATTTGGCATGAGCGTGAACGCGGCGCAACTGGATGCGACGCTGATTGAACTGGCGCAGCGCGGCCTTCTGGCGACGTATGCACTTGCCGTCGAATGTGTTGTCGAACCCGGTTTCGCCGTCGATGTTGCTCCGGCAACCGCAGCCCTCGGCGGCGAACCGCAACAGGATGCCGAGCGTGTGCCGAGCATCCATGCGTTGCCGCTGGCGACCGTAGTCCGCGAGGCGTCCACCTGTCGTTTTGACCTCTGCCAGTTCGAATTCGCCAATGCCGGGCGCAGTCGGCCGGGCGCCGCTGGACTCAAGCCGTGGCGTATCGCGCTGGGCTTTATGGCGGCGTCGCTGCTGGTGTCGCTGGTGGCACTCAATGTGCAGTGGTTGCAACTGCGTCAGCGCCGGGATGCGCTGAACCAGCAGATGACGCAGTTGGTAAAAACCGCATTTCCGGGAACCAGCATTGTCCTTGAACCGCAGCAGCAAATGACCATGGAATTGACGCGCTTGCGCGGTGTGGCCGGCGAATTGCGTAGCGATGATTATCTCGCCCTGGCAGCGGCTTTGGCCCATGCATTAAGTCCGGTGCCGTCGAGCGCAATCGCCGAGTTGAATTACAGCGGCGGTGCGCTTGAGGTGACGTTCAAGGCGGGTACCGATATCGACGAAGATGGGCTCAAGCGCCGCCTGGCGAATAATGGCCTGTCCGCACAGGAGGACGACGAAAAATGGACGCTCAAGCCCGCGCCATCTGGGCTGCGCTGACGCAATGGTTTGCCGCGCGCGCGCCGCGCGAGAAACGCCTGCTGCAACTGGGCGGAGCACTGGCAGTGGCGGTGTTGATTTACACCGTCTTGTGGCAGCCGGCCTGGGACGGACGCGCCCGGCTCACGGCGAGCCTGCCGCTGCTGCAAGTGCAACTGGCCGAGGTGTGGCAGCAGGCCGACGAAGCACGCCGGCTGAAGGCCGCAGCCGCGGTTCGTGCACCGACCGGGATGGGCCTGCGCGATGCGTTGGCCGCATCGCTGACGCAGGCAGGTATCGCCACAGCGCATTTCACCGTACTGGGCAAAGGAGTTCAAGTCGAGGCGAAAGACGTGCCTTTTGGCGTATGGATGACTTGGCTGGATCAGGTACGCCGCACCGATCGGGTGCGAGTGGTCGACGCGCATGCGAGCGGCGAGGCGCAAGTGGGACACGCCAGTGTATCCGCCACGCTGCAACCGGCGGCGGAACGCTGAGCGCCGGGCGGACTTCAGGTGGCGAGTCGGTGGACCCAGACTACCGCGGTCCAACTGAAGCCGCCGATACCATACCGGCCGATCAGCGTGTCGACGCGGGTATTGATTTTCGCGGAATGAACCCGGCAATGCACAATGAAATAACCGCTGTTGACCCCGGCGATCGATCCCGGCGGCAGTTCCGCATTGGTCAGCGTGGGCGCCAGCACCACCGCGAGGTCGGCGGTGTCGACGAAATAAGCGCTGCTGCGCCGTTCAACCAGCATATGGGCCTGGCCTGGCGAAAGCGACGGAATGGCCGCCACCAGCACCGGCTCGGCCGCTGTGTTGGCGTTGATGCTGGTGTAATCGGGCAGGACCGTGACGAATGCCGATAAGGTCTGGACCGCCTGCTCGCTATAACCGGGAATGCGTGCAAGGTCCTGCACTGAAACCGGTTGCAGCGGCCAACCGCCGCCGTTGCTGTCTCCAAGTGAGCGCAACAGATAAGCGGCGGTGAGCGGGGCCAAGCCAGGATTGAGCGACAGTTGGCCCAGCAGCCGTCGATAGGCTTCCAGGCCGCCGCCGTCGATCTGCCAGGGCTGGCTGGGGCCCGGCCGGGACACCAGGTCCATCAAATTGAATTTCGCCTGCGCATCTTCGACCGCGCCCGAAATGTATGCGCCCGCGAGGTCGCCATTCACCTCAAGCGCCTCGCGCGGCAGGATATTCGCGAGCTGGAGGTCATCGACGGGGGCCGACCAAGTCTGGCCGACATAAGCGACATTGGATGTCGCACTTTGGGCGGCCAGCGTTGCACGCGCCCATTCGACCGCGGCCCGCTCGACCCACATGGTTTCAACGTTCAAGCGCTGGTTTTCGACTTCGCGCACCGCCACCAGTTCGCGCCATACCACGCTGGCGACCAAGGCGGCCGTCAGTGCCACCACCAGTAACACCATCACGATCGCAATGCCGCGTTGGCGCGCGCCGGGCGCCGTGCGCCTGCCAAGAAGAGCTGGATCGTAGATGTTGCGCATTGTTCCTCCGTCGAGCGGAACCGCCAAGCGCAATATCATTGCGCCCGACCTCGCTGCATCCTAACCAACCATCGGGGACGCTGTCGTGACAGATGTTGAGCACCAAACCATGCGCGGCATGGGGTATACCGGCGGAATGTGGCCTGGTTTTGCCACTTTTCTTGAACTCCTTATTGTTTGCCGGCTTTGATTGATCGGGAAACTTCGCTAAGGCGCGGCGGCCAGCGGCGCATCGATTGATTTATCAAGTGCCGTAGCATTTTAATATTATTTTTCACTTCTTTATCAAAAAAATATATAAAGAGGCTGGTGGTCGCGTTGTTGATGGAAATTTTTACGGTAATTTATGTAAGATTTTTAATTTTTTTTAAAAAAATTAGCATGATTATTAATCTCCAAGGCTTGGCTTGTCGTTTTACGTATTATTTGTATTTAAATTGTCACTTTAATACTCTGTAATGGATCGTGCCGGTAAGCATCAATCCCAACGGTAAGTTGGGGATTTTTATTAATCCAATCTTTGGCGGAGTTGCGATTGAGTGAAGGTTTTTCAGGATGAAGGGAACCACGTCGCCGATCGATTTTGGCGATGACTTGCGGAGCGTATAAGGGGCTAGACGGTGGAATTATTTTCTCGAAAGCATGCCATGTTGGTGGCGACGCGTGAATTCAGCAAGAATCCTTCCAAGGTACTCAGGAACGCAGCCGAACACCCCGTAGTGGTAACAAAATACGGGCAGCCGGTTGCATGTCTGGTTTCGATGGACTATTGGTATAGCTTGATGAGGCAAATGCAGGAGAAGGAATTCGACGAACAGGTGGCGCGCGCCGGCGATTATGCGATTGGCGACAACACCGGCAACACTCTGCCGTCGTAATACCTCCGGCGGCCGAACTGGTTTGCCCGGAGGCTCGCGCTAGGGGCGCGCCGGCCCGGTCCCGCAGGACGGGCTGAGCGGGCGCCTGAGGGCGCTCGCCGAAACGCGCCCGAGCGCCCGACTCAAGCGCATCGGCGTTCAAGGCACTGGCTTCTTGCACTCGCGAGCAGGCCAAAACACGGGTGTCACATCGGGGTCATATGCTCCGGCCACACTATGCTGCTTTGATAGTGTCGCCATGCCCACTGCATATCGTCCCGATGAAACTGAAATCCCGAACGGTTCCGCCCGGAACGGATGGGTTGCGGCTGCGTGTGTCGGGGAGCCCTTGTGCATCCTGTCGCCGGCAGACTGAAATGGCCCATCCTCGCGCTGTGCTTGCTGTGGAAAGTGGCTGCGGCGCAGCCTGCCGGTCCGCAGTTGCTCGAAACACGGCCGGTTCAGCCAGCGACACCGTTTGCCGCACCCTTATACAGTTTCAACATCGCCGCACAACCTCTGGCTGCCGCGCTCGAACAATACGGGGAGCTCTCCGGGCGGCCGGTATTTTTCGATTCGTCGCTGGTGGCGGGGCGCACTTCGACTGCCGTGCAGGGAATTTATGCGCCGGAGGCCGCCTTGCGTAAGCTACTGGACGGCACGGGCTTGACGCTGGACTATGGTGCAACGGGCCAGGCAGAGGCTTTTGTCCTCAGAGCCGCCGATCCGATGCCGGCAGCCCCATTGCCCGACAATAGCGCGGATACCCAGAACTACCGCGACTACGACGGACTGTTGCAGACGCGCATTTGGCAAGCGTTTTGCGAAAGTCCGCTGGCCGGGCCGGGCGACTATCGCACCGCGCTGCGTTTCAGCATTGATGCCGCCGGCCGGATTATAGAAGCCCGGCTGCTCCACAGCACGGGCGAGCGCGACCGCGATAGCGCGGTGCTGACCATCCTGCAGACGATCCAGCTTGACGAGCCGCCGCCGCCGGAGATGGCGCAACCTATTTATATGGTGATTCTGCCGCGCGGGGCTATCCCCGGGGTGGAATGCCGTTCGCGTCCCTAGCGGACCCCGGAGAACGGATCTACCATGCCCGACAACGCTCTTCCTGCCTTGCGCGATTTTCTGGTGCAACGTTATGACGACCTCAAGCGGCGTCTGACCTGGCAACTGGGCAGCGCCGACCTGGCCGGCGATGCGTTGCAGGACGCCTGGTTGCGCCTGGAAAGCCGGGACGACTACGGCGAGGTGAAAAATCCCGCTGCCTATCTGCTGCGCATGGCGGTCAATATTGCAATCGACTATCAGCGCAGCCGTAGCCGGCTGTTGAGCGAGACCGAGGTCGAGGTTTTACTTGAGCAACCTGATCCGATGCCGGGTCCGGCCGATACGGCCGAGGCGCGCTCGGAATTGAACGCCTTGCTGGAAGTGATCCGAACCATGCCGCTGCGGCGCCAGCAGATCTTGCTGATGGTGCGCTGGGAGCATTTGCCGCAACAGGAGGTTGCCGATCGTCTGGGCCTGTCGCGGCGCACCATTGAGCAAGAATTAAAGATAGCTCATGACTATTGCGTCGAGCGCACTGAGCGGCCGCGAAGCACGGGCACAAAATAAAATGAGGATTTACGTGTCGAGAATCGTCTATCCGATATGGGGCCTTTAATCTTAAATGCGACCTTTAATCATAAGCGCGCCGAATTCGGCGGCAATAGCCATGTGGGCGGATAGAGTTACGCAATGAAAGCATCGGCAGACCGGGCGGCAGTCGCGCCCGAACAACTTCAGCGTGAGGCACGGGCCTGGCTGCGCCACCTGACGGCCGGCCGAGTTACCGAGTTGGACGCGCGGGCCTTCCGACGCTGGCGCGCGGCCAGTTCCTCGCATCAGGCAGCATTCCAGGACGCGCAACGCTGGTGGCAAACCCTGGATCCTGTGCTGGCCAAGCTGGTTCGCGAGAACAGCGGTTTGGCCGTCAAGCCGCCGGCGTCGAGCCCTTCGTCATGGGGCCGCCGTACCTTTCTGGGCGGTGCTGCGACCTTGGCCGCCGCGGCCGGTGTGGCAATGATTTACCCGCCGTTCGACTTGTGGCCCTCGGCCGGCATGCTGCGGGCGGACTATAGTACCGGCACCGGCGAACAGCGCCAGTTGGCGCTGACCGACCATGTCAGCGTGGCCTTGAATACGCTGACCAGCATCAACCGGCAGCAGGCAGGCGGCCAAACGGTGGGTATCGAACTGGTTTCTGGAGAAGCCGCGGTCGATTTGCTGGCTCCGGCCCGGCGCTTTAGTGTGACGGCAGGCGTAGGGCGCAGCATTGCGACGGATGGCCATTTCGAAGTTCGCCATCTGGATGGGATAACCCGCGTGACTTGCGTCGATGGCGCGCTGCGGCTCATGCACCCCTTGGGGGTGCGCACTCTGGCGGCGCGTCAGCAAACCACCTATGACTCGCATTCCTTGGGCGCGGTGGCGGCGGCCGATCCGCTTGCTTTGTCGGCTTGGCGCGACGGCATCCTGGTGTTCCGGCAAACGTCATTGACCAATGTTATTGCCGAAATTAACCGCTACCGCCCGGGCCGAGTCGTGCTGCTGGATCAAAACGTCGCCAAGCGCCAGGTTAGCGGACGTTTCGCGATCCATACGCTGGACACGGTGCTGCTGCAGATTCAGCATACCTATCAGTTACATGCCAGCACTCTGCCGGGTGGTTTGCTGGTGTTGACCTGAGCGCGCTTCGTCGAGCAAATCCGCCGGCATCAACCACCGACGGGCCTTTGCGCGGAGGCCTTGTTTGAGGTGCCGGCATGCCGATTTTCTGCATCACGCCTGTTTTAACTCTATTTTCTGCTTACCCATTCCCACTATATAAGATTTTTGCGGTAACGCATTGACGTTATTGGGGCGGAATAGCGTCCAAACCATGCGGCAACGGCATCACCCCCGATTTCAAATTTTTTTGAAATTCTTCTGCGGATTCAGCTTTCGAGATACGTCTTACAGGTATCAGGCACTTCTTGAGAGTCGCAATGAACGCATGTGGGCAGAGTCGCATAGATAGAAATCCGACAAGCTGAAAAATCAATGCTTTGATTGTCGCACTATTGTCGTAAGCGGTTGCGATGATAGTCGCTGTGATTAAAGCGAACGGTACGTCGATATTCACTCACTCGCTCTTTCTCAAGCGAGTGCTGAACATATCTGCATCTTCCATTTATTCGTATTTGAGTTCGGCGTGTCTGCCGCATCAGTCACCAAGTTTGTTTGATTCGCTTGTCACCGGGGAAGTTGTTTATGGCCGCTTGCAGATTTACACCATTAAAACCCGTCCATCAGTCATCTAAATCAGTTGCGCCGACATTGCGGCCCCTGTGCCGGGCGATGACGGTAATGCTGGCCGCCGGCGCCACAGCGGGCGCTCACGCCGGGGCCATTATCAACCTCTCGCATGTGGCCACCCAAATGAGCGCGGGTGGCGGTGCGGCAGGCGCATCCGGTAACTCCAATCTCGGGATTTCGCCGCAGCAGGCGCTGTCGGCAAGCCAGCCGTCGATTCAGAACCTGGCGCGCGCAGCGCAAGGCATTGCGCAGCAAATGGCGGCGCAGCAAGCCGCCGCGGCGGCTGCCGCGGCCGCCCCATCGAATGTGCCGAACGGCTTGGCGGTTGGGGGCCTGCAAGTGGCACCGGGGGTCAGCTTCGATAGCAACAACGCGCCGACCACCGCCACCGCCAATCCAAGCAATCCCACTCTGTGGATCAATGCAAATGGGCCGCAGCAAACGGTCAATCCTAATGGAACAGTCAATGTCAACGTGAAGCAGACCGCGCCGGATGCGGTGCTCACGTGGCAGACAATGAACGTCGGTAAACAGACCACCCTTAATTTCGACCAGTCGGGTGGCACCCAGACCAACGGTGCAAACAACTGGATCGTGCTGAACCGCATCCAGGACCCCTCGGGCGCACCGAGCCAGATCCTGGGGAACGTTACCGCACAGGGCACGGTGCTGGTGCTCAACCGCAACGGTATCCTCTTCGGCGCGGGCTCGCAGGTCAATGTGCATTCGTTGGTGGCGTCGTCGCTCGACGTGCTGAATTCCAACGACGATCTGGTGCAAAGCGGTACGGATATCGCCGCCAGCAACAAGTCGTTTTTGAACGGCGGTCTGGCGGTACTGGAGGCGGGCGAGACGCAACCGGCCGGTGCCAGCAGCGCCGGCGCCAACGAAATCCTCGGCCTGGGTAACAACGTGTCGATTTCGTCGGCAAGCCAGTACCAGGCGCCAGGAAGCATTACCATCGCGCCGGGTGCCTCGATCACCACGCACGCCAACGGGACCGCCAGCGATGGCGGCCTGGTGCTGGTGGCAGCTCCGGGGGTGAACAATGGCGGCAGCATCACAGCCACCGATGGCCAAGTGATACTCGCGGCGGGCGTGGGCGTCAGCCTGACGCCGAACGCCACCAACCCGCAGATCTTGCTGCCGGAATTGACTGGCCGCATCGCGGTGGGTAGCGGAGGCAGCGCGATCGATATTACGCCGGTGAGTAACCTGAACAACACGGGCTTGATCCAGGCGGCACGCGGCAACATCGACCTGCTGGGCACCAATGTCAACCAGAACGGCGTAGTGGGAGCCACCACGAGTGTCAGTTCTCCCGGCGGGATCGTCATCTCGACGGTCGACGAATATATCGCCAATACGCCCACAGGCACCTCGTACATTGCATCAACGCCGCCCGTCACACTTGCCGATGGCGGCGATGCAACCAATCGAGCCGGGCAATTGATCTTCGGCAACGGGTCGCTCACGGCCGTCCTGCCCGACACGGACGGCCAGACCGCGACGTCCGCGCCGGGCACGGTCTTCACTCCTGGCAGCATCACGATGACGGCGGGTTCGGTGTGGTTCCAGTCCGGGTCGCTGATCGAAGCGCCGGGTTCCACTGTCTCGGTGGCGGCACTGACGCCATCCGCGGCGCTGGATCTTACCCCACCGGGTGACACAGCGGTGCAGGGGCGGATCTTCGTCGACACGGGGGCGACCATCGATGTATCCGGTCTCGCCAACGTCGAACTGCCGATCTCCTCCATCTTGCTCGACGTTGGAACCATCAACGAGAACGATCTGGCCAACTCGCCGCTGTTGCGCGACAGTTTTCTCAACGGCCTGACGGGCGTGGTGGTGGATAGCACGTTATCGGGTACCAACGCCGACGGTCTGCAGTGGGTGGGTAGTCCGATCTTGAATCTGGCGGGCGCGGTTAACTTGATCCCGCGCACGGTCGACCAGTTGCTGACCAACGGCGGCAGCATCACGCTTTCCGGCAACCAGGTGATGACGGCCGACGGATCGTCGTTGAACCTGAACGGCGGCTACGTCCATTACCTCGGCGGGATGGTTAACACGACACGCCTGATCGATGCCAGCGGCGCGATCGTGCCGATCGGCCAGGCTGACCCAAACGATATTTATGTCGGAATTGCCGGCGAGTTCATCGAAAATCATCCGCGCTGGCAGGTGACCAATGACTGGTTCAACCCGTTGTTGAGCGGCGGCGCTTACGAGTCGGACTACATCGTGGGCGGCAACGCCGGCACACTTAACGTGTTCGCGTCGCAATCGATGGTCCTCGACGGCAGCATTACCGCCCAAGCGTTCGGCGGTTCGAACCAAGTGCAGGGCAATAACCAGCCGGTCGGCGGTAACTTCAATCTGGGGGCCGATGCGGCCGGGACACTGGCCGGACTCACGCAGGGCGTCAATACGTCCGCTACCGGCGAGTCAAGCACGGTAATTCTGCAAAACAGTGCGCCGCAATTAAGCAGTCTGTCGCCCGATTTCACGGCGAACACGCCGTTGGACACCACGGCACTCAATAGCTTGGGCAGTACCGACCCCAACAACGTGCTGGCCACCATGGTGGTGCCGGTGAACACCTTGAACAGCGGCGGTTTCGCCAATGTCAGCGTGACCGAAGATGTGTTTGGCGGCAAGGGCATCCTGGTTGCGGCCGGTACTCAACTGGCGGTGCAGCCCGGCGGCTCGATTACCTTGAAGAATCCGGATACGTCCGGTCAAATCGACGTGCTGGGCAGCCTGAGCGCCCCCTCGGGCACGATTTCCATCTCGACCGGCGGCGGCAATATTGCGGTCGGGCCCAATGGGTCCATCAGCGTGGCCGGACAGTGGGTTAACAACGATACCCAGTCCACGCCCGCTACTGTGCCCGGCGACAGCGAGTTCATTAACGGCGGCAGCGTCAAGCTGTCGACGGCGCAGGCGAGTTCAGGTGGGGCCGACACCAGCGGTTCGATCCTGTTGGAAAACGGCAGCGTGATCGATGTGTCGAGCGGCGGCGAGATCCTGGCCGATGGCCAGATGCTGACGCAAAATGATATTGCTGAGGGGATGGGCGGTAACCTGTCGCTGTTGACCTATACCGGTGCGGCTTTCGGCTCGGGTGACGGTGCCCCCAATCTGCCGGCCAGCCAGCCTGGCGCCGGCCGCATCGAGATGGACGGCAGCATCGACAGTTTCGGTTTTGCCGGCGGCGGCACGCTGACGTTACAGGGTCTGGGTTTCCAGATCGGTGGCGATCCAAGCCAGACACCGAGTTGGGACTTGGCGTTGCCGGTCGACTTCTTCAGTCGCCAGGGTTTCGGCAAGTACGTACTGAACGCGATGTACGACACCACGGTTGCGCCTGGGGCGACGGTTCAACTCACGCAACAGAATTTGCTGCCGAATGTGCCGGCGTTGCAGCAGGCGGTCAGTGGCAGCAACTTGTCGGCCGATGGCCTGACCACGCTGGGCACGCTTGATTCCTATCACCGGCAGGCGACCGATCTGGTGCTGACGGCGGGCGGTTATCTGGCATGGAGGACACCCGCCGGGACGCCACCCGCATATGCCGATGCCGGTGTGACGGGCGCGGTGACGGAAGCTCAAGGGGCTTCGATTATCGGCGACGCCGGGGCCAGCATCGGCTTAGGTTCACCCGCGCAGGTAACGGTACTGGGCTCGATTATCGCGCCGGGCGGTTCCATCACGCTCAGTGCGGATTCGGAGAATGCCCAATTTAGTCAAAGCGGCCAGTTGCTCTCCACGGGTTTTACCAGCGTCAGTAAATCGGTGTGGCTCGGGCCGGACGCGGTGCTCGACGTGGCCGGGGTGGCCTTGACCGATCCGCTGGCGGCTCCGGTCAAGCAAGGGTTTGGCGCGGTGGTTCCCGATACGGGCAAGGTATTGCCCGGCGGCACGGTGGTTATCTCGGACGACTCGGGCTTTGTGGTGGCGCAAGCAGGCTCGCTGATCGATGTGTCGGGCACCTCGGCTAGCTTCGACGAACTGCAGTCCAACGGGCAATATGCGCCGCAGCAAGTGTGGAGCAATGCCGGCTCGATTACCCTCGGTGCCTCCAGCGGCCTGTATTTCGACGGCAGCTTGCAAGCGCAGCCGGGCGCGAGCCAGGCGCAGGGCGGTAGTTTGACCTTGCTGCCGGAGCAGAGCTCGGTGAGCAGTGCGCAACAACCCGGCGGCGGCCTACCGGTCGCCAGTCCGCCGGCCCAGGTATTGATCCTGCAGCAGAGCGGCGATCTGGTCCCGGCGGGACTGATGCCGGGTCAGGACTTCCCGGGCGAATTCACCACCACCTCCTCCAATGGGAAACAGACGCTGCATACCTCATACGGCGTGCTGCAGTTTTCGGTCGATAAGCTGGCGGGTTCGGGTATCGCCAACTTGGTGATTGACGACTCGCAGAATGTAAGCGACGCAGCGGTGCCTATCGCTTTTGAAGGTAACGTCAACCTGAGTCTTCCCGGTTCGGTGATTCTCAATACCGGCCGACTCGTTGCGCTGACGAGCGCAGAAGTGAACAGTCTGTTGGCGGGTAGCGACACATTATCCCCCCCGCCTTCGGCGTCGTCTTCCACCGCGCCTCCTCAGTTGCTGACGGCAGGGTCGACGCCGCTCGGCGCGCCCACGGTGACGATAACCGCGCCGTACATAGCGATTATCGGTCCGAGCCTGATCGGTAGCTCAACGGAGCTGGCACCGGTAGAGGCACTCGGTGACGCGACCTTGAATCTCAATGCGTCGTTCATCGATCTGGAAAACCAGTTTCAACTGAACAATTTCGGGCAGGCCAATTTTGTCAGCAGCGGCGATATCCGGCTGACCTCGACCAACGGTGTCTTGAACGGCAGCAATGCACTTTTGCCCGGAGAACTGTTTACTCCCGGCAACCTGAGCTTCCAGGCGGCGGACTTGTACCCGTCGACCGGCAGTACTTTTATCCTCGACGCGGTTGGCCCGAGCCAGGCGCCGACGAGCATCACTTTCCTGGCCAACGGCACCTCGGGTGTACCGCTGTCGGCGGGCGGCACGTTGCTGGTCGACGCGACCGACATTGTGCAGGCCGGTACCGTGCGTGCGCCTGCCGGCAGCCTGGTTTTCGGGGTTGGAGATCCGACCAATACCGGCACCCAGGCGCAGTTCAATAGTCTGCCG
>JAMFSV010000364.1 GCA_026225455.1 Burkholderiales bacterium | reverse complement strand
GAGATGTTTACAGCCTTTCGGACCAGTCGAGCGTCATCCCGGGCTCCCTGGGGCTCCTCCCGTCCGCCTCCCTGGCAGGCGCGCCTTCCGTCCCGACTCCGGACTTCAAGCCGACGCGCGGGCTGTACGAGCCCATCCACGGCTCCGCACCCGACATCGCGGGGCAGGGCATCGCCAACCCCATCGGCATGATCCTCAGCGTCGCCATGATGTTCGATCTGTCCTTCGGCAAACCCGAATGGGCCGACAAAATCCGCCAGGCGGTCGCCCACACGCTCGACGCGGGCTTGCGCACGGCCGATATTTGGCAAGCGGGTATGCAAAAAGTCAGCACCCGCGAGATGGGCGATGCGGTAGTGGCTGCGCTGGCAGCATAAGTTTTAATCAGGCGCATCCTGGCGCCCGGCCGCCGGGCGATGCAAATCCGGCGACAGGGTAAAGGGATGTCGCAAATTCGATGTGGTGCAAGTGAGAGAGTAAAAAAATGAAAACCGTAGGTCTCGTTGGTTGGCGCGGTATGGTGGGTTCGGTATTGATGCAGCGCATGCAGGCAGAAAACGATTTTGCGCTGATTGAACCGGTATTTTTCAGCACCAGCAATGTGGGTGGCGCTGCGCCTTCGTTCGCAAAAAACGAGACTACGCTGAAATCGGCGACCGATATCGACGCATTGAAAAAATGCGATTTCATTATCACTTGCCAAGGCGGCGACTACACTAATGAAGTGTTCCCCAAACTGCGTGCCGCGGGTTGGGACGGTTATTGGATCGATGCCGCTTCGTCGCTGCGGATGGAATCGGACGCGATCATCGTGCTTGATCCGGTGAATCTCGATGTGATCAAAAAAGGCCTCACCACCGGGGTCAAAAATTATATCGGCGGCAACTGTACCGTCAGCCTGATGCTGATGGCGCTGGGTGGCTTGTTCCGCGAAGGCCTGATCGAATGGGTTTCGGCCATGACCTATCAAGCCGCGTCCGGCGGCGGCGCGCAGCATATGCGCGAACTATTGACGCAAATGGGGGCATTGCACGGAGCGGTCAGCCAGAATCTGAGCGACCCGGCTTCTGCCATCCTGGAAATCGACCGCCGTGTGATCGAAACCATGAAGAGCCCGGAACTGTCCAGCGCACAATTCGGCGTGCCCCTGGCCGGCTCGCTGATCCCCTGGATCGACAAGGATTTGGGCAACGGCATGTCGAAAGAAGAATGGAAGGGCGGGGCCGAAGCCAACAAGATCCTGGGCAAGCCCGCCATGGGCCAACCCGGTTCGATCATCGTCGACGGCTTGTGTGTGCGGATCGGCGCGATGCGCTGCCATTCGCAGGCATTGACCATTAAACTCAAGCGCGATGTGCCGTTAAGTGAAATCGACGACATTTTGGCGTCGGCGAACGATAGTGTAAAAGTGATACCTAACCAACGTGAAGTATCGATGCGCGAACTGACCCCGACCGCGGTCACCGGAACCTTGTCGGTGCCGATCGGGCGCCTGCGCAAATTGGCCATGGGTGGTGAATATCTGTCGGCTTTTACCGTCGGCGACCAGTTATTGTGGGGCGCCGCCGAGCCTTTGCGCCGGATGTTGCGTATCTTGCTGGATGCTTGAAATGCGTTGGCCTGAAAACGCATCGTCGTGAAAGGGGTGAGTCCTGCCGAGTCGGCCATCGATGCTGGCGGCGGTTATCGGATGGCTCGGATGGCTCGCCCCGATCCGGCAAAAACTGCCGGGCTACAGCCGTGGCCCGGCTTTTTTTTTGTGGTGAAAATGATGATGGGTTTGAGTTTTAAGCGCGCGTTGAACCGGCCTCTGCCTCATGCCGCGGGGAGTTTGCGTCGCACCGCGGTCCTTACTGGGGCCGGTGTGCTCTGCCTGGCGTTGTCGACCGCGGCGTGGCCGCTGGATGCGGCGACGGCGGCAAGTGCCGCGGTGTCGAATGGGGCTCAGGCGAATGGGGCTCAGGCGGCGAGCGCCGCGGCCGGGGCACATCCGAATAGTTATCTGGTGCGGGCGGGGGCCAAGCTGGACGATATTGCCTCTGAAATTACTCAGACATCCGACCCGGCAACGCGCGATCGGGTGGCCACCGAGTTATTCGAAGCCAATCCGCGCGCCTTTATGGGCGGCAAACGCGATCGTTTGCGCGTGGGGGCTGTGCTCAATGTTCCGGCCTCGGTTTATGCGCCGGGAGTTGCCAGTGCGCCGGTTTCAGCATCGGCCTCGACCACGGCCTCATTTGCCAGCCTCTCGGCGATTCTGGCCGCCTTTAATAATCCTGCTTCGGCGGCAGGCAGTCAGGCGGCACGGGCCAATGCGCTGCCCGGATCCGCCGCCAAATCGTCAGCGCCACCGATGCCGATGGTGCAGGCTACTGTGCCCCCGGCACTCGCGTCGGCGGTGTTTGCCGCCAGCGTTGCCGCCTCGGCGCCCGCCACCGTATCGAATTCGATATCGAATGCAGCACCGAATTTGGCCGCGACGTCGGGGCAACCCAGCGTGACCGGCGGCAAAGCCGCTTCGAGCGCTGCCGTCGCGTCTGCCCTGACGGCACCTGCATCCGCGGCGCATGTTGCAGCACCGTCGAACCCGGCTACGGGCGTGGCGCCGGTTGCTGTCGCCGCTTCGGGCACTGTAGCCAGCACTGCCGTCGCGGCATCTGGCGCTTCGGCTGTCGCGGGCATTGCGGCTACCGAGGGCGCCTCGGGTGTTGTCGCCGCCTCGGGTGTTTCTGTGGCCGCGAGTGCCTCGGCTGTTTCTGCACCAGCCGCTTCCGCGCCTGCCGCGAGCGCGGTTGCCGATGCTGCCTCCGGCGCCGTGGCGCCGGTCAGCTCGACGCCGCCGGTAACGGTGCATCCTGTTGAAAAGGCGGGTTTTGCCGGTTTGCAGGCATGGCTGGCATTTAAAAATCGTGTGTTGATGGCGCTGCAGGCGCATGGCATGTTCGGCTCGACCGAGGTGCCCAAACCCATCAAGCCAGTCTCTGCGCCGCCGGTTTCAGTTGCGGCTTCGGTCCCGGCTGCGGCGGCCAGTGCTGCTATCGGCGGGGTCGCCAGTGGCGTGCCGGCGGCATCAGCGGCATCAGCGGCATCGGCGGCATCGGCGGCGTCGGCGGCGTCGGCGACAGCAACGCGTCCAGTGTCCGATAGCGGCATGACCCGTGCGCAAATCATGGACGAGATCAAGTCGCGGATGTCGAATCCCCCGACCTGGTACGCCATCGGCGGCGTCCTCATCGCCTTGCTGCTCGCCGTGTTGGCACTTTGGCCGAGAAAGAAAAAGGAGCTGAGCGCCGATCTTGAGCACGCCTCGGATCATCCTCCCTACGCTTCGTTCCAGTCGTCTCACGAACGGGCGGCACCGGTCGCGTCGCCGGCCTCTGAGTCCGCAACTTCCCGGCCTCCCGCGATGGATTCAGGCTGGCGCATTGAGCCTGATTTTGAAGCGGAACATAAGCCGGCCGGCAAGTTTGACGCTGAGTCGGAGCATGAGTCCGCCGCTCCCTTATCCGATCGTCCCGCCGAAAAACGGCTCGATAACGCGCTGGAGGCACCCGCTGATGCAGCGCATCATGCCGCCGGCCAGACCGACGGCGCAGCCGCGCATGATGTTGTGCCCGACGTGCTTATGCCTGATGCGGTGATGCACGCAGCAACAGCGGACGCCGGACTCGACCCCGACGCCGAGCCGGCTGTTGCCTCAAACCACGACGAGAGCGCGGCGCATAAGCATGAGTACGATACCGAGTTGCCGCAATCGTTCGCTTACCCCGCAGCGCACACGCATGAGTTGCCGGATCGGATACCTGCGACGACGCCGCCTGAGATGGCATTCCCCGAATCAGCCGAAGCCGATACGCCGGAACATGGGTTCGCGGATGAGTTTGCCGATGAGTTGGTCAACGAGGCCGCAAGCGAACCGTTGCCGGAACCGGTCGACGACGTGCTCGATGAATCCGTCAACCAGCCGGGGTTACCGGCCGACCCGGCGGCGCCACCCGATGACGTCGAAAACCTGCGCGCCGCGTTGGCACTGACCCCCAACGATAAGGGTTTGATGGTTCGGCTCGCCGCCCTGCTGGCGCAGGCCAAACAGATGGCCGCCTTTACCGATGCGTTTTATGACCTGCGGACCTTGAGCAATTCAGAAGGCGAGGAATGGCAGAAAGTGCTCGAACTCGGCCGCGATCTGGACCCCGAGAACCCGCTGTTCCTCAGCCCGGAAGAACGTGCGGCGGCGCGTGCCCGGAAGCGTGACGAAAGCCTGTTCGAGCCGGCTGGCCATGACGCGGCACCGGCCGCCGAACCGCCGCTATCGACGCCCGATCCGCGCCTGAAAAATGCGATGGAGGCGATAGACTTGTCGCTGCCGTCGGATCACGAGGCGCTCGCGCCGCAGCCGGTGGCGCCGGCCAAACCGGCTGCCAAGCCGGAGGAGGAAGCGGAATCGGCCGAGCAGTCCGCCGCGATTGAAGACACGCCGCCGCCGGTCGCACCGTTGGTGCCGGCGGCCGAAACCGGCGCGCACGAAACGCCCCAAGCGAACCACGGCGAGGCACCGGCATCGGCACCCCTGCTCGATGAATTTTTCGAGCCGGCGCAGATGGAGACACTCGCGCCGGAAATCATCGAGCCCGCTCTGACGCCGATACCCGAGCCAACGCCCGAGCCAACGCCCGAGCCAACGCCCGAGCCAACGCCCAGTGCCGAGTCCGCTGAAGTTGACGATGAGCCTGCCCGTCCCGATGGCCTGCCGCGCATGGCATCGGTGGCGGGGCGAAGCGCGGTGAAATTCGGTGTGCTCGATCTGGATTTCGATCTCGACTTGCCGCATCAGCCGCCCCATGTTCCGGTGCAGGCAAATGAGCTCGACCCCGTCGCGGTGTCGCGCAACAAGTTGGATCTGGCGCATGAGTACGTGGCTTTGGGCGATGTTGCCGGAGCCCGGGCACTGATCAATGAGGTCATCGATTCGAACGACCCGGCGACGCGCGAAGCCGCCCGGGCCTTGCTCGGATCGCTGGCCCCCTTGCCATGATCGGCGGGCGTTAGCATGATGCGCATCGCACTGGGGATTCAATACGACGGCACCGCTTTTTCCGGCTGGCAGTCGCAGCCGAGCGGCAATACGGTGCAAAATGTGCTGGAACGTTGCCTCGCGAAATTTTGCGGCATGCCGGTGCAAACCACGGTTGCCGGGCGTACCGATGCCGGCGTTCACGCGGTAGGGCAGGTGGTGCATTTCGACACCTCCGTAGTGCGTGCCGATTATTCATGGGTACGGGGTGTGAATGCTTTTTTGCCGGCCACCATTTCGGTGCAGTGGGCACAGCAGGTGGACGAAACCTTCAACGCGCGCTTCGATGCATTCGAGCGGACCTATTATTACGCGCTGTACAATCATCCGGTGCGAGCGCCCTTGCTGGAAGGCCGGGCCGGTTGGGTGTATATGCCCGTCGATGTCGAGTTGATGCGCCTGGCGGCGCGGCACTTGATCGGCACGCATGATTTTTCGGCATTCCGCTCGTCCGAATGTCAGGCGAAGTCGCCGGTTAAACATCTGTACGAAATCAGCATCGAGACACGCGGCAATTTTATTCATTTCCGCTTTCGCGGCAATGCGTTTTTGCATCATATGGTGCGTAACATCATGGGTTGCCTGATTGCCGTCGGGCGCCATCGCGAGTCGCTGGAGTGGATCGTGATGGTGCGCGACAGCCTCGACCGTGCGCTGGCCGCGCCGACCTTCATGCCGGACGGCCTGTATTTGGCCGAGGTCGCTTATCCGCCTGAATTCAAGATTCCCGCCCCTAACTTGTCGGCATTTTTATGGAGCGACGTATGGCGCAACCATTAAACCCGCCCGCCGCCGATCCGGCTACGGCCGGCAGCCTGCCACAGGTGCGCCCGCTGCGCACGCGCATCAAGCTGTGCGGCATGACCCGGCGGGAAGATGTGCTGCATGCCGTCGCACTTGGCGCCGACGCGATCGGCATGGTGTTTTATCCGCCGAGTCCACGCGCGGTTTCGCTGGAACAGGCCGTCGCGCTGACACGCGCTTTGCCGCCTTTGGTGACGGTGACGGGGCTATTTGTGAATACCACGCCCGAGTGGCTGCGGCAGGTGGTCGACGCGGTACCGCTGTCGATGTTACAGTTTCATGGCGATGCCGCAGTCGATACCCCCGAGCGTTGCGCCCAATTGGCGCACATTGCCGGTTTGCCCTGGGTGCGGGTATTGCGGGTCGACGCGGGCACGGCGCCCGCCGATTTGATAAAATGGCAACTTGATTATGCCGCTGCCGGCGCCAACGGCGTCATGTTCGACACTTTGGTCGACAGTTATGGCGGGGGCGGGAAGGTTTTCGATTGGTCCATCATTCCAGAAGAGCTCGCGCATCAGGCCGTTTTAAGTGGTGGCTTGGACGCACAAAACGTCCGTGACGCAATCCGTCGCGTGCGCCCGTACGCGGTCGATGTCTCCAGCGGCATCGAAGGCACGGGTTCCCAGCACATAAAGGGCGTGAAAGATCACGCCCAAATGACGGCGTTTGTGCAGGCGGTGCGTGCAGCCGATATGGCGTAAGACAATGCACGCCAGGCCGCCGCCGACGCTCAATAACTCACGGTAAAGCAAGGCAGCAAGCGTTATGTTTGCTGCCGGCCAAAAGGATGATGTGATGTATAACCTACCTGATGCACGCGGCCATTTTGGCCCCTACGGCGGTGTGTTTGTCGCCGAAACCCTGGTTCACGCCCTGAAAGAGCTGGACCAGGCCTACGAGCAGTACCGTCGCGACCCGGAATTTGTCGCCGAATATGAATCCGAACTCAAGCATTTTGTCGGGCGCCCATCGCCGGTGTATCACGCCAAACGCTGGTCCGAGATGCTGGGCGGCGCGCAAATCTATTTCAAACGCGAAGACCTGAACCATACCGGCGCGCACAAAATCAATAATGTGATCGGCCAGGCGTTGCTGGCCAGACGCATGGGCAAACCGCGCGTGATCGCCGAAACCGGCGCCGGCCAGCATGGCGTGGCGACCGCTACGATTGCCGCGCGTTTTGGCATGGAATGTGTGGTGTACATGGGCTCCGAGGACGTCCGGCGCCAAGCGGCCAATGTGTATCGCATGAAATTGCTGGGCGCCACCGTGGTGCCCGTCGAATCGGGCTCCAAGACGCTCAAGGATGCGCTTAACGAAGCCATGCGCGACTGGGTCACCAATGTCGAAAACACCTTTTATATCATCGGCACGGTGGCCGGGCCCCACCCTTACCCGATGATGGTGCGCGATTTCCAACGGGTGATCGGCGATGAATGCAAAGTGCAGATGCCGGAAATGACCGGGCGCCAGCCTGATCAGGTGATCGCCTGCATCGGCGGCGGCTCGAACGCCATGGGCATTTTTTATCCCTATATCGACGACCTGGAGGTGGGGTTGATCGGCGTCGAAGCAGCCGGTGACGGCCTGGAAACGGGACGCCATGCGGCGTCTTTGACAGCCGGCACGCCCGGTGTGCTGCATGGCAATCGGACCTACTTGCTGCAGGATGATAACGGGCAGATTATTGAAACCCATTCGGTGTCGGCCGGACTCGACTATCCTGGCGTCGGCCCCGAACATGCGTGGCTCAAAGACTCGCAGCGGGCTCAATACGTCACCATCACCGATGACGAGGCGCTGCAGGGTTTTCACGATTGTTGCCGCATCGAGGGCATTATCCCCGCGCTGGAGTCGTCGCATGCGCTGGCCTACGCGGCCAAGCTGGCGCCGACCTTGAGCCCGGATAAAATCCTGCTGGTCAATCTGTCCGGGCGCGGCGACAAAGATATGCACACTGTCGCCGAGCGCGGCGGTTTGCAACTCTGAGACTGCCCCTGATGAACCTCGAGGTGATAGATCCGGGCGAGCAGGACCTGCCGCCCGGCATTGAAGTGTTGAACCGCGATTTTGTCGCCGACGTCGGCAATCTGCCCGACGCCAGCTTCGACCTGATCGTGTCCGACCCGCCTTATGGCTTGGGCAAGGATTATGGCAACGATTCCGACAAGCTCGGAGCCGTTGATCATCTGGCCTGGACTTTCGCATGGCTGGAACGGTCGCTGCCCAAACTCAAGGCCAGCGGTTCGCTGTACATTTTCTGCACCTGGCAATATGCGCCCGAGATTTTCAGTTTTCTGAAACAGCGCATGACGATGATCAACGAAATCGTCTGGGATCGCCGGGTGCCGAGCATGGGCGGCACCGTCCGCCGGTTTACTTCAGTGCACGACAACATCGGTTTGTTTGTGTTGTCGAAAGACTATTACTTCGATCTCGATTCAGTGCGTATTCCGTATGACGCGGTGACCAAAAAAGCCCGTTCGCGCAAGCTGTTCGAAGGCAGCAAATGGCTGGAAGTGGGCTATAACCCCAAGGATCTATGGTCGGTGTCGCGCCTGCATCGGCAACATGCCGAGCGGGTCGAACACCCGACCCAGAAGCCGCTGGAAATCATCGAACGGATGGTGTTGGCGAGCTGCCCGCCCGGCGGTCGTGTGCTCGACCCGTTTATGGGCAGCGGCACCACGGCGGTTGCCTGCGCCAGGCATGGACGCCAGTTTGTCGGCTACGAAGTGAATCCCGATTATTGCGCGGTGGCGCGGCAACGGCTGCTTGCGCTTCCTACTGCGCTCGCTGCCGGGCTCCCTACAGAGCTCCCCACCGCGCCCCCTACCGAGTTAAATTCCGACTATGTCCCGTATTAAAAATACCTTTGCGGCCCTCCAGGCCCAGGGCCGTAAAGGCCTGATCCCCTTTATCACCGCCGGCGACCCCGATCCGGCGCGCACCGTCGAATTGATGCACGCGCTGGCTGCGGGCGGTGCCGACGTGATCGAACTTGGCGTGCCGTTTTCCGACCCGATGGCCGATGGCCCGGTCATCCAGCGTTCCAGCGAACGTGCACTGGCGCGTGGGGTGTCCTTACGCCAAGTGTTGCAGGACGTGCAAACTTTCCGCAAAACCAATACCACCACCCCGGTAGTGCTGATGGGCTATGCCAATCCGATCGAACGCATGGGTGTCGACGCTTTTGCCGCGGCGGCGCGCGAGGCCGATATCGACGGCGTGCTGGTGGTCGATTACCCGCCCGAGGAAGCATTGGAATTCGCGGAAAAAATGCGCGCGCACCAGATCGACCCGATTTTCCTGCTGGCGCCGACTTCGACGCCGGAGCGGATCGCAGCCGTGGGCAAGGTTGCCAGCGGTTATGTCTATTACGTGTCGCTTAAGGGCGTCACCGGTGCGGGCAACCTCGATATCGACAGCATTGCCGCGATGATTCCCAACATCCGTCAGAGCGTGAAGCTGCCGGTCGGGGTTGGTTTTGGCATACGCGACGGCAAAACCGCCAGCGCGGTGGCCGCCGTGTCGGACGCGGTGGTGATCGGCAGCCGTCTGGTGCAATTGCTGGAACAGGCCGCGCCGGAAGCCGCTGCGGCCGAGTTGCGCGAGTTTGTGGCGGGGATTCGGCTGGCGTTGGATCAGGGTATTTGAAGCTGGCTCGGGCCGGCGCATAAGCGTGCCGGTCTGGGTTGGCATGCGCTGGGCTTCATCGCGAAGCCAAGCTATCTTGGCGAGGCTATTGCTAGCCATGCCGCAGTCCTTGTAATTGGCGGCATTTAAAATCACACATCGTCCGCGCCGTTCTGGTACGGATCTGCCTCCTGAAAGTGTCGACCAGCCCCTCTCTTGAGCGGGCTTCAACACCTGATTTCCCTTGGATTCAGTTGCCCATCACTGCACCATTCGGCGCTGCAAATGGCGTCGGCAATCTGTCCTATTTTCGCACAGATTGAAACCCAGTGAGGCGGTGTAATCGATACTCGCACGTTGGGAAAAATGGGGCGCGCCATAGATCCGTGATGCTTGCTCGACCCGGGCTAGGCTTGGGTTGATCCCGCTCGGCATGTATTTCCTCGAATGTGTAGTAAGCGATTTGCTCGTCACGACCGATGTTCAGGAATGGAGAATAAGATGCAATTTAAGATGCAATTCAAGACGCAACTGCGTAAGCGGTACGAACAAGGTTTGACGCTGATCGAAGCGTCGATGGTGTTGGCGTTGTCGGCGGTGGTGGTGGCGGGTGTGATGCTGTATTACCAGTCGGCGCAAGCGAACAATAAGTTCATGGCTGCACAAAGTGAACTCGCCTCACTTCAAACCATTGTAGAGTCTATTTATGGGGGGAGAATGGACTACAGTGGCTTGGTTGTCGATATCGCCAAAGGTTCCAGCGCGATTCCGCCGAACTTACAGGATCCTGTTACACACTTACCTGTCACGCCTTGGTCGAATGGACAAATTATGATTGGGACCTGCACTACGGTAACCCATTGTAATGGCAACGGTCATCCCGAAAATGGGGCGCAATTCTATTACATAGCGTATGCCAACGTGCCAGAGTCGCAATGTGTCCCGATACTGTCGCAGCAGGTAGGTGGTCTGAAGGCTGTCGCTGTCGCGCCGGTCATCGGAGTGGGATGGGCGGGTGGGCAGATTGCTCTAACGAACGGGCAGGTCAGCGTGAAATCTTTGACGGATATGTGCTCTCTTCAGGAAAACACGAATGGAACAGTGGCGGTGCAATGGACTTTCGGGAAGCAAGCATCATAAGTCGGGAAACATCAGTATCCCGTCGGCGCCTTGACCTACGAATGGCGTAAAAACGGGGACGGGTCCTGCTTGACTGGGGGGGCTACCCGTCCCAATGCTGTCTGGGATCATTCAAACCTCATGGGCTCGGCGGGTGTTCTCTCGCGTTCGATCTCAAGATCAACATCGCCTACTTCGGGCAATCGGATGTGCCACGAAAGCGCACCAATCGGCTGCGGATGAATCGCCTAACCGTGGGCTGCCCCCAATTTTTGATAGCTTATAGGGCAGCAAGCTGGCAATAGATGAATTCCTATAGGCTACCAAATATAGTCTGTTTAATAGCTCATAAGACAGCAAGTTATGACTTTAAGCTGCGCCATAAGCTATCTAAATATTGAAATTTGATTGCCTATAAGCTATCATATTAAGATATTCAGTTAGCCTATAGGCAAGCAAATGAATTCCAGGATGAACCAACTCCGGCTTGAACAAGTCCAGAAATCCGCTGCAGCGTATGCCGATTTGGCGAAGCGCCGCGCGCCGCCTCGGGGTTGGTTGAAGCTCATTCGAGAATCATTGGGCCTGACCGAGCGGCAGCAGGCCGAGCGCCTGGGTATCTCTGCTCCGACTTTGCATAAGTCCGAGCAAGCGGAAGCGGATGACCGAATCACGCTCGGGCAATTGCGCAAGCTGGCAGAGGGGCTGGATTGCGAGCTGGTCTATGCTTTGGTGCCCCGAAAGCCACTCACGCAAGTGGTCACGGAGCGGGCGCACGCCCTTGCGCTGCAAGAGGTCGGCGGGGTAGCGCACACCATGAGTTTGGAGGACCAGCGCCCGACTACAGCACGCCTTCGCAAACAGGTTGAGCAGCGCGCGGAAGAGTTGCTTCGCGGCCGATGGTCCGCACTATGGCGATAAATTTTGACGAGCAGGGGGGGCAAACGCCTCTCGATCCCGACGAAATCGCCGGGCTAAAACCAACGCACCTGACCACGGAGGGTGAGCTTAACGACTGGGAGCAGCAGAACATCCTGGCGGCGGTGACATGGCTTCGCCGAGCCCGTCAACCAGACGTGCTGAGTGAAGATTTCTGCCGCACCCTGCACAAAAAAATGTTCGACAAGACTTGGGCTTGGGCCGGTAGATTCCGGAAGTCCGATAAGAACATCGGATGTGATTGGACGCAGGTGAGCGTTAAGCTGCGAAATCTTTTCGACAATGTGCGCTACTGGGTTGAGAATAAAATCTTCCCGCCGGATGAAATAGCCGCGCGATTTCATCGTGATCTGGTCTGGATTCACCCTTTTCCAAACGGCAATGGCCGACACTCACGGATGATGGCTGATGCGCTTTTGCGCAGCATGAAAGAGCCTCCTTTTACGTGGGGTGGCGGAGGCACGCTCGTCGAAGCCGACAACGCTCGCACGCTATATCTAACCGCACTGCGTGCCGCGGATAAAGGTGACTACACGTTGCTGCTCGCCTTCGTTCGTAGCACCGCTTAAGTTTAACGCACCACAAAACGGGGACGGGTCACGATTAACTGTGGCAAAAAGCGTGACCCGTGCCCAATGCTGTCTCTCTGTCTGGGATCATTCAAACCTCATGGGCTCGGCGGGTGTTCTCTCGCGTTCGATCTCAAGCTCTATACCGCCCACTTCGCGGCCGATCTCGGCCAGCGGGGAACCGAGTTTGATCCGGCCTTCGGGCCGGACGGCGCTTTCAAGGATAGCCCGGATTTCTGCCTCGGTGCTGCGGCCATGCGTAGCAGCCAGCACACGCAAGGCCCGGTGCGTTTCATCGGGGAGGTTGCGAACGGTAACGGATGCCATTGCTTGCACTCCTTAAGTTGGCTATCAATGATTGCATTACAACATCACTGATATCATCCGGCGGTATCGTAAAACACGCGTTTTGCCCACCATGGGGAAACAATGACGATTCGAACCTTTACCAGCCGCGACTTCAACCCGTTTGTGAGTGAGGCAAAGCGGGCTGCAAACGAAGGGCCGGTGCTGATCACCGATCGGGGTGAGCCGGCCTATGCGTTGCTGAATATCCGTGACTACCAAAAATTGCAAGGCAATCAGCTTTCGCTTGCAGATGCCTTGGCGCAGCCGGGAGACGAGGCGGATTTCGAATTTGAGCCGCCACGATTCGACATTACTTTTAAACCAGCGGACTTTTCCTGATGTTCCTGCTTGATACGAATGTGGTGTCTGAATTGCGCAGACCGGGCAAGGCCGATCCTAAAGCGCTCGCGTGGGCGCAAAGCGTACCGATGATTCAGCAGTATGTTTCGGCAATCAACATTCTCGAGTTGGAGCAGGGGGTGCTTGCGCGAGAACGCAGCGATCCGGTCCAAGGGGCGATTCTGCGCACCTGGCTTGACGACACAGTGCGGGTTCAGCTTGCTGGCCGCATTGTGTCCGTGGATGAGCCGGTAGCGCTTTTGTGCGCTTATCTCCACATACCCAATCAGAAGTCCTGCCGGGATGCATTGATTGGCGCTTGCGCCATGGTTCATGGGATGACGCTTGTTACCCGCAACCCCAAGGATTTCAATCAAATGGGCGACGTAAGCGGCAAGGCGATCAAGCTGCTTAACCCTTGGGATTAGGTCGCACATGATTTAAAATCATCGCATGATCTCGTCCGCGCCGTTCTGGTGTGGGTCTGCTTCCTGAAGGTGTCAACCAGCCCCTCTTTTGAGCGGGTTTCAACACCCACTTCCCCTTGGATTCCGCTGTGCACAACTGCACCAGTCGGCGCTGCAGATGGCGTCGGCAATCTGTCCTATTTCCGCACAGATTGAAGCCCAGTAAGGCGGCGTAATCGATACTCGCGTTTTGGGAAAAACGGGGCCGCGATAGATCTTGGTGCCGGCCTTCCATCATGCCTGGGAGATCCAGGCCAAGGCTGGCGCTCCCTTTCGGCGGGCCTTTCCCTCAATGTGCTGAAATCGATTTGCCCATCACAATCGACTCTTAGGAATGGAAAACAAGATGCAATTCAAGACGCAACTGCGTAAGCAGTACGAACAAGGTTTGACGCTGATCGAAGCGTCGATGGTGCTGGCGTTGTCGGCGGTGGTGGTGGCGGGTGTGATGCTGTATTACCAGTCGGCGTCGGAGAACAATAAGTTCATGGCTGCAGAGAGTGAGTTGGCGTCACTTCAGACGATTGTGCAGTCGGTTTATGGTAACCGGATGGACTACAGCGGCTTGACCACCGATGTGGCAAAAGGCAACAGTGCGATTCCGCCAAATTTACGGAATGCGTCGGGTGAACCGGTTACTCCTTGGGGCGCAAATTCGTTAATCGCGGTAGAAAATTGTGGGACTCACGATGGTGCCCTTCAGTTTACTTGCCCCCCCACCCCTACCGCCACTTTGCCCGCTAATACGCCAACTTATCAAATTGTGTATCGAGGAATACCTATAACCCAATGTGTTCCGCTGGCAGTGCAGAATATCGGCGGTTTGGTCGCGGTAGAAGCAGGGGGTGAAACGCAAGCAGCATGGTCAGCCCCTTTGACGCTGGTGAATGGGCAAATCAGTGTAAAGGCGGCGACGGATATGTGCAATGCAGCCCTTGCGAATGGCGATACCGAATTTGATATCGCGTGGCAGCTTAGGTAAATGCCCGTGAGTGAAGCCGGGCCGGAGTTGCCTGCTGCACGCAACTCCGGTGTTCAGGTCTGCAACCAACACGGGCGGCCCCTCCCAAACCCAATATCCATGGGGCTCTCCACCAAAATCCCCGAATCACCCGCAGCTAAATCTAGGCTAGGGCGCGCGCTTAAGCGATAATGCTGGAATTATGGCGCGTACGGCCCTGAAATTTCGGGCCGTCCGACCTGTGTTTTCAAGGCGTGGTGCCGGGCGGAAGGCCGGCACCGGGACTTACAAGGAGCGAAGATGAGCTGGTTGGATAAACTGCTGCCGCCGAAGATCAAACAAACCGACCCGGCGAGCCGCAAGAGCATCCCCGAGGGCCTGTGGATCAAGTGCCCGTCGTGTGAAGCCGTGCTGTATCGCAACGACGTCGAAGCCAATCTGCACGTTTGCCCGAAATGCGATCACCACATGCGCATCGGCGCGCGGGCGCGGCTTGATGCGCTGCTCGACCCGGAAGGCCGTTATGAAATCGGCCAGGAAATCGTGCCGGTCGACGCGCTCAAATTCAAAGACAGCCGCAAATACACCGAACGCGTCAAAGAAGCCATGGACGACACCGGCGAGACCGATGCGATGGTGGTGATGGGCGGCGCGATCCACACCCTGCCGGTGGTTGCCGCCTGCTTCGAGTTTTCGTTTATGGGCGGCTCGATGGGTTCGGTGGTGGGCGAGCGTTTTGTGCGCGGCGCGCAAAATGCGCTGGAGCAGCAAGTGCCGTTTATCTGCGTCACCGCTTCGGGCGGCGCGCGGATGCAGGAAAGCCTGTTGTCGTTGATGCAAATGGCAAAAACCACGGCAATGCTGACCAAATTGTCGGATGCCAAGCTGCCGTTTATTTCGGTGTTGACCGACCCGACCATGGGCGGCGTATCGGCCTCGTTTGCCTTTTTGGGCGACGTGGTGATTGCCGAACCCAAAGCCTTGATCGGTTTTGCCGGTCCGCGGGTGATCGAGCAGACCGTGCGCGAGAAATTGCCGGAAGGTTTCCAGCGTTCGGAATTCCTGATACAGAAGGGCGCAATCGACATGATTGTCGACCGCCGCAAGATGCGCGAGGAAATCGCACGCCTGATCGCGCTGTTGTCGCGTCAGCCGGCCGACGCCGTCGCTTGAGTTTTACCCTCTGAACAAAGCGCGGCACCCGCAACGGGCCGCGCTTTCTTTTTTTTGATTTTGACGACTCGTGACGACATTTGAAAAGCTGGACGATTGGCTGCATCACCTCGAAACCGCGCATCCGGTCGGCATCGATATGGGGCTCACCCGGATCGGGCAGGTCAAACAGGCGCTGGGCCTGAAGTTCGAGTGCCCGGTGATCACGGTGGGCGGCACCAATGGCAAAGGTTCGACCTGCGCCATTATGGAAACCATCTTGCTGCGCGGCGGATATCGCGTCGGCTGCCATACTTCGCCGCATTTGCTGTCGTTTAACGAGCGGGCGCGGGTGAACGGCGAAAATGCCGGCGACGCGGAATTGTTAATCCATTTTGCGGCGGTGGAGGCGGCGCGCTGCAGCTTTGCCGAGCCGGTTTCGCTGACCTATTTCGAGTTCACCACGCTGGCGATCATGCATTTGTTCGCCTCATTGCCGCTGGATGCGGTGATTCTCGAAGTCGGCCTGGGCGGACGGCTGGATGCGGTGAATGTGCTGGATACGGATTGCGCGGTGATTACCAGCGTGGACATCGACCATGTCGAGTACCTCGGCGACACCCGCGAAAAAATCGGCCTGGAAAAGGCCGGCATCTTCCGCCCCGGCAAACCGGCCATCGTCGGCGACCCGATGCCGCCCCAATCGCTGGTGCAGCATGCCGAGGCGATCGGCGCGGATCTCTGGCTGGTCGGCCGCGATTTTAAATACGTGGCGCAAAAAGACAATGAACGCCAGCAATGGAGTTATGCCGGACGCGAGATGCGCCGTTCGGCCCTGGCCTACCCGGCATTGCGCGGCGCCAATCAATTGCTGAATACCGCGGCGGCGCTGGCGGCGCTGGAGTCCTTGCGCGACCGTTTGCCGGTCAGCGCGCAGGATATCCGTCTGGGCCTGGCCAACGTCGAGCTGGCCGGCCGGTTTCAGGTGCTGCCGGGCAAACCCGCGGTGATCCTCGACGTGGGGCACAACCCTCATGCGGCGGCGGTGCTGGAGCAAAATCTCAGCAATATGGGGTATTTTCCTTATACCTACGCGGTGTTCGGTTCGATGCGGGACAAGGACATCGCAGGCGTGGTGGCGCGCCTGAAGGGCCAGATCGATCATTGGTATCTGACGGCGTTGCCGCTGCCGCGGGCGGCCAGCACGCAAGTCCTGGCCGAGGCATTAAGCGCGGCTGGGGTAGAGCTTCGTGCCGAGGGCGGGGCGGCTGCCGACGGCAGCGGCACGGTGCGTTATTTCGAGAATCCTGAATCGGCTTACGCGGAAGCGTTAAAGCAAGCGTCCGAAAATGATAGAATCGTGGTCTTCGGATCTTTTTACACCGTATCGGGTGTAATGGCATACCGGAAATTGCAGCAGCATTAAATCGCGGGCCTGTGACATCTTGCACCTCGCGGCCGATGGTTTTCCCCATCGTTACGGCGCGGAAATAGAGAGCCAAGCAGGTAGCCAAGCAGGGCGCCAAGGCCGGCGACGAATACAGATCAAGCATGTAGTCGATGAATGTAGGCGACTTAACTGAACCAGTGTTGAATTCGGATGTAAAGCGAGTGTGTTGCCTATTGGGTTATTGGGGTTATTGGCTTATTCGCTGAACAGACTGGAACCAAGCACAATTTAAAAGCCGCTCAGGGCCATTTATGGGACTGTTTTCCTTCGGCAACAAGGACGCGGCGCCTGCCCGTCGCAGCAGAACGTCGGCCGGTGCCGAACGTCATGGCGAAACACGCACTGCGCGTGCCTCACGTGCATCGGGCGCATCGGGCGGCGGCCGCTCGGGGCAGGAGTCGCTGCTCGACCCTACCTTGCCCGAAAAGCAACGCGCACGGCGCCGCCTGGTCGGTGCGATTGCGCTGGTATTGGCCGCCGTGGTGGTGTTGCCGATGGTGCTCGATTCCCATCCCAAGCCCGCTTCCGACGATATCGCAGTCAATATTCCGCGGGTCGCAAAAACGCCTGCGGCACCGAGTGCCATGAATGCGCCGGCTCCCGATGTGACGGGTGCCGACCTCAGCCCGTCGGATAATCCTCCCCCGACGCCTATGTCGAGCAGCGCCGACACCGCGGCGGCGGAACACAATGCATCGCTCTATCGCGGCAATGTTGCGAGCCAGGTCGACGGTCTCACGGCATCGGCGGCCCTTGCCGCAGCAGTCAAGCGCGGCAACGCTGCAAACCCGCCCGGCGCGCAGACGAATACCCAGAACCAGGCCAAGCCACCTCAGCAGACGGCTACGGCCAGTCACAATGCGGCCGACGTCTCCAGCAATCCATCCAATAGCCCCGCCGTAGTGCATCCGCCAGCCACCGTCCCAAGCTCCGCGGCCAGCCGCTTTGTGGTGTCGGTCGGGTCTTTTGCTTCAGATGCCTCGGCGCACGCCTGGTTGAATAAATTGAAAGCTGCCGGGGTACCGGCCTATCTCGAAACCAAACGCTCGGCCGACGGCACGCAGCGCACCTTGCTGCGCGCCGGCCCGTTCAGCGATCGGGCCAATGCGGAAGCCGCGGTCAAGAAAGTGCGTGAGGCGGGCTTGTCGGCGCAGTCTTCGACCCAATCTTCGGGGCAGGGTCCGGCTTCCGGTTCCGCTCAATAGGTGGCGCGGCTGTGATGCTGACTGCTTTCGATTACGGCGCCTTGGCGATAGTCCTGTTGTCGGCGCTGCAAGGCATGTGGCGCGGCTTGCTGGCTGAATTGTTTGCCTTGATCGGCTGGATTGCCGCGTTTTTGGTGGCCGCGCACTATGCTTCCAGGCTCGCGCTGTTTCTGCCGGCTAATTTACCGGGCGGTGAGTTGACCCGGCTCGGGTTGGCGTTTGTGGCGATCGTCATCCTGGTGCTGGTCGTGTCGGGGGTATTGGGCGCGTTGCTGGGTAAACTGACTGAGTTGATCGGGTTGCGCTCGGTGGATAGCTCGCTGGGTACGCTGTTCGGCTTGATTCGCGGGGTCGTGCTGGTATTGGTGGTGGTCGCGCTGGCCGGTTTTACTACCTTGCCGGAACAAAATTTTTGGCGCAATGCGCAACTGCTGCCCTATGCGGAATGGGGCGTGGGCTTTGCCAAGCAATTTCTGCCGGCTGGATTGGCGGCTTATGTTCATGTCGGCGAGGGGACAGACCCGTTGCAGGCCAAGCCCCAATCCAAGCCGGAGCTTGCGCCCGACAACCGGCAGGAGGCGCCGCGAGCGCCGGCAAAACCTCACGGCAACAGTGCCGAAGGCAACATTACTCATATTTAGATATCATGCAGGGCACTAAGGTAGTCATAGCACCGCTTGAGGCGGTCGGCCTTATCCGAATTATCCGAATTCTGGGCTTTTTGAAGGACATGCCATGTGCGGCATCGTAGGCGTAGTATCCAAAACTCCCGTCAACCAAGTGATCTATGACAGCTTGCTGCTTTTGCAGCATCGCGGTCAGGATGCTGCAGGGATTGCGACGGCGAACGGTAACAATTTCCACATGTACAAAGCCAACGGCATGGTGCGCGACGTGTTTCGCACGCGCAATATGCGAGGTTTGCTGGGTACCAGCGGGATTGGTCAAGTGCGCTATCCAACGGCGGGTTCCGCGTCGAGCGAGGAAGAAGCGCAGCCGTTTTATGTGAATGCGCCTTATGGGATTATCCTGGTCCATAACGGCAACATCACCAATACGCTGCAACTGAAAGAAGAGATGTTCCGCATCGACCGCCGGCACATCAACACCAATTCCGATACCGAGGTCCTGCTCAACGTGCTCGCGCACGAGTTGCAGATGACCAACCCCGGTTATTCGCTCGACCCAGACACGCTGTTTACCGCGGTCGGCGGAGTACATCGCCGGACCCAGGGTTCCTACGCCGTGGTGGCGCTGGTGGCCGGTTTCGGTCTGCTGGCCTTCCGCGACCCGTTCGGCATCCGTCCGCTGTGTATCGGCAAGCAGGAAACCGCCGCCGGCACCGAATGGATGGTGGCTTCGGAGTCGGTTGCCATCGAAGGCATCGGTTTTGAATTTGTGCGTGACGTGTTGCCCGGCGAAGCGATTTTCATCGATCAGGAAGGCAACTTCCACAGCCGCCAATGCGCGACCAATCCCAGCCTGAATCCGTGTATTTTCGAATACGTCTACCTGGCTCGTCCGGACTCTTGCCTGGACGGCGTGCCGGTGTATAACGCCCGGCTGCGCATGGGCGATTACCTGGCCGAAAAAATCAAGCGCGTCATGCCTTTCGGCGATATCGATGTGGTGATGCCGATCCCCGACTCCAGCCGGCCGGCCGCGATGCAGGTGGCGAGCAAGCTGGGTGTCGATTATCGCGAAGGGTTCTTCAAGAATCGTTACGTCGGCCGTACTTTTATCATGCCGGGCCAAGCGGTGCGCAAGAAGTCGGTGCGGCAAAAACTGAATGCCATGGGCATTGAATTCAAGGGCCGCAACGTGCTGATCGTCGACGATTCCATCGTGCGCGGCACCACCAGCCACGAAATCGTGCTGATGGCGCGCAATGCCGGCGCCAACAAGGTGATTTTTGCCTCTGCGGCGCCTCCGGTACGGTTCCCCAACGTTTATGGCATCGATATGCCGACCCGTGGCGAACTGGTGGCCTATAACCGCGATGACGAACAAATTGCCCGCATGATCGGTGCCGATAAACTGGTGTATCAGGATGTCGAGGACATGAAGCAGGCGATGCGCGACATGAACCCGAAGCTGAACAACTTCGAAGCGTCATGTTTCGACGGCAATTACATTACCGGCAATATCACCGCCGAATACCTGGATCGCATCGAGCGCGCCCGGATGATGCCGGAAGCTTTGTCCGACCGCGATGCAGGCGGCGGCGCCGACCGCGATGCCGGACGCTCGCAATTGCATTTGCAATTATCGGGTGACTGACCCTGGCCTGCGGCTTGAGTGCCGCGCCTGAGGTCCCGCTGGCTCGCTGGCCCGCTTTGCCTACGTGAAGCGGGCCATATGATTTGCGGGCGGCAGCTTTGTGTTTCCAGCTTGATCTGCCATGATCATGACAATCGATACGACACCTACACCAACACGCCACATCATCCGGATGAAATAGCGATGGATAGTTCTGCACACGACGATTTCAAATTTGACACCCTGGCGCTGCGGGCCGGCACGCTGCGCTCGGAATTCAACGAGCACTCGGAAGCGCTGTTCCTCACCTCCAGCTTCTGCTTCAGCAGCGCGGCGGAAGCCGCGGAGCGCTTTGCCAATGCCGAAGAAGGTTATACCTATTCGCGCGTGACCAATCCGACCGTCACCATGTTCCAGAATCGCCTGGCCGCGCTGGAAGGCGGCGAGGCATGCATCGCGACGGCTTCGGGCATGAGCGCGATCCTGTCGGTGGTGATGTGCGCCTTGCAAGCGGGCGACCACCTGGTCAGTTCGCAAAGCATCTTCGGTTCGACCATGCAACTTTTTAGCGCCATTCTGCCCAAATTCGGCATTACGGCGACCTTTGTGAAAGCGGGCGATCTTGAGGCGTGGCGCAGCGCAATTCAACCGAATACCAAGATGTTTTTCCTCGAGACGCCGTCGAATCCGCTGACGGAAGTGGCCGATATCGAAGCCATCGGCCGGATCGCGAAATCGGTGCAAGCGCTGTTTGTGGTCGACAACTGCTTTTGTACCCCGGTGTTGCAGCAGCCATTAAAACTCGGCGCGGACGTGGTGGTGCATTCCGCCACCAAACACCTTGACGGGCAAGGGCGGGTGATGGGCGGCGCGCTGGTCGGCTCACGCCAGTTTGTGATGGAAAAGGTGTTTCCGTTTGTGCGTACCACCGGACCCACGCTGTCCGCCTTCAATGCCTGGATTTTGTTAAAGGGCATGGAAACGCTGGGCATCCGCATCGAGCGGCAATCGTCCAATGCGTTGCAACTGGCACGTCGGCTGGAAACCCATCCGGCGGTGAAGCAGGTGTTTTATCCCGGACTGGAATCGCATCCGCAATACGCGATCGCGCAGCGTCAGCAAAAGGCGGGCGGCGCGGTGTTATCGTTCGAACTGAAGGGTGCGACGCCGCAGGAGCAGCGCGCCAACGCCTGGCGTGTGATCGACCAGACCCAAGTCTGTTCGATTACCGCCAATCTGGGCGATACGCGCACCACCATTACCCATCCGGCCAGTACCACGCACGGCCGTATCAGCGCCGAGGCACGGGCTGCGGCCGGTATCAGCGAAGGATTGATTCGTTTGGCGGTGGGACTGGAAGACGCCGGCGATTTGCATACCGACCTGTTGCGTGGCTTGGATGCGGCGAGTTAGGGCAACGCGTTGAGACCGCGAGCGGGTTTGGGCTTGGCGTCGCTTGCCGCAAGCTAAAACCTGTCCGGCATAACGGACGTAAGGCATGTAACGAAAGGCATTGCATGTGCTGAACCTCATGCTGATGTCATGCCTGGGGCATGACATCAGCCGATAACAACTCAAGCACAGTTGAAGCTGATAATTACACGGCTAGCAATTCGACTTCAAATACCAGCGTGGCATTCGGCGGAATCACCCCGCCTGCGCCGCGCACGCCATAGCCCAGTGCCGGCGGAATCGTCAGCTTGCGCACGCCGCCGACCTTCATCCCTTGCACGCCTTCGTCCCAGCCGCGGATTACCATGCCGGCGCCCAGCGAAAACTCGAAAGGTTCGTCACGATCCTTGCTCGAATCGAACTTCTGACCGTCGGTCAGCCAACCGGTGTAATGCACGCTGACGCGCGCACCGGCAACGGCTTGCTCGCCCGTGCCTTCGGTCAGTTCTTCATATTTCAAGCCGGATTCGGTGGTAGTGGTGGTCATCGCAGATCTCATTCAAATGATAAAAACGTAATGCTACCGCAAACTGGCCGTGCAGCGCCTGATCCTTGGTCGATCCGTTGCCGATTCAGGGGCCAACTTAGGGGCCAATTCAGGGGCCCAGCAAGCTGGCCGCAATATTGATCGACAGGGCCAGAATGCTGGCGTTGAAGAAAAATGACAGCAACGACTGCGCCAGCACCGCACGCCGCATGGGCGACGAGGCGATGCCGATATCCGCCGTTTGCGAGGCGACGGCGATGGTAAACGAAAAATACATGAAGTCCCAATAATCGGGTTCGACCGTGCTGTCCGGGAATTGCAGGGTTCGCACCTCCGGTGAGCCGTAATACAGGCGCGCATAATGCAGCGTGAAGATGGATGGGATCAGGCACCAGGAGCCGATCACGGTGGAGCCGGTAAAGACAAAATGCAGCACACTGGAACCCAGGCCGAGGTTTTTGGCGGTGGCCAGCTCCAGCACGATGGCGGCAATGCTGACAATGGCCGCGACACACACCGAGGTCAGGATAATCACTGCATTTTCGTCTTCGCGCGCGGCGATTTCCCGCACGTGCGCGGGGCTGGCGCGGGCCATCATGAACCAGATCAGCAGCAGATATAACCAGACCGCGACATTCCAGCCGAGCAGGACTTTGATCAGTACAGGCCCATGTAGCGGTGTAATCGCGGCAACTACGGCGCCGATGAGTATCGCGACAATCATGCGCGGTCGATCCAGCATTAACGATTTGAACAAGGGCATAGGCGGTCCAGGCTGGATAGGGTTTGGCGACGAAAGGCCAAGCGTAGCAGACTATCCGCCTGTGCTGCTGGCCGGACTGTCTGGCGCCGTCGCGGCGCGCGGCCAAGGCGGTGGATGACAGGACCGCGGCCAAGGCCTAGGCAGGTTTTTGATTGCGCGGGTGGGGTTCAGCCGGACTCAAGGGGCCGGGTGGTTTTCCGCCGGTAAATGATACAAGCCGGCTTTATGATGTTTGGCCGCGCGTTTGGCGAGCGCCGCCGCCGAGGCCACATCTTCGGCGCGTTGATAGACGCCGGGTTCGATGCTGACCGCGCCTATGGTCAGTGTCGTGAGCGGGAAAAAAGAGGGGTTGCCGTGCCGGTCTTCGGCCTCGATGCCGCCGCGCTCCAGCGCTTCGGCGTCGAATTTTGTCAGGGCCTGCTGGTTAAAAACCTGCACGATCTGGCGGCAACGCAAGTCCCAATCATCGCTTTGAAACAACACCACAAAATCGTCGCCGCCGACGTGTCCGACAAAATCGCGGCGCGGATCGCAGTGGCTGGAAATCACCCCGGCCACCAGCCGTATCATTTCGTCGCCGCGCCAATAACCATATTGGTCGTTATACGGCTTGAAATGATTCAAATCGCAATAGCAGGCGGTAAAGGTACTGCCGGCGGCCAATAACCGGTCGATATGTTCGCTGATCGGCAAATTGCCCGGCAAGAAGGTCAGCGGATTGGCGTGACGCGCGGCTTCAATGCGTACTTCAGTGACCGCACGCACCAATTGTTCGCCGGTGCCCAGACCCAGATAACGGCCGCCGTCGGTAATAATAAAACCGTCGGACAAATAGCGCTGGTTATCCGAGGTGAGAATGGCGGTCAGTTGTTCTATGCCCTGATGTTTGTCGATCATGATCGGACTGGCGTCCATAAACACCGTGCAGGGTCTGCGGCCGAACAATTCCTTGTGATAGGGATGCGCATAACGATCCATAAAATCGCGCCGATTGATCAGCCCGAGCGGGATCCCTTCGGCGTCGACCACGGCCATCGCGTGCAGCGCAGGATGCGCCTGGAAAATCTCCACCAGTTGATCGTTGCGCGATTGCGGCTGGGCCGAAGGCGCGGTGATCATCAGGCGTTCAGCGGAAAAGCGGCCGCGTGTCATCTGGCGCAGGGCCGGATAAACCGCCACTTGCTGATTCTTGAGGATGCGCGCGGTCTCTTGATTCAATGCCGGGCTCAGCTCCGCCGCCGGCCGGCCCAGGAAATAGCCCTGGGCATAATCGATCCCCAGGTCGCGAATCACTTCGAGTTCTTCCGCGGTTTCTATGCCTTCCGCCACCAGGCGGGTGTCGAACACATCGGAGATGTGCATCAAGGCCTTGAAGGTCTGCAACTTATGCGCGTGGCTATCGATATCTTTGGTGAAATAACGATCGATCTTGACGATCTCGGGGCGGATCTCCGACCAAAGCCGCAAGCTGGAGCGGCCGTCGCCGAAATCATCGAGCGCAAATTCGACGCCCTGATGGCGCAGAATATCGACCGCCCGGCACAGGTCGGTCAGATGGGTAATGCGTTCGTGCTCGGTGAGTTCGATCACGACGGAGGACAGCGGCAGCCCGGTTTCGCTCAGCACTTCGGAAAAATGCTCGTCCCCGACGCGCAGGAAATAATGCACCAGCACCGATGCCGATAAATTGACAAACAACTTGCCATGCCCGCGCAGTTCGGTGAACTGATTGATGCCGAGCGTGGCCGCCTTCACTTCAAGCTCAATCCGCTGCTGATCGGTCTGGACTGCCGAGAACAGCGTGTCCGCCGTATGCAAGGGTGTTCCGACCGGCCCGCGTATCAGGCTTTCGTAGCCGTAAATACTATGTTCGGTCAAATTGATGACGGGCTGGAAAACCGGATGGAGCATGCCGTTGTCGAGGATGTTTTGCAGTGACAAAGCAGGCTGTAGCGTGAGTGACGGCACGGATTCTCGATTCGGCTAAAGTTCGTAATGAAGGTTGGCGGCGATTCGCGAGCGGCATAGCCGGGACGCTCATGGCGGCGCGTCCAAGCCGGCATGGCCCCGCCATCAATCTCCGCTTTAGCTTATAGCATCAACTTGTGAAGTCTATGTGACAGGCGCGACTTAAGCGCACATTGCCACGGATTGAAGCATTGCCGAACCGCTGCCGCTGCTGCCCCTGCCCCGCGTTTGCCCGCGGCTAGCTTGCGCTCAAACTGTTGCGCAAGCCGGATTATGCCGGGCTGTCCGGTGCCGGAAAATAGCTGGGTAAGGTGGCTAAGGCCAATTGCCGCGGGGCCGTTTGATCCGGCGCGTGAACGCGCAGCGCCTCGCGAGCGCTGGCTTTTTGCGGCCGGTTGGCTTTCCAGCGGGCGCGGATAAACGGCCGTTCATGGCCTGACAGTGTCAGGGCAACTTCGGTAATCCAGTGTTGAGTCGGTACGCGATAGCCATGCAGGCCGAAGGCCAAAATCAATAAGCTGAATGGCGTCAGCCAGGCGGCTGTGCGCGCCGGCTCGCGCTTGTGGATCAGCGCGATAAACAACACCGACACGCCGGCGCCCAAGGCGCAGCCGGTGACCATTTCCGATACCGAGTGCGCTTGCAATGCCAGCCGCGACAGGCCGACCAGAAAACCGACCGACAGGCCGCACATGACCCCGGCGATGCGTGAGGCATGCCGGGTCGTGAGCAAGGCAAGGTAGAGCATGACCGGGATCACCGCGGTCGACAGCATGGTGTGGCCGCTGATGCCGGTGAAATCGATGGACAGGATGCCGAAACCCCAGCCGAGGAAGGCGACTTTGGTACTGGCGACCAGCAAGCAAGCGCCGCCGATCAGGGTCAGCCACAGGGCGGCGACGCGCCAGCTATAGGCGTACACCAGCCAGCCGGCGATGGCTGCAACGATGGGCAGCATCACGGCCGCACCGCCAAATCCGGAAAGAAAAGCCCAGTCGTGGGGCGTTAGTGGCAACATCGGGCTACATCGGCGCTGGTGGCGCTGGTTGGTGCTGGTTTTAGCAGAGAAGGAAAATCTGCTGTGGAATGGCGCAAGCTGTCAGGTATGTGGGCGCGCCGCAGCCTGCAGGACGGTTTCGCGGCTTGGTACTCAGGACGGTTCGGCAGCAGGCGCCCGGGACAATTTGCAATGAGCCAGCAGTATAAACGCTTGCGCGCCGGCACGGCGCAGTCGTAAGCTGAGATTAACTAGGTTACGCCGCACTGCGCAAAATGACAATATACCTATATTTTTGCCCACTTTTGGGTTCAGAATGCAGCTAGCTCGACCAATACGGTAATCTAAAAAACATGATATGGTGCAGTGCACAAAAGCTGATTTTCAGTTTTTGTTCGCAAGTTACTGCGCACCATCCTGATTCATCCACCGGTGCGCATAGGAGTATGCGTGTCGATAATCAGCCTGGATTTTCCATGGATCTGTCAAAGTTCTGGCGTCGTTTTACCTGGCATAAGCCTGCTGGAGTTGGGCGTATGAGCCGCGCGGCGGTACCGCGCGCCGGTGCGCAAGAATCGCGTGTCGGGCCTTCGGAGTCGCGTGTCGGGCCTCGTGCCGCAGCCTGGGTCGACGGCCAGTGGGACAAAGCCCATTACCTGGCGCCGGCCGGCGGCGGTTTTCCTGCCTTGGGCCTGGACTACGGGCTCTATGTGCCGCAGGGAGCGACGAGCCGAGCGCGGCCGCTGGTGGTGATGTTGCATGGTTGCAGCCAGAGCAGCGACGCCTTTGCGCGCGGTACCCGCATGAATGTATTGGCTGACCGTTATGGTTTTGCGGTGTTGTATCCGGAACAGACGGCGCAGCGTCACCCTCAAGCCTGCTGGCACTGGTACGACACCACGCCTGCTGCCGGCGGCGCCGAAGCTCATGCCATCGTGGCGCTGGTCGACCGGGTGGTCGAGCAGCATGGTTTTGACGCCACCCGGGTCTATGCGGCGGGGTTATCGGCGGGCGCCGGGATGGCAACCATGCTGGCTTTTGCTTATCCGGACCGGTTTGCGGCCGTCGCGGCGCACTCTGGGGTGGTGTTTGGCGCCGCGCGCTCGGTGCCCTCGGCGCTGGATGCGATGCGACGCGGTACGACCCGCGATCCGGCGGAAGTGGCGCGTGCCGCGCTGCCCGCGGCCGGGCATCCGGGCATGCCGGCGTTATTGCTGCATGGCGACCGCGATGAGGTCGTGAGTCCGGTCAATCTTGAGCAACTTGAAACGGAATTTCTGGTGCTGAACGGGCTGATGGACGAGCAGGGCACGCTGGTGGATGTCACGTTGGCTGTGTCGGAGCACGAAACCTACCGCCAGCGCGTATATCAGCGTGCCGGCCGCGACGTGGTGAAAGTCTACCGGGTGGCGGAATTGGGCCACGCCTGGAGCGGCGGTGACGATACGGTGCCGTTTCATGCGGGTATCGGGCCTGACGCCAGCGAGGAAATCTGGGCTTTTTTCAGCCAGGAACGGCGTTTGCCCCGCGCGGCCCAAGCTGTGCTTGAGGTTATCGATACGCTGTAAAGGCCTTCCGGCCAAGCTCAGCAAGCTTAGGCCGAGCTTGGCCCGAGTCCGGCCCGGCCCACGGATCGCGCTCGGGCTGCCTTGTGTGTTGCAATTCTGGCGTCTATTACAAATAGTCACACTCTTTGATTGGTATAAACCCTAGGTTGATTTATACTAGGGGTAATCCCTAGTGCAACCCTGCTCCGGGGTCCTCGAAGAGTGAGAAAATCATGAATTTCATCGCCGCATTGATCCAAGCCCTTGGCAAGAGTGCTGAGCAACGTGACCAAGAACGTAAGGTCGCTTATCTGTCGGAAGCGATCGACCTGTACGAACTCGAATTCCGCATGCGCAAGCTCGATCGCGAAATCGGCGGCTACGCTGTAGCTTAAGCTTGGGCGCATCAGGTTTAGAGGCAGTTATCGCGGGCTGTTTTTTTGCCCGGCATCGAATGTCATGCCCGTATCACCCAGTAGCTTAGACTCGCCGGATTGCCGGTGCTGTCTTTAGCCGGTCGTTGAGTTGGCCATTGAGCTGGCCATTGAGTCGATCATCGAGTCGATCATCGAGCCGGTCGCCAAAGGCGCTGCTACGCGCGCCGTACCCGCGAATCCGCGGTGACATACAGCGCGACAGTGGCACCTAGCCAGGCTCCGGCGATACAGTCGCCGGCAAAGTGATAATCCTCGGCCAGCAGGCCGATCACCACCAAACTCCCCACCAGCACTGCCAGCCAGCGCCAGCGCGGGAAACACACCCATAGTGCGGTCATCGCCGCCACGGCTACCGTGGTGTGACCCGACGGAAACGACTGATAAGCGCTGCCGGCATGAAATGGGTGAAAACCGTAAGCATGGTCATGCAGCAGCGAAGGGTTGTGGTTGACCCAGGTCGCGGGCCAATAGCGGCCGAAGACAAATTTCAGCGCATCTTTCAAAAATACCGCAATCGTGACGCTGTTGGCGATGCTCAGCAGCGGCCTGCGCGCGGCGGGATTGCGCGCATAAGTACAGGCGAAAAACAGGTAATACAAGGCAGTCAGCCAGACAATCAGGTTGACCAGTTGAGTGAAATATTCAAATGCCGCAAAGCGCCTGAAATTTTCTCGATCCACCCAGAACGCCAGCGCCGGATCGACTTCGAAATAACATAAAACGACCAGCGCCGCGCACAGCAGCAAAGAGATAAGCACGCGTGGGAGCGATGGCGCGTAGTTGACGGAGTACATAAGGGTTTGTGCAGGTGGTTTAGGATAGCGGCGGATAGCGGGGTTTATAGCAGAGTTCGATGACGCCGTGGTGAAGCGCCCGCCGAACCGGACGCATATCAATCATCGCACGGGTCGGCCAACTCGGCCCACGGCAAGCCGATCGACCGGTTCGCTCAAGCTCCGGTCAATGCCGCCCGGGCCTGCTGCAAGGCCAGCGGGTCCTCGAGTGTGGTCAAGTCGCCCGGATCCCGGCCTTCGGCCAGTGCCTGCAAGGCACGCCTGAGCAATTTACCGGAACGGGTCTTGGGCAGCACGCCGACAAAAAACACCCGGGCCGGCCGGGCAATCGTCCCCAGTGTGCTGTCGACGGTTTTCATCAGTTCGCTTTCCAGCCCCCGCCGGGCCTCGGCCTGTTCAGCGGCCTGCGCTTCTCGCGGTACCACAAAAGCAATCGCCACCTGGCCTTTGAGGGCATCATGAATGCCGACCACGGCAACTTCGGCGACCGCCGGATGGCCCGATAGACTCTCCTCGATTTCGCGGGTACCGAGCCGATGGCCGGCGACATTGATCACATCGTCGGTGCGCCCGAGTATCGTGACATAGCCGTTCTCATCCTGGATCCCCCAATCGAAACTCGAATACAGCAACTTGGCCGGAAAGCCCGACCAATAGGTACTGATAAAGCGGCTATCGTCGCGCCATACGGTTTGCATGGCTCCGGGCGGCAGCGGCGCCGCCAGTGTAATCACGCCTTTTTCGCCGGCGGCGCAGGGCTCGCCCGTGAGTTCGTTGCGTACACTCAGATTAAAACCGTAGACCGGTACGCCTGGCGAGCCGAGTTTTTGCGGCAGCGCTTCGACATTTTTCTGGATCGCCAACATCGGCCAGCCGGTTTCAGTTTGCCAGTAGTTATCCACCACCGGTTTTTGCAGGGCGTCCTGGATCCATCTGGCGGTGGGTTCATCCAGCGGTTCTCCCGCCAGAAACAAGGTGCGCAGGCTGGATAAGTCGTATTGATGCAGCAGGGCAGGGTCTTGTTTTTTCAACACCCGGATGGCGGTGGGCGCGGTAAACATCAGATTGATCTTATATTGCTCAACTAAACGCCACCAAACACCGCCGTCCGGGCGTATCGGCGTGCCTTCATACATCACCGTGGTCATGCCTGCCAGCAAAGGGGCATAGACGATATAGCTGTGACCGACCACCCAGCCGACGTCGGAGGCGGTAAACATCGTATCGCCGGGTTTGCCGTCAAAAATATAGTCGATGGAACTGGCCAGGGCCACCGCATAACCGCCCACATCGCGTTGCACGCCTTTGGGTTTGCCGGTGGTGCCCGAGGTATACAGCACGTAAGAAACTTCATTGGATTCCAGCCAGGCGCAGGGTACATCGGCGCCGGCCTGTTGCTCGCGCATGGCCGCGTAACGCGCCACCCGGTGCTGGAGTTGAGCGCCGAGGGCGTGCGGCGGCGTCAGGTGACGCTCGACCAGCAGCACCTGGGGCGGTTTATGCAGCGCCAACGCCAGTGCTTCTTCAAGCAAAGGCAGATAGTCGATGACCTTGCCGGCGCGCGAACCGGCGTCGGCGGCCACAATCAATACCGGCTGCGCGTCGTCGATACGGGCGGCCAGGCTGTGCGCGGCAAAGCCGCCAAACACCATCGAATGGATCGCGCCGATGCGGGCGCAGGCCAGCATGGCAAATAAAGCCTCCGCCATCATCGGCATATAGATCAGGACCCGCTCGCCGCGTTTGGCGCCCAGCGACAGCATCACGGCCGCCATCCGATTCACTTCGGCGTGCAGTTGCGCGTAGGTATAGGTGCGCTCAATGCCGGTTTCCGTCGACACGTAAATCAGCGCGGCTTGTTCGGCGCGTTCGCTCAGGTGGCGGTCCAGCGCGTTGTAGCAAAGATTGGTGCGCCCGCCCACAAACCAGCGGGCAAAGGGCAGGCGGCTGTCGTCCAGTACCTGGGTAAAAGGCGTTTCCCAGTGGATTCGCTGTGCTTGTTCGCGCCAGAATGAGGTGGGATCCTCGACCGAGCGGCGGTGGAATTCACGGTAGCGGTTCATCGGGTGAGGTCTCCTGTCAAGGCGGGTGTTGCGTAAGCAGTCGAAATACGACGCGGCCGTGGCCGGGGTTCCAGTCGCCGCGCCGCGCCGGGCATCAGTCTCGGGCTGATGTTTGCGGTCGATTTCGGCTTCGGCCATGGGGCGCGGCGGCCGTGAGCCGCAGAAACTGCTAACAGATCTTGGGCTGCTGGTATGCTATTGACGGATGCTGACGCTGTGCTGACGTCAGCCCCGGGTAGTTTCCCGTAGTATCGCGTCAGTGCGGCAGGAGAGACAATGACGGAGCAGCGACGCAAGCCCGCCCAATAGGGGTCAATAGCACGACTACCCGGAATGCAACCATCATGCGCCCTTAATTTCGGATAAGCAGATGGATGTACTTTTATTGATCTATGTTAAAAAGACAAGCAGTGACTTGTCCTTAAAATGCTGCTGGATAGCCCGCGAAGACTATGACCGACCTCACCACTTCCTTTGCCACTCAAATCGCCTTCGGCACCGATAATTTTGCCGAGAATCCCGAACCGCGTTGTCCTTGTGTGCTGCTGCTGGATCGTTCCGGGTCCATGGAAGGCAGCGCCATGGATGAGTTGAATGCCGGTCTGGTTACTTTTCGCGAAGAACTCAATTCCGATTCGTTGGCCCTGAAACGGGTCGAGACGGCGATCGTGACCTTCGGTCCGCCGAATGTCGAAATGCCGTTTCATACCGGCCAGCATTTTGTGGCCCCGACGCTGACGGCCGAAGGCGACACGCCGCTGGGCGGCGCGATTGTGCTGGCGCTCGACTTGCTGGAAGCGCGCAAGGCCGAATACCGGCAAAACGGCATTTCTTTTTACCGTCCCTGGGTCTTTCTGCTGACGGATGGCGCTCCGACTGACGATTGGCAGGCCGCGGCGGCACGCATCCGCGAAGGTGAGGCGGGTAAAAAATTCGCATTTTTTGCAGTCGGCATCGAAGGTGCCGACATGGATACGCTCAAACAGTTGTCGGTGCGCGAACCGCTTTCTTTGCAAGGCCTGAAATTTAGGGAGTTGTTCCAATGGCTCTCAAGTTCGATGAAATCCGTTTCACAGTCGACCCCAGGCACCGAAGTCCGGTTGCAAAGTCCGGCCGGCTGGGCGCAGGTTTGAACTGGCGTTATGTGGCGGCCACGGCCGCAGGTACGGCCCACGAACAGACCCGCACGCCATGCCAGGACTATGCCTATACCACCACGGCCAGCGCCCGTGACGGCACGCAATACCTGATTGCGTTGGCCTCCGACGGTGCCGGCAGTGCGCTGCACAGCCAAATCGGCTCGCGCCTGGCATGTGAGTCGGGCGGCGCATTTTTGCTGGAGTACCTGAGCCATGAGGGGCATGCCGGCCGCAGCGCATTGACCAAAGACCTGGCATCCGCCTGCCTGGAACACATACGCTCCACGCTCGAAAATACCGTCGCTGAGGCGCATCTCGCGGGCACCGTGTTGCGCGATTATGCCTGCACGCTGGTGGGCCTGGTGGCCGGCCCTAAACACGCGCTGGCGTTCCAGATTGGCGACGGGGCGGTGGTGATCCGGCGCAATGGCGAGCTGGCCCCGGTGTTTTGGCCCGATGCCGGCGAATATGCCAACATGACCTACTTCGTCACGGATAACGACGCCGAGCAACACTTGCAGATCGCCCAGATCGATGCGCCGCACGAGGTGTCGTTATTGACCGACGGTTTGCAACGGCTGGCGCTGGTGTTTTCCACCCGTCAGGCCCATGCGCCGTTTTTCGAGCCGATGTTCTCGACCTTGCGCAATTTGCGCCACGACCAGTGCGGCTCGCTCAACGAGCAACTGGCCTCCTTCCTCTCCAGCCCGGCGGTCAACCAACGCACGGATGACGACAAGACCTTGATTTTGGCGACCCGCCTGGGTCCGGAGGCCATGTGTCCGTGATCCGCCGGCTGGTCGATGAATCCGGCACCTTGATTGTGCTGGGGACTCGGCTTGGATCGGGCGGCGAGGGCAGTGTTTTCGATACCCCGGAAATTGCCGGCGGCCTGGTCGCCAAGATTTACCATGAAGCATTGCCGGTGCATAAACAAGCCAAATTGCACGCCATGGCGGCGATGGGCAATAGCTATTTGCGCACCATCTCGGCCTGGCCGCTGCGCACGGTTCGTGAATTGCCGTCGGGCCAGGTAGCCGGTTTCCTGATGCCCAAGATCGCCGAGTGCGAGCCTATCCATCACCTGTATAGCCCGGCGCAGCGCAAGCAATTTTTCCCTAAAGCGGATTACGCTTTTTTGATTTCCGCGGCGCGTAATGTGGCGGCTGCTTTTGATTCGATTCACGCTCACGGACATGTGGTGGGCGACGTCAATCAGGGTAATCTGGTGGTGCGGGCCGACAGCATCGTGCGCTTTATCGACTGCGATTCATTTCAGATCACCGTCGGCCGCACCCGTTTTCCCTGCGAAGTCGGGGTGCAGCATTTCACCCCGCCCGAATTACAGAATATCAAGTCGTTCCACGCCGTGGCCCGCACCCCGAACCACGATACCTTCGGGCTGGCCGTGCTGGTGTTCCATCTATTGTTTATGGGCCGCCACCCCTACGCGGGCATTTACCTGGGGCAGGGCGATATGCCGATCGAAAAGGCCATCGCCGAATTCCGTTTTGCTTATGGCGCAGGCAGCCATGCGCGCGATATGGATACGCCGCCGAATGCCTTGCCGATGTCGCTGGTGACTCCCGAAATTGCCCATCTGTTTGAGCGCGCTTTCACCGAAGTGGGAACCCAGACCGGACGTCCCAATGCCGGCGAATGGGTGGCCGCACTCGATATTTTCCGCAAGCAGTTGCGTACCTGCAGTACCGATCACGCGCATAAATTCCCGGCACATTTGCTGGCATGTCCCTGGTGCGAAATCGAAGCGCGCTCAGGCATGCAGTTTTTCCTGCCGCTGCTGTCTCCCGGCATGATGCCGGCCGATGAAACGGCGACGATTGAACAGGTGTGGCAACGCATTCGCGGCATCAACCCGCCGCCGCGCATGCCGGATTATGCCGCACGGGAACTGCATCTCGCGGCGACCCCTTTGCCGCGGGAGCTCAGGATCAAAACCGCGTTGTATCGAGCCGGCTTGGCGGCGGGCTTGCTGGGGTTGGGCGCGGGGCTGGTCGAATGGCCTGCTCTGGTGCCGTTATGGGTGCTGGCCGGCGCCGCCTTGATCGGTTTCGGCGTGCCGCACGATCCGTGTGCGCCGCTGCGGGCGGAGCGGGCTTTGGCGCTGGCCAAGGCGCTTAAGCAAGGCCACGACATGATGGAGCGTTATTGCCAGTTGGCTGAAACCCATGCTTTTTCCGACAAGCTCAGGCAACTGGTCCAAGTGAAGGCGACCCTGGACGGTTTGCATCGCCATCATCAATTGGCGCGCTTGAAATTACGTGAGTCGGTGCGCGAGGCGCAGCTTAAAAAATGCTTGAGCGGATTTTTGATCGCCAATGCCAAGATCGGTTTAATCGGTCCGGGCCGCAAAGCAACCCTCGCTTCGTTCGGCATTGAAACGGCAGCCGATGTCAGCGCTACCATGTTGGCCCGGGTGCGCGGCTTTGGCGAAACGCAGAAAGCCGAATTGCTGGCTTGGCGCGCGGGTCTTGAAGCCAAATTCCTGTTCAATCCGACGCGCGGCGTCGATCCTCAGGACGACCAGGCGCTGGCGGCTCAATTCGCGGTACAGAAGAGTCGCCTCGATACCACCCTCAGAGAAGGATTGAGCGAACTGCAGAAATTGCGTTTCGATCTCCTAAGAATGCGCTCGGCGACCGAGGCGCTGCTGGATGACGCTGAACGGGCGCAGGCCCAGGCCGCGGCCGATTACGCCGGGGTGGCCACGCAGTGGGCGCTGCGCCGGTTTATGCGGCGCGCACAGCGGCGCGCGCAAAGCTGAACTGCGGCGTAGCGCGCGCAAGCCAGGCGGCGACGCTGTGTGACCTTCAAATCGCGGGAAATGCAACCATTTCGCGCCGGCATTTGAGATGAAAACCATGCCATTTGATGGGCTCGCGAAGGCGCCGAAAAAATAGGGTACGCTACTTATGCAGGGCCGTGGAACGGCACGGCGCGCCATAAATTGTAATTTTTATGATCCCTGTTTTGCCTTCTGCCACTCATTTTTTTTGAAGCTGTTGCTTTTCGAGAGGGCAAGCGAGCATAGGTTTTTTTGAAGCGTTAATGTACCTTATCAGCGTTTGCTGAATGGACCCGATTTTTCCGTCACCGCCGAGCGTAAGTGGACTGCCGGCGAGGCGCGGTTAAGTGTTGTGTCATGCGGCCGTCATACGCTGTGTGCTTACATGCAGTTTCATCATCACGAGTGTGATTTAGTGCCCTAAGTTGGAAGTTCGCATGATATGAAATCGCCCAAATGGCCGTCATGCGGCGTCCCTCGTTGTTGCAATAGCAAGGGCTATTGCGCCTCCTCGCTCCTTGCGTGCGCCCCGGAGGAAGCGTCCTTTAGGACGCATTCCGCAGGAAGTCCCTTTTGGGGAACGACCATTTGGACGATTTC
>JAMFSV010000363.1 GCA_026225455.1 Burkholderiales bacterium | reverse complement strand
CTCGGCCAGGAACTGCATGCGATTGTTACGCGCACCGGCGCGCCAGTTTTAATGCCGCTCCAATGCGGTTGGGGGACCGAGGCTTTATGCTAATATTTAGCGCAGATATTGCTTCGGTCGGCGGCCCTGTAGCCGCGTTTGCGCCGAACCATGCAATGCCTTGGGGGGTGTAGCTCAGTTGGGAGAGCGCAACGTTCGCAACGTTGAGGTCGTCGGTTCGATCCCGATCACCTCCACCAAGACCTCTGCCCGGTATCTCAATGCCGAACCAACGTTTTGCCCTATTGCTATCTTTTGCCCGTGCCCTATATTAGGTAGGCGTATGCCACAGCAAGGCAGCACAAGGCAGCACAAGGCAGCACAAGGCAGTATAAGGGTCAAAGACTTACGTCGACTTATCTACCTGATTCATTTCCCCTCCCTCGATGAAGTCCAAGCGGTGCGGTCAGCTACGCATTCCCTCCTAGTTGAAACACATGTGGTTCGATAGTCTGGCGTCGGCCGCGCTTGCGTGCTGTGTAGCCGGCTCGCCGTACGTCTTCGCTCGCTGTATGTCTTCTTAAGCGAAGCGGACAGTGCTTCAGCCTACGAATCAATCTTCGAGACCATTTGATGATTAATCTTCGATCCCTATGGCTTGTCGCTGCCCTGACGCTTGCATGCATCACGGCCCCGCTCTCGCAGGCTGCAGCATTGAGTTTGCCTGGCGCGACTGCGGACTCCACTATCGTCGACACTGACAAAGGACCGGTGCGCGGCTTAATTGCCGATGGCGTGCTTGAGTTCAAAGGCATTCCCTACGCCGCACCGCCAGTCGGTGCCCGGCGCTGGGCGCCGCCGCAGGAGCGCGCACCGTGGACCCAGACCTGGGATGCGACGCGCTTCGGTAGCGGTTGCCCGCAGGTGGCTCGTTATCACACCACTGAGGCGGGTTATGACGAAGACTGCCTGTTTCTCAATGTAACCATTCCCACTGCGGTTGCTGCGGCGGCCGCCAAAAAACTACCGGTGTTGGTGTGGATTTACGGCGGCGCTTTTGTCGGCGGGGCGAGTTCGCTGTACCCGCTGGATCATCTGGCGAAGCTGGGCCAGATGATTGTGGTGACGATGAACTATCGCCTGGGGGTATTTGGTTTTATGGCCCATCCGGCCTTTGCGCGAGGCTCGGACGGCGGTTATGGCCTGGACGATCAACGTGAGGCACTGCGCTGGGTTCAGAGAAATATTGCGGCGTTTGGCGGCGATCCCGGCAACGTAACGATTGCCGGCGAATCCGCCGGAGCTGCTTCCGTTTGTATGCAAATGCTGGCGCCGATGGCGGCAAAGGGCTTATTTCAGAAGGCGATTGTGCAGAGCGCGGGCTGTGTGCAGCGTCTACGGACGCTGGACCAGAGCGATCAGGTGGGACTGAAGGTGGCGGCCGAAGTGGGCTGCACTGACCGTTCGACCGCGCTCGCGTGTCTACGCGGCAAGCCGGTCAAACAACTGGTGGAGGCCGCGGCGAAGGTCGGCGGCAGCGATGTGATGACTTTCGCGCCCAGCGTCGGCACCGATGCGGTGCCGCTACAAGGGACGGAGGCGATGGCCAGCGGGCGGTTCGTGCAAGTACCGATGATTAACGGCGGTAATCGTGAAGAGCTTCGCCTGTATGTGGCTTACGCCGCCCAGGCCGGCCAGCATGTCACCGCGGCGAATTACGCGGCCAGCCTGAAGGCGGTTTATGGCGATAAGGCCGCGCAAGTGCTGGCGGAATATCCGCTCAGTGATTTTTCTTCGGCGCCCGCCGCGCTGGGAAGCGTGATGTCGGATTTCAGGCCCGACAACGGCTTGAACAACTGCGTTTATCTCCGCACCGCCAAGCTGGCGTCACAGTACGTGAATGTCTACGAATATGAGTTTGCCGATGCGAACCCTCCGCCGGTGACACCGGACCCCGGCTTTGAGATGGGCGCAGTGCATTCGTCGGAATTGCCCTATCAGTTTCCGCATTTCTCCAATACGGCAAAATTGGATGGTCCGGATTTAAGCGCCGGGGCACAAACGCTGTCAGATGAAATGCTCGGCTACTGGACCAGTTTTGCCGCCACGGGTGTGCCCTCCATACCTGGCGGGCCGGCCTGGACACCCTACCGCAGCAGCAGCCATATTCTGCGGTTGGACCAGGGCAAGCTGGTTTATTTCGATGCCGGTGAGCAGCACCATTGCGCCTTCTGGGAAGCGCTGTACCCGGACATACTGGGCCAATAGAGAGCGATGGGCGGCGGCTTTGCTTGCGCCGGCGGCGCATTAGGTACGCGCAACCGGGCGCAACCGGGCGCAACCGAGCGCAACCGAGCGCAACCGAGCGCACCCGGCGCGCGTGCTTTTGCCCCTGCGCCGCAGACGCCCGGGGCGGGATGCGCAAGCTCTAAAACTGCGTTGCTGTTCGCCGTTCTGTGCGACGCCGATTCGGCGCGATGCGTCCGAGCTTGCGCTAAAACCCTAGCCCAACAGCGGCGTGACAATCCGTTCCAGACGTTCGGCGGTCCAGACCGGTTGTTTGTCATCCCAGCCGTTGTCGCTCAGGCGGCCGCTGCGATCGATGGTAAAGCTCACCGGAATGCGCCACATCCGCCCATAGTCGCCGGCCCAGGCGCTACCCAATAATCCGACGGGGAAACTCAAGCCGGCGGCAACTTGCCTGACCTCGGCCAGGTTTTCCGGGCCGTCGAGGCTAAAGCCCAGCACCTGCAAACCCTGGCCGGCATGACGCGCGGCATAAGCCGACAGCAGCGGCAGTTCTTCCCGGCAGGGGTCGCACCACGTGGCCCAGAAAGTGAGAATGACCACCTTGCCCAGCAAACTCCGGGTTTCGATGTTCTGCCCATCCAGCGTATGCAATACCAGCGGCGGCGCAGCCTGGCCCAACTCCAGGCCGGCGGCGCGCGCCGGCCCAGGCCATGCGCCGCCGGCCACGGCAGACGCTGCCAGCATGGCGCGCAGCCAGGCACGACGCCCGGCCGACGCCGGATGGGCGTTTTTGTCCAAGCCGAAAGGCTCGGCGGTTTTATCAGAAGGCATAACTGGCACCGACGCTGCCGCTCCAACGGGGAAATAGCTGGTAGCCGGAAAGGCTGCTATACAGCGATTTTTGCACGAAGGCATAAACACTCAGACTCTTCACCAGATTAACCGTGATGCCCGGGCTTAGATAGACCACGGTGCCCGCGGTATCAGTCGTATCGGCCAGCGCGCCTTGGTCCGCACTTTTACGGGTTACGTTGATCTGCACCTGAGGCACCCATTTGGGATTGGCTTCGTAGCGCAAACCAACGCTCAGGTTGGCCGAATTGCCGGGGCGAAAATCGGCGCCGGCCTGATGCAGGTTTTCCATGATGGCTGACTGGAATTGACCGTTCACGAAGGCGTCGAAATTCTGGCTGACGGGTTGATAGTAATAGGCTCCGATAATCAAGTCGGTGCTGCCGGTACCCGGATTCAAGCTGGTATCGAGTGCCTGACCGCCAAGCGCATTGGGGCCGCTTGAGAAAAACGTCGGGCTGCGTCCCACGCTTGCGCCGGTATTCACGTTCTGACCGCCATAGTTGCCGGTCGGCAATTTAACGCCGAATTGCACGCCAAAATTGTGCGTCGGCAAAAATCCTTGATAGGCGCCGATCAGCTTGATGTCGCCCAGGCCTTTACTGGTCGCGCCGCTTAGATTGCCTGGCGTGATCTGGTCGCTGGTGGAGTTGCCGTAGGTCGT
>JAMFSV010000362.1 GCA_026225455.1 Burkholderiales bacterium | reverse complement strand
TGCAGTGTTTGGGGAACGGGTGAAATGCCGCAAAAACGGGGTATGGTTGCTGCATCATACCCGCAACGCAAGGCCGATATGTGGGACGCAGTGCAGACCGATTCAGCGGGATCCTCCGCTTGGATAAAGCGGGTTTTTGCTGCAAATGCGTGCTTGGACAGTATTCGAGCGGTAAATTCCTTATAGTGAAAACTCAGACATTGCACAGGATAGTTTTATGCCGACCGTCATCATCACCGGCGCCAGTCGAGGTATTGGGCGCGCCTTGAGCACCCGGCTGGCGCAACAAGGAGCTCATGTCATCGGGCTGGCGCGCACGGTGCGCGACATTGAATTCCCGGGCGAACTGATCGCCTGCGACTTGGCCGACGCGGTGCAAACGGCTGCGGTGCTGGAGCAAATCCAGCGCCGCCATACCGTCGATTGGGTGGTCAACAACGCCGGTATCGCTTTGCCGCAGCCCCTGGGTGCTGTCGATATGGCCAGCTTCCAAGCGGTGATGGATCTCAACGTGCGCACTGCGGTACAAGTGGTGCAGGTTTTTGTCGACGGTATGAAGGCGCGGCGGCGTGGCCGTATCGTCAATCTGTGCAGCAGAGCTATTTTTGGGGCTCGTGAGCGCACCAGCTATGCCGCGGCCAAGAGCGCGCTGGTCGGCTGTACCCGAACCTGGGCGTTGGAGCTTGCGCCATTCAATATCACCGTCAATGCGGTCGCCCCTGGCCCGGTGGAAACCGAGTTATTCAGGGCTACGCGGCCGGTGGGCGGGGCTGAAGAGCAAAAAATCCTGACCAGCCTGCCGATGGGGCGGTTAGGGCAACCGGACGAGATTGCTGCCGCGATTGCTTTTTTGTTGTCCGATGACGCGAGTTTTATCACCGGGCAAGTGTTGTGTGTTGACGGCGGCGGCAGTCTGGGCGGTCGCTGAGACTATATCTGGCTAGCCTGTACGCCGGACGCGGGCGGCATTTGTCTGGGTGAGCGGCCACAGAAGCGCCATGGACGGGGTTCCGTGGCGTGACCCCGCCGATAATGTTGCTAATCTCGCAAAATGACCTAGCCTTTAAGCTTGGACTACCGATACGGGCGAGGTCAAAATGAAGCGCAGACTCTATTTCCTGCTCCCCGACGCATCCGGCGCGCAGCAGACGCTGGATGAGTTGCTGCTGGCCCGTGTCGACGACAAACATATGCGTTTCTGGGCCAATGAATCGACCCATTTGACGGATATTCCCCAAGCAAACTTTCTCGATAAGACCGATTTGATCCATGCCTCCGAAGTCGGCATGCTGATCGGTGCGGGAGTGGGGCTGCTGGGCGGTATCTTGCTGTTGTTTTATCCGCCGGAAGGTTTTGCGCTGCAAACGGGCACCATTTTGATGACCTCGCTGGCCGGCGCGGTGTTTGGCGCTTGGGTCTCCGGGATGGCGGGCGCGGCGATCCCGAATTCGCGGATGAAAGCGTTTCAGGACACTATCGAACGCGGCGGGGTACTACTGATTGTCGATGTGCCGCTGCGCCGCACCGAGGAAATCGAGGATCTGATGGCGCAACGCCACCCGGAAATTCGCTTTTGTGGCATTGAACCGCATATTCCGGTGTTTCCTTAGGCCGCCCGATTGATCTGAATAGTGCCTCGGGCGCCGTCGCGCGCAGGCGCCCCGGATGCCGGATGCCGGGCTTGCCGGCTCAATCAGGCCATTCCCGCAAAATACCGGATGCACAAACCACTGTTTTTTTGTACAGTGTCGGTATGACGCCTTTATCCGCAGATTGCCTCCTACCACGCACGCTTCGCCGTTGCACCGGCGACAGTTTTTATGCGCCGCTCGAAATACGCCACCATGCCGTGTCATGGGGGGTGCTCCCGCAACAGATGCATCTTGCCCATGTCTGCTAACTTCCCTCTCAGGCGCTGTTACCGCTGCCGACAGCTTTCCCCGTCCGATTTATCAAGAAGCCGATACGCTTATGCAAGCGCAAGTTAGGCGGATTGCCCACTTGGATATGGACGCGTTCTACGCTTCGGTCGAGTTATTGCGTTATCCGGAATTGCGCGGTTTACCGCTGGTGATCGGCGGCTGGAAAACCCATGAGCCGGTGGTCCAGCCTGACGGAAGCAAGCTTTTTGCCAAGATAAGCGACTACGTCGGGCGCGGTGTGATTACCACGGCGACCTATGAGGCGCGCGCGCTTGGGGCCAGCTCCGGGATGGGCATCATGAAAGCCGCCCGGCTTGCCCCCGATGCTTTTTTGCTGCCGGTGCATTTTGACGCGTATCGGCATTATTCCCGCTTGTTCAAAGACGCTGTTTCCAAGGTTGCGGCAAAAATAGAAGATCGCGGTATCGACGAAATCTATATCGATTTGACCGACGAGGAAGGCGACACGCGTTACTTGGCGCAACGGATTAAAAATGCGGTGCGGGAAGCGACGGGTTTATCCTGTTCAATCAGTGTGACTCCGAACAAATTGTTGGCCAAAATTTGTTCGGATCTGGAAAAGCCGGATGGCCTGACGATTCTTGGTTTTGATGAAATTCCCGCCAGGATCTGGCCTTTGCCGGTACGCAAAGTAAACGGCATTGGGCCGAAAGCGACAGAAAAACTTGCCGCTCTCGGCATCGCTACAATTGGCGAATTGGCGCAATGCGGCCCGGAGTTTTTGCAGGAGCATTTCGGCCGGCGTTATGCGACTTGGCTGATTGAAGTTGCCAACGGCATCGATGAGAGGGAAGTTATTACCCATTCCGAGCCCCAGTCGATTAGTCGCGAGACCACTTTTGAACGAGATTTACATGCGCGCCGCGATCGGAAAGCCTTAACCGAAATCTTCACCTCTTTGTGCTCGCAACTGGCCGACGATATTCAACGCAAGGGTTATACCAGTCGCAGTATCGGGATCAAGTTGCGTTTCGATGATTTTCAGATCTTGACGCGTAATGTCACCTTGCCGGCTCCCACTGACGCCGCGTCCGTGATACTTGGCGCCGCAAGAGAGTGCTTGAAACGAGTGCCACTGGAGCGTCCGCTCAGATTGCTGGGGGTTCGCGCGAGTGCCTTGGATAAAAAACAGCAGTCCGAAGGCGAGGTGCAACGGCAACAGGAGTTGTTTTTGTCCGGTGCCGAGACTATCGACGAAAGTGCTGGGTGAACCCCGGTGTCTTGGCGCTTGATGCAAACAGGGCGCCGGATCGATTCGGCGCCCTGTTCGGTGATGCACGTAGCGTAGATGCACTTGGTCTTGGCCGCGCCCGATTGATTCAGTTCGGGCGTGGCGTAAGGCTTAAGCCGTCTCGGTCATGCCATTGTGGCGCAGCAAGGCATCGATGCTGGGCTCGCGGCCGCGGAAGGCCTTGAACGATGCCATCGCCGGCCGGCTGCCGCCGACTTCGAGGATTTCACGGCGATAACGGGCTCCGGTTTGCACGTCCAACACGCTGCCCTGGCTTGCTTGGGCAGCTTCTTCGAAGGCCGCATAAGCGTCGGCCGACAGCACTTCAGCCCATTTATAGCTGTAATAACCTGCCGCATAACCGCCGGCAAAAATATGGCTGAAGCTATTTTGCCAACGTGAAAAGGCTGCTTGCGGCACCACGTGATATTGCTCGTTGATCGCATACGAGAGTTCGGTGACCGTGGTTTTACCGGCGGGGTCGAAGTCGGTATGCAAACGCATATCGAGCGTTGCCAGCACCACTTGGCGCAAGGTGCCCATGCCGCTCTGGAAATTCTTGGCCGCGATCATCTTGTCGAATAGCGCGCGAGGCAGCGGTGCGCCGGTATCGATATGCGATGTCATGCCGGTCAATACATCCCACTCCCAGCAGAAGTTTTCCATAAACTGCGATGGCAGTTCGACCGCATCCCATTCCACGCCATTGATGCCCGAGACACCCATATCGTCGATACGGGTCAGCATATGATGCAAGCCGTGACCGGTTTCGTGGAATAGCGTGATTACTTCATCGTGGGTGAAGCAGGCCGGTTTGCCGTTAACGGGCGCGGAGAAGTTGCAGGTGAGGTAAGCCACCGGCGTTTGCACCCGGCCATCGACGTGTTTATGGCGTGAGCGGGCGTCGTCCATCCAGGCGCCGCCGCGTTTGCCTTCGCGAGCGTACAGATCGAGATAGAACTGTGCCACCAGTTGGCCGTTTGCCGATTCGACCCGGAAAAAGCGCACATCGGGATGCCAGACTTCAGCTTGGTCGGGACGGATGGTCACGCCGAACAGGGTTTCCGTGACACGGAACAAACCGGCCAGGACCGCCGCTTCGGGAAAATATTGTTTGACTTCATTTTCCGAGAAGGCATAACGTTTTTCACGCAAGCGTTCGGCGGCGAAAGCCATGTCCCACGGCTGCAATTCGGCGATACCCAATTCCTGGGCGGCGAATTCGCGCAATTCGGCCCAGTCTTTTTCCGCATGCGGCCGGGCGCGGCGTGCCAGGTCATCGAGGAAAGTGACTACCTGAGCGGGCGACTCCGCCATTTTCGGCGCCAGCGAAACTTCGGCATGGTTGCGATAACCGAGCATCAGCGCTTCTTCTCGGCGCAACGCGAGTTGCTCGACAATAATCGCGGTGTTGTCCCAGTCGGCTTTACCTTGACCGTAATGCGGCCCGAGTTCGGAAGCGCGGGTGACATAAGCGCGATACATGGCTTCGCGCAACGGCCGGTGTTGCGCGTATTGCATCACAGGGAAATACGAGGGGAAGTGCAGGGTGAATTTATACCCTTGGGAGCCGTCTTTGGTTGCGGCCTGACGGGCGGATTCGAGGGCATCGTCGGGCAGGCCGGCGACTTCGGTCGCACCGTTGGCCAGATAGCTATAGCCGTTGGTGGCGTCCAGGATATGGTCGGAAAACGCTTTGCCCAAGGTGGCTTGGCGTTCTTGCAAGGCGGCGAAATGCGGTTTTTGAGCTTCGTCCAATTCGGCGCCCGACAAGCGGAAGTCGCGCAGGGAGTTATCGATGATTTTTTTGCGCGCCGGCGATAATTCGGCGTAGGCGCTTGAGGCTGCGATCGCCTTGTATTTTTCGTACAGCGCGAGGTTCTGTCCGACGCTGGACCAGAATTCGGTGACACGTTGCAAATTGTCGCCGTAGGCCGTGCGTAGTTCCGGGCTGTCGGCCACGCCATTCAGGTGGCCAATTACGCCCCAGGCACGCGACAGCGGCTCCGAAGCGCGTTCGACGGGTTCGATCACGGCATCCCAGGTAGCGGGCGTATCGGGCGCGCTGGCGCGCGCAACCGCTGCGGCGGCATCGGCCAGCAGCACATCCAGCGCGGGTGTGACGTGTTCGGGGTGAATTTCCGCAAAGCGCGGCAAATCGGAGAAATTCAACAGCGGGTTAGCAACCGGGGCGGCCGTGGCCGCAGTGCTCAGAGTATCGCTCATGGGGATCCTGTTCGCGTGGTGTGTCGATGGTGACAGTGTGCTGCAGCCATCGATCTGAAATCCAATTGATTATTGCAACCAGGACGATTGGCAATGCCGTTGCCGCTGAGTGTCCTGGCCGGGTGCGTGACTACGATAAACCGGCTGCCGCCGGCTCAATGCATTTTGCTTAAAGCGCGGCGCGTTCGGCGGATTCGATGGTATTGACCAGCAACATGGTGATGGTCATCGGACCGACGCCGCCCGGTACCGGCGTGATAAAACCCGCCACTTCGCTGACCGGGCCGAAATCGACATCGCCGCATAGCTTGCCGGCGTCGTCGCGATTCATGCCGACATCGATCACGGTGGCGCCCGGCTTGACCATTTCCGCGGTGAGGATGTTGCGGCGGCCGGTTGCCACCACCACGAAATCGGCGGCGCGCGTGTGCGCCGCGAGATCGCGGGTTTGCGAACTGCACACCGTGACGGTCGCCCCGGCATTGATCAACATCAAGGCCATCGGCTTGCCGACAATATTCGAGCGGCCGATCACCACGGCGTTGGCGCCTTTCAGTGCGATGTGTTCCGACTCGAACATTTTCATCACGCCTTAGGGCGTGCAGGGCTGGAAGCGCGGCTGGCCTGTCATGAGCGCGCCGGCGTTGGCGACGTGGAAGCCGTCGACGTCCTTTTCCGGCGCGATGGCTTCAATCACTTTATGACTGTCGATATGGGCCGGCAGCGGTAATTGCACCAGGATACCGTGGATGCGCGGGTCGGCATTGAGTTCGGCGATGCGCTGCAGCAGGGCGGCTTCGCTCATCTCGGCCGGGTGTTGCTCGTGCAGCGAATACAGGCCGTTATCTTCGCAGGCCTTGATTTTGTTGCGGACATAGACCTGGCTGGCGGGATTTTCCCCGACCAGCAATACCGCAAGCCCGGGCTGGGTGCCGCGTGCCGTCAGTGCCGCGGCGCGTTGCGCGACCTCGGCACGGAGGATTTTCGAAAGGGCGTTACCGTTGATCAGTTTTGCGGACATGGTGTGGTCTTGACGTCGAAAAGAGCGTTGGCATAAAGCAGTAAAAGCACAGCGGCCGTGGCGCATGCGCAGTGAAGCAGATGGGTAGCCCAAGGTGCCGCCGGGTTTGCAGCCGTGCCGAAAGGCCACGCAGCCGGAAGGAAGCCGGGGCCATGTCGGCAGGCCCCGGCAAACCTTGTTATGGCTTTCTGGACAGCGCCAGGCGCAACAGGTCGGCGACCGTGTTGACGCTCAGCTTTTCCATGATGTTGGCGCGATGCGCCTCCACCGTTTTGATGCTGATGCTCAGATCGTCGGCGATCTGTTTATTCAGACGCCCGGCGATGATGCGTTCCAACACCTGATGCTCGCGCGCCGTCAGCTTGCTCAGCCGCTCGGTTGCCGAACGCTGTTGCTGCACCTCGGCGCTTTCGCTGCGGGCTTTGTCCAGCATGCGTTCAACCAGCTTGCGCAGTTCGGCTTCATCGAATGGCTTTTCGATAAAATCCATCGCGCCTTTTTTCATGGTCGAGACGGCCATCGGCACATCGCCGTGGCCGGTCACGAAAATGATCGGCATGGTCGAATTCTCGGCGATCAGTTTTTCCTGCAGTTCCAGCCCGGTCATGCCTGTCATCCGCACATCGAGGATCAGGCAGCCGATCTGTGCCGCATACTGGCCGGAGCGGTAGGCTTCAAGGAATTGCTCGGCGCTGGAGAAGCACTGTACTCGATACCCATTAGCCTCCAGAAGCCAGCGCAGCGAATCGCGAATCGCTTCGTCGTCGTCGACAACAAAAACGGTCTCTTGCATGGTGACTTGACTGCTCATAAATCTCCCGTGGCGGTTTGAAGTGTCGGTGCATTCGAATCGCGTGCCGCGCTTTCCTTGGGAAGGCCGCTATCGGTTCGCGATTCCTGGCTACTCTCGTTCACGTGCCGTTGGCTGGTGGCCGCCGGCGCATGTGATGATGAATCTTCTATGGCTGTGATCGGCAGGCCGATATTAAAGGTACATCCGATAATGATACCGTCAGATTCTACGTTGTTCTCGACCCATAAGCGTCCGCGATGTGATTCGATGATGGAGCGGCAGATATTCAGCCCCATGCCCATCCCGTCCGACTTGGTGCTGTAGAACGGTTCGAACAGCCGCTCGGTGGTCGCTTCGTCCACCCCGGGACCCTGGTCGACCACGCTGATTCTAACCGTGTCGCCGAGGTCGCGAACCACCACCCGGATCACCGGGTCGACCGCGTTCGGGCGATGCGAGTGCATGGCTTCGGCCGCATTTTTCAGCAGATTGATCAGGACTTGTTCGATCAGCACCGGGTCGACGTAAATCACCGGCAGCTTGGCGCGCATGTCGATCACGATGCGGATATGGTGTTTGCGCACCTCAAGCTCGGCCAGCCCGATGGCGTCGGCCACGATGTCGCCGATTTGCGCGGGCTGGCGTTTCGGCTCGCTGCGTTTGACGAATTCCCGGATGCGTTTGATGATCATTCCGGCCCGCACCGCTTGTTGCGAGGTTTTTTCGAGCACCGGCAGCAGGTTTTCGGGGGTGGTCCGGCCGGCTTTGACCAAGGCCACGGTGCCTGAGCAATAGTTGTTGATCGCGGCCAAGGGCTGATTCAGTTCGTGCGCCAGCGACGAGGCCATTTCACCCATGGTGATCAGGCGGCTGGTGAACTGCAGTTTTTCATCTTGCTGGCGGGCCAATTCCTGGGCCTGTTTGCGGGTGCTGATGTCAGTCGCAATTTGCATCTGCGCCAGATGGCCGTCGACCCACTGAATATATTGGCGCCGCACTTCGAACCATTTCTCGATGCTATGCACATACACTTCGTGGGTATCGGCGGCGGTTTCGGTGAGCGCGGCGGCGGGTAAGCCGGCGTAGGCATCGACCATGTCGATCGAATCGTTCGAGGCCTGTGCGCTATCAAAACCGCCGCCGGCCAATTCAAGGTGACCGGCCGGCCGGATGCCGAACAGATGACGGTAATAACGGTTGGCAAACAGCAATTCGGCTTCGTCCGCGGCCAGCACGGACACCGCTGCGTCGAGGCTTTCCAGCACCGTGGTGAACCGTTCGTGGGCGGCGGCGAGTTCCTCGCGGGCCCGCTTGGGTTCGGTAATGTCGGTCATCGACGACATCCAGCCGGTCTGGCGTCCGGCACTGTCGATCAAAGGCGAGACATAGAGCCGGGCGTGAAACAAGGAGCCATCCTTGCGCCGCACGCGCAATTCAAAGCCGCTGGAGGGGGCTTTGCCGCGCAAGGTCATATCGAGCTGGCGCTGCATTTCAGGGTAGTTGTCGCGCGGCCAATAAGGAAAGGGGGAGGTTTTGCCGACCAGATCGGTTTCGTCCCAGCCGGTCATGCGGCAAAAAGCCGGGTTGACGTGGGTGATGCGGCCGCTCATATCGAGCACCCGCATGCCGATCAAGACCGAGTTTTCCATCGCGCGCCGGAAAAATGCTTCGGCATACAAAGCTTGTTGCGCCTCAAACCGTTGGCGGGTGTGTTTCCACAGACTCCACAAACTCCACAAGACAAAACAGGACAGCCCGGCCACCAGCCATACCAAAGTGTTGTTGGTGAAGTTGTTGGCCTGCGGGTAGGCGTAGACGCGTACCGCGATGCCATGTCCCGGCGGGTCCAGCGGCAAATCATAGAAGGCGTCGCGCGGCAGGCGCGGCCGGCTCGACGAACTGGCGAGTTCGCGGCCGCTTTCGTCGGTGATGGTTATTTTGTATTTGGAGGACAACTCGACCGGTAATTCATGGCTGAGAATGCCTTCGATGGAAAAAATCGAAGCGATGGTGCCGAGGAACTGGCGATCGCGCAGGATCGGCGTCTGGAGCGTAACGTAACCGTGGCCGAGATCGTCGTAGAGCAAGTTTGAATACACCTGGCGCCGCGACAGGCGTGCCTCGTCGAAGCCGGCTTGCATCGCGGTCGACATCAAGGCCGGGTCCGGCATGACCAGTTTGCCGCCGATCGAGGGCTGGGACAGCGCGGGCCAATGCAATTGGCCGCTATCGTCGACCCAGCTTAGCGCGACGATTTCCGGATGGGTCTGGCGCAATTCCATCGCGGGCGCATTCAGACTGGTCTCGTCACGATGCCCGGCGGCGATGTCGCGCGACAGCGCGGTGAGTTGTTCCTGTGCGTTGCTCATCGACAAGCGGATTTGTTGCTGCGCCCAGGCCACATTCCGATACAGTGTGTCTTGCTGCTGCTGCTCTTCGTGCCGGTTCAGACTCCACAGAATCAAGCTCATCACTACCAGAAACACAATGATGGAGATCAGCGGCGTCAGCAAATAGGAGTTCGAGCGCCACGAGCTTTGATGCCAGCGGCCCTGGTTTAAAGATGCAATGCCAGTCGCGGCCGGAAAGGGCCTGCGTCTGCGCGCGAAAATCCGGTTTGTCAGCATGCGGATATTGTAGCGCAGCAGGGCGCTGTTCTAGCCGGGAACTCGCCGTGTTAGCGGTGTCAGTGAGCATAAAATTGCTTTGAGGGGTGGTCGGAAGGCCTTGATGGACGCTGCATTGCAGCAATTTTCCGCATTATGAGATTGAATATCGCAATTTGAAAATTCTTCTTGCCACAGTGACGGCGGCCTCTTTACAATCATCCGGAAATCGAGATCGCGCCGTTTTCCGGTGTGACCGTCGTCTATAAAACGTTCCTTCAATCAGGAGACACGCATGTCCGCCGTACCCGAGGAAGTTCTGAAGTACGTCGCCATCGCCAACGATGATGACACCCAGGAAACCGCCGAGTGGCTTGAAGCCCTTGAAGGTGTATTGAGCGCTGCCGGCCCGGACCGTGCGCATTACCTGATCGAAAAGCAGATCGAATTTGCCCGCGTGCATGGCGAGCATCTGCCGTTCTCCGCCAACACCCCCTATATCAATACGATCCCGGTCAGCCAGCAGGCGAAGATTCCCGGCGACCAGGATCTGGAACACCGGATTCGTTCGTACACGCGCTGGAATGCGCTGGCGATGGTGCTGCGCGCCGGTAAAGATACCAACGTGGGCGGTCATATCGCCTCGTTTTCGTCAGCCGCTACCCTATATGACGTCGGTTTCAACCATTTCTGGCATGCGCCGTCCGAGCAAAACGGCGGCGATCTTGTATTTGTGCAGGGTCATTCGTCGCCGGGCATCTACTCGCGGGCTTTCCTGCTGGGGCGCTTGAGCGAAAAGCAACTGAACAACTTCCGCCAGGAAGTCGGTGGCGAGGGCATTTCGTCCTATCCGCACCCGTGGCTGATGCCGGATTTCTGGCAATTCCCCACGGTCTCGATGGGTTTGGGCCCGATCATGGCGATTTACCAGGCGCGTTTTATGAAGTACCTGGAACATCGCGGCGTGATCAAGGCGCAAGGCCGCAAGGTCTGGGCGTTTCTGGGCGATGGCGAGACCGACGAACCGGAATCGCTGGGTGCCATCGGCATGGCCGGCCGCGAGCGGCTGGAAAACCTGGTGTTCGTGATCAACTGTAACCTGCAGCGCCTCGACGGCCCGGTGCGCGGTAACGGCAAAATCATCCAGGAACTCGAAAGCGAATTCCGCGGCGCCGGCTGGAATGTGATCAAAGTGGTGTGGGGCAGCCGCTGGGACGCGCTGTTTGCGCGCGACAAGACCGGTACCTTGATGCGCCGCATGATGGAAGTGGTTGACGGCGAATACCAGACGTATAAATCGGAAAGCGGCGCCTACGTGCGCGAGCATTTCTTTAATACGCCGGAATTGAAAGCCCTGGTGGCCGACTGGTCCGACGACGATATCTGGGACTTGAATCGCGGCGGGCACGATCCGCACAAGATTTACGCGGCGTACCACGAAGCCACGCATACCAAGGGTCAACCGACCGTGATCTTGGCCAAGACCATTAAAGGTTACGGCATGGGTGAGTCGGGTCAGGCGATGAATATCACGCACCAGCAGAAGAAACTGCCGGTCGAGCAACTGAAGAAATTCCGCGATCATTTCAATCTGCCGATTTCGGACGAAGCCATCGTCGATGTGCCATATCTGAAATTCGAAGAAGGCTCGAAGGAATTGCAATACATGCGCGATCGGCGCATGGAGCTGGGCGGCTATTTGCCGTCCCGCCGCCAGAAAGCCGAGCCGCTGCCGGCGCCCGCGTTGTCCGTGTTTGAACCGGTGCTGAAAGGCACCGGCGAAGGCCGCGAGATTTCGACCACCATGGCGTTCGTGCGGATCCTGAATATCCTGTTGAAAGACAAGATCCTGGGTAAACGTATCGTGCCTATCGTGCCCGATGAATCGCGCACCTTCGGTATGGAAGGGCTGTTCCGCCAGATCGGCATCTGGAACCAGGACGGGCAAAAATACGTTCCGGAAGACAGCGATCAGCTGATGTTCTACAAGGAATCGGAAACCGGCCAGATTTTGCAGGAAGGGATTAACGAAGCGGGTGCAATGTGTGACTGGATCGCGGCTGCAACCGCGTATTCGACGCATGGCGAGCAGATGATTCCGTTCTACATTTTCTACTCGATGTTCGGCTTCCAGCGTATCGGCGACTTGGCCTGGGCTGCGGGCGACATGCGTTCGCGCGGCTTCTTGCTGGGCGGCACGGCTGGGCGCACCACGCTGAACGGCGAAGGTTTGCAGCACGAAGACGGTCATTCGCATTTGTGGTCGGGCGCGATCCCGAACTGCATCAGCTACGACCCGACCTTCGGTTATGAACTGGCTGTGGTGATACAGGATGGTTTGCGGCGCATGGTGCAGGAACAGGAAGATGTTTATTACTACCTGACCGTGATGAACGAAAACTACGAGCACCCGGGCATCCCCGAAGGTGCCGAGCAAGACATCATCAAGGGCATGTACGCCTTCCGCAAGGGCGGCGACAGCCTGGTCGACGGCAAGCCGGCACCGCGCGTGCAATTGCTGGGTTCGGGTACGATTTTCAACGAGGTGATCGCTGCTGCCGCCTTGCTGAAGAGCGATTGGGGTGTCGAAGCCGACCTGTGGAGCTGCCCAAGCTTTACCGAACTGGCGCGCAATGGACAGACCGCGGCACGTCACAATATGCTGCACCCGGAGACGCCGGCGCTCGAAGCACACGTCACCAAGTTGCTCAAAGGCACTACCGGCCCGGTGATTGCCTCGACCGACTATGTGCGTGCTTTCGCCGAACAAATCCGCGCTTTTGTGCCACATCGTTATGTGGTGCTGGGCACCGATGGTTTCGGCCGTTCGGACACGCGTGAAAATCTGCGTCACTTCTTTGAGGTCGATCGCCGTTGGGTCACGGTCGCCGCGCTTAACGCGCTGGCTGATGAAGGTCTGGTACCGAAGAGCACGGTGGCGCAGGCCATCGCCAAGTATCAGCTCGATCCGTCCAAACCCAACCCGATGACGGTCTAACGCCCATTCGGAGCCGGTCCATGCGACAGCTTTGCTGTGGCGCATGGATGCGTCTTCCCAGGAGACACCTATATGAGTCAAACGATAGAAATCAAGGTGCCGGATATCGGCGATTACAAAGACATTCCGGTGATCGAAGTGTTGGTCAAGCCGGGCGATGTGATTGAAAAAGAGCAGTCGCTGCTGACCTTGGAGTCCGATAAGGCCACCATGGACGTGCCCAGCCCCGAAGCCGGGACGGTCAAGGAAATCAAGGTCAAGGCGGGCGATACGGTTTCTGAAGGCGTACTGATCGTGATTCTGGAAGCGGCGGGCGCTGCTGCCGAGCCTGCGCCGCAGGCCGAACAAAAACCGGCTGCGCCAGCGGCATCGGCGGCGCCGGCGGCTGCCGCATCGGCACCAGCACCGGCAGCCCAGGCTGCTGCGGGCGGCTCGGCGCTGATTGAAGTCAAAGTACCCGATATCGGCGACTACGACGGCGTGCCGGTGATCGAGATCGCGGTCAAGGTCGGCGACATGGTCGAGAAAGAGCAATCGTTGATTACGCTCGAATCCGACAAGGCAACCATGGACGTGCCTAGCCCGCAAGCGGGCAAGGTCAAGGAAATCAAGGTCAAGGTCGGCGATTCAGTCGGCGAAGGCGCGCTGATTCTGATTCTCGAGGGCGCTGCGGCAAGCGCACCGGCTGCGGCAACCCAAGCGGCGCCTGAGGCCGCAAAACCGGCAACGGCGGCTGCGGCACCCGCACCCGCAGCGAAAGACACGGGCGCGACGCATGCGTTGGCACAAGCTCCTGCGATTGTGCCGGGTGCCGGGCGCCGTTCGATCAGCCACGCCAGCCCGTCGGTGCGCAAGTTTGCCCGCGAACTGGGTGTGGATGTGGCGCGCGTCAATGGCACGGGCCCCAAAGGCCGGATCACGCAGGATGACATCCGGGCGTTCGTCAAGGGTGTGTTGTCCGGCGCGACGGCTACGGCCGCGGCACCCGCGGCTGCCGGCGGCGGCGAGTTGAACCTGCTGCCTTGGCCGAAAATCGATTTTGCCAAGTTTGGTCCGATTGATGCAAAACCGATGTCGCGCATCAAGAAGATTTCCGGCGCGAATCTGCACCGTAACTGGGTGATGATTCCTCACGTCACGAACAACGAAGACGCTGATATTACCGATCTCGAAGCTTTCCGGGTTCAATTGAACAAGGAAAACGAGAAGTCGGGCGTCAAGGTGACGATGCTGGCGTTCCTGATCAAGGCTTGCGTCTCGGCGCTGAAAAAGCATCCGAGTTTTAATGCCAGCCTTGACGGCGACAACCTGGTCTTCAAACAATATTTCAACGTTGGTTTTGCCGCCGATACGCCGAACGGCCTGGTCGTGCCCGTAGTGAAAAACGCGGACAAAAAAGGCGTGTTCGAGATTGCCCAGGAAACCTCGGACCTGGCGAAAGCCGCCCGTGACGGCAAGCTCAAACCGGACCAGATGCAAGGCGGTTGTTTCTCGATTTCGTCCCTGGGCGGGATCGGCGGGACTTATTTCACGCCTATCATCAATGCGCCTGAAGTCGGGATTCTTGGCGTGTGCCGCAGCAGCATGAAACCGGTCTGGGACGGCAAGCAGTTTGTGCCGCGCCTGATCTTGCCGCTGTCGTTGTCGTACGACCATCGTGTCGTCGACGGTGCTGAAGCTGCGCGCTTTAATGCCCATCTGGCGCAGGTATTGGCGGATTTCCGCCGGGTGATGCTGTAACGTCGGCGATAACCCAGGCGCTGCAGTAAAGCCTTGCGTTAAAGCACCTTTGGCGCGTTGCCGGTAGCGCCAGTATGACCTTCTCGACGGCTGCGACCGGTTCCTCAGCGAACCGGTCGCAGCCCGGCGTAGCGCGGATCCGCGCCTAGAACCAATTATATGGGGACAGCTATGAGTCTCATCGAAGTGAAGGTGCCGGACATCGGTGACTTCAAGGAAGTGGATGTAATCGAAGTTAACGTCAAACCCGGCGATACCATCGAAAAAGAGCAGGCCCTGATGACCTTGGAGTCGGACAAGGCTTCGATCGAAGTCCCCAGCGATGCCGCGGGTGTGGTCAAGGAAGTCAAGGTCAAGGCGGGTGACAAGGTGTCTGAAGGCACCGTGATCCTGACCCTCGAAAGTGCCGCCGCCGATTCGTCCGCCGCCGCCAAACCGGCTGCAGCAGCACCCGCGCCGGCCGCCGCGAAACCGGCTCAGGCGGCGCCAACTCAAGCTGCGGCACCTGCAGCAGCGGCCGCGCCCGCAGCCGCAGGCAGCTACAGCGGTACGGTCGACCTTGAATGCGATACGGTGGTGTTGGGCGCCGGCCCCGGCGGTTATTCGGCGGCGTTCCGTGCAGCCGACCTGGGCATGAAAACCGTGCTGATCGAGCGTTATGCGACGCTCGGCGGGGTCTGTTTGAACGTCGGCTGTATTCCGTCCAAAGCCTTGCTGCATGCGGCCCATATTACCGACGAAGCGGCTGCCTTGGCGGCGCACGGCATCACCTTCGGCAAGCCGGAAATCAATCTCGACAAGTTGCGCGAGTTCAAGTCCGGGGTAGTCGGCAAGCTGACCGGCGGCCTCTCGGGCATGGCCAAGGCGCGCAAGGTTCAGGTGCTGAACGGCACGGGTGCTTTTGTCGATGCCTATCATCTTGAAGTCGAGACGGGCGAGGGCCGCAAGGTCGTCAAATTCAAGAACGCGATTATCGCGGCGGGTTCGCAAGCGGTCAAATTACCGTTTATGCCGGTCGATCCGCGTGTCATCGACTCGACGGGCGCGCTGGAATTGCGCCAGATCCCGCAGCGCATGCTGGTGATCGGCGGCGGCATTATCGGCCTGGAAATGGCCACCGTCTATTCGACACTGGGCGCCAAGATCGATGTGGTCGAAATGCTGGACGGGCTGATGGCCGGGGCGGATCGCGATCTGGTCAAGGTTTGGGAAAAATTCAACGCCAAGCGTTTCGACAAGGTCATGTTGAAAACGCGCACGACGGCGGCAGAGGCCAAAGACGACGGCATCTGGGTCAGCTTCGAAGGCGAAAACGCACCCGAGGGCGCGCAACGCTACGACTTGGTGCTGGTTGCGGTCGGCCGCAGTCCTAACGGC
>JAMFSV010000361.1 GCA_026225455.1 Burkholderiales bacterium | reverse complement strand
CGTAATCAAGAAAGATTTGCTGCCCACGCTGGGGTGCTTCAATACATCCAGCGCCACCTCGGCCAGCACCAGCCCGGTTACGTCGACGGGAATCAGCGGGGTCGACTGACGCGTGACATCGCGATGCAGCTTGGGGGTTTTGCCGAGCAGGACTTCCATCGGCATGTCGACCGGTTGAGTCTGGGCTGCATCGGTTTCGCTATCGACCAATTGCAACTGACGTGCTTCGGTGGCGACACCGACCACCGCCAGCGGGCAACGCTCGCGCCGGCAAATGGCTTCGAATGCGGGCAGGCTCTCGGGGGCAATCGCCAGGACGTAACGCTCCTGTGCTTCATTGCTCCAGATCTCGCGCGGGCTTAAGCCGGTTTCTTCGAGATCGACTTTACGCAATTCAAAACGCGCGCCGCGCCCGGCACCGTCCACCAGTTCGGGGAAGGCATTGGATAAACCACCGGCGCCGACATCGTGCACGCTCAGGACCGGATTGGCTTCGCCTTGTTGCCAGCAGGCATTGATCACTTCTTGTGCGCGCCGCTGGATTTCCGGATTGCCGCGCTGGACCGAGTCGAAATCGAGCTCGGCGGTATTGGTGCCGGTTGCCATCGAGCTGGCGGCGCCGCCGCCCATGCCGATGCGCATGCCCGGTCCGCCGATCTGCACCAGCAAGGTGCCGGGCGGCAAGTCCAGCTTGTGGGTGTGGCGCTCGGAAATGCTGCCGATGCCGCCGGCGATCATGATGGGCTTGTGATAACCGCGGACGCGGCCGGCCACATTTTGTTCATAGACGCGGAAATAACCGCCCAGGTTGGGGCGGCCGAATTCGTTGTTGAACGCCGCGCCCCCGATGGGGCCGTCGATCATGATTTGCAACGGCGAAGCAATCCGGTCGGGACGGCCGTAAGCGCCGACTTGCTGCGCCGGATCGCGTTCGCTCGTGGGCTGTACCGCGTCGCGGGCATTTTCCCAGGTTTGCACGGCCCCGGGCAACTGCAAGTTGGACACCGAAAAACCCGACAAGCCGGCTTTCGGCCGCGCGCCGCGACCGGTAGCGCCTTCGTCGCGGATCTCGCCGCCGGCACCGGTGGAGGCTCCCGGGAAGGGGGAAATCGCGGTCGGGTGGTTATGCGTTTCGACCTTCATCAGGGTGTGGGTCAGTTCAACGCTACGGCCGTAGTGCTGCGAACCCGTCAGCGGGCCACGCGGATGCCAGCGCTCGACCACGGCGCCTTCCATCACGGCGGCGTTATCCGAATACGCAACGATGGTGCCTTGCGGGTTCAACTTATGCGTATTCTTGATCATGCCGAACAGCGAAATGTCCTGCTGCTCGCCGTCGATGGTCCAGTCGGCGTTAAAAATCTTGTGGCGGCAATGTTCGCTATTGGCCTGGGCAAACATCATCAACTCGACGTCGGTCGGATTGCGCCCCAACTGGGTGAAGGCGTCGACCAGGTAATCCACCTCGTCTTCGGCCAGCGCCAGGCCTAAAACGGCATTGGCCTCGACCAGCGCGGAGCGCCCGATGCCGGTGATGTCGACTGTCTGCAATGGTTTGCCGGGCAACTCATCGAACAAACGATAGGCATCTTCGGCCGAGGCCACCACGGTTTCCGTCATCCGGTCATGCAAGGCCGCCAGAACCCGCGCCACGTCAGCTTCCGCCAGCGTTTTTTTACCGCCCAGCAAACCGCTTTTCAAGGTCAGCGTGTATTCGACGCCGCGCTCAATGCGGCGCAATTGATGCAAGCCGCAGTTATGCGCGATGTCGGTTGCTTTCGACGCCCACGGCGAGATCGTGCCAAAACGCGGAATGACCAGGTAACTTAGCTGGCTGCCACGGCTGTCCTGCACGGTGGCGGGGTCGCCGTATTCGAGCAAGGCCTCAACCCGGGCGGAGTCTTCCGCTGTCAGCACGGTGCTGCTGTTGACAAAATGCACATAACGCCCGTGCACCTCGACCAGATTCGGGTCTATGGCTTGCAAAACTTGCAGCAGGCGGGTTTGGCGGAACTCTGAAAGCGCGCGTGCGCCGGTGAAGCAGGAGAAATGGGCCATGTTGGCTAAGGCGTCGGGTGGGGTCACATAAAATTACAGCATGCGACCCGTAGAAAAGGGAGACCCAGATTATACCCTGACCGCCCCCATTTTCGGGCTGTAACCGTCATCCGGCTTCACTGCCACGCAACATTTTCAGCTTGCGGCGCGGGTCGAAGTCATGCTCCGCAGGCGATATGTTGCGCTCCGCCCTTCCGGCCCATGGCCTTAGCCTGCTATCATGGCGCGCTCTTGTGTGTCGCACCGAATGCCACGATGAACCCAGTACAAGATCCGGCGATCGGGCGGCGCGCTTCCTGTTTTTCTTTCTTTGGCGTTTTGGTTCGGCCGAGGCTGGCCCGGTATTCCCTATGGATGTCATCGTAATCGGCGGCGGCGTCGCCGGCGTTACCACTGCCTACGCGTTGCGCGAGGCCGGTCATCGCGTATGCGTGATCGAGCGCCACACCACGGTCGCCCAGGAGGCGAGTTTCGGTGCGGGCGGCCTGCTGCTGCCCAGCGCACTCGATACGTGGTTCGGCCCGACCATGCCGGGCTCGCGCTGGCAAACGCGTTTCGGGCGCAGCAGCGGCCTGATCTACCGTCCAGGCATGAACCTGGAAGTGCGCGGCTGGATGCGCCGCTGGCGCGCCGAACGCAAACCCGAACGTTTTGCCGCACAATTCGGCCGGCTGCGTTTGCTGAGCGACTTGTCGCGCACGGAACTGGCCGCCATAGAAAGCCGGCACAACCTTGAAATCGAGCAGCGCAGCGGCGTGCTGCATTTGTTCCGCAGCAGCCAGGACCTGAAACAGGCGGCGAGCGCGCTGGCTTTGCTCAAAGAGATTGAAGCTCCGCACCGAATCCTCGGCGCGGCCGAATGCGTGGCGCTGGAGCCGTCGATTCCCGCTACTCAGCCACTGGCCGGCGGGGTCTTGTTGCCGGGCGACCGCAGCGCCAATTGCCCCCTGTTCGCCAAACAGCTCAAGCAGTTGCTGAACGATAACGACGTGCGGTTTATGCTGGAATCGACGGTGCTCGCGATCCAGGTGCAGGCGTCCGGGGTGCGGGTCAAGCTGACCGCCCGGGTCGACCCGTTTGCGCGGCGCGGCGGCGCGCAGAGCCAGGCGGGCGAGGACATTTCGGCCGATGCGGTGGTGGTCGCCGCCGGCGCGCATAGCCTCGAATTACTGGCTGACGCCGGCTTGCGCCTGCCCTTGCATCCGGTGCGTATGCATGCCTTGATGGCACCCATTCTGCATGAAGAACTCGCGCCTCACCTGACGCTGGTCGACACGGCCAAGCGCATCACGATTTCGCGCTTGAATAATCGCATGAAGCTGACGGGCGCGGCGCTGATCCAAAGCCGTGAACGTGCTTTTGCCGCACCCGACACGGTGTTGCGCAACCAGGCGCTGGATCTGCTGGCTCAAGCCGCGCACGACTGGGCGCCCGGCGCAGTCAAGTTTTCGTCCGCGCGGCAATGGGACGGCGTCAGATTATTGTCGCCCGACGGCTTACCGGTCGTCAGCCGGACCGCTCACCCCCGGCTCTTCGTCAACCTCGCTCACGGCCCTTCGGGCTGGGGTCTGGCCACGGGCGCGGCCGCCTTGCTCGCGGAATTGGTGTCGGGCACCAGCGAGCCGGCAGCGGACGAACTGCTGGGCGCGCTGTCGGCCGCCCGCTTCAAACGCTGACAAATCGTGGCATGGGCCGCTACACGGCCCGCTGAACGGCCAGCTAAACGGTCCGCTCAAGCCCCCGCCGGCAAGCGCTCGCCACGCTGTTCTCCCCTCTCCTCAACGATCCAGCCATGCCTCGTCTAGCGCGAGCATGGCTTCGTGCCGTCATGACGCGATGCCAGGGTTGACGTCGCGGCGTCGCACGCGGCACTATGCTCCAGGAACCTGAGCTCCAGCGACGCAAAAACGTGACCCGCGCCGCACGGGCAATACAGTGGCACTATGTCACAACGCGGCCTCCGCAGCGCGCCCGCTCAAGCATCGGGCTCGTACCAGACCCGCTGCGGTGATTTCCCCGTACCCGCTCAACTCGAGATTTGCACATGTTCGATACCCCCGATACGGATGCAGGGCCTGCCCTGTCATTTTCGACTGACGCCAGACCCTTGCCGCTCTATACGGTTGCCCAAATCAAGGCAATCGAGACCGTCTCGATGGCCGAACTTCCGCCGCACACGTTGATGGGCCGTGCCGGTCAGGCGGCGGCCCAATTTATCCTCGACCGGCTGCCGGCCGGCTTTCTGCACCAGGGCCCCAGGGTCTGGCTTGCCGCCGGCCCAGGCAACAACGGCGGCGACGCACTGGCCAGCGCCACCGAACTACATTTGCGCGGCGTTGCGGTCGAAGTGCTGCTACCGGCCGAGCCCACCACCGACGACGCACGCTGGGCGCTACAGCGCGCCAAATGGGCCGGGGTTCCGATTAAATCGGAATGGCCGGCGCAACATCCCGGCCGGCATGCCGTCTGGTATGTCGACGGATTGTTCGGCATCGGCCTGACACGCCCGCTCGAGGGCGTGTTCGCCACGCTGGCCCGGTATCTGTCGGCGCACACGCAACAGGGCGGCCAGGTGCTGGCGCTGGACGTGCCCAGCGGACTGAACAGCGACACCGGCTTGGCGCTGGACCCGGAGAATCAGGTGCAGGCCAGCCATACCTTGAGTTTTATCGGGGCCAAGCCGGGTCTTTACACCTGTTCCGGCCGCGATTATTCCGGTTCGGTCTGGGTCGCCCCGCTGGGACTGGAGGCGGCAACGACAGACCCAATCGGCCTCGTGCCCGGCACCGGCGACACGCATCAGACCCTCAATGCTCCCGGCCTGTTTGCCGCACAGTTGCCACGCCGCAAGTTTGCTACGCATAAAGGCAGTTTCGGCAGCCTGGCCGTTATCGGCGGCGACGACGGTATGGTCGGGGCGCCGGTCTTGTCGGGCCGTGCCGCGCTCTATGCGGGGGCAGGCAAAGTTCATCTGGTACTGATGAGTAACAGCGGACCGGCTTACGATGCGCAGCACCCTGAATTGATGGTGCATACCCTGGGCTCGCTCGATTGGTCCGCCATGAGTGCATTGACGGTCGGGCCCGGCATGGGGCAGAGCCGCCGCGCGAAAGATTTGTTAAAAGAAATCTTGCAAGTCGAAATGCCCAAAGTGCTCGATGCCGACGCGCTTAATCTGATTGCCGCGCACGACGATCTCGCCGGCCTGCTGCAGCGTCAAAGCACCGCAGTCGTCCTGACCCCGCACCCGCTTGAATGCGCCCGCCTACTCGGATTAACCGCCGCCGAGGTGCAGCGGGACCGTGTCCTGGCTGCCCGTGAACTGGCCAAACGTTATGCTTGCGTGGTGGTGTTAAAAGGCAGCGGCACGGTCATGGCAAACCCGGCAGGCGACGTCACAGTCAACCCCACAGGCAATGCCGGCCTGGCCACGGGCGGCACCGGCGACGTCCTGGGTGGCTTGTTGGGAGCGTTGTTGGCACAGGGTTGCCCGGCTTATGCCGCGGCTCAGGCTGCGGTCTATTTGCATGGCCTGGCGGCCGACGTCCTGACAGCGGCCGGACATGGCCCTGCGGGGCTGACCGCAAGCGAGATCGCACCGATGTTTCGCACCTTGTTCAATCGCGTCTGTCGTGCCGCCGACGAACCCGATGTGTCGTGGCTCGGACCTGATTCAACCCAGGCGGACCTGCCCTTGGCTTGACGCGGCGCAGGCGCTTGAACTGCATGCCGCGCGTCACTGTCTCACCGCACAGTCTCAACGCGTAGCAGTTGATGCCGCGTGATCCGATCAATTTAACGTTTTAGGTAATGGACACTTATGTTCCTCAAATCACTCCCCGCCTGGTTTGAATTGCAAAGCCACTATGCCGAGATTCATCATGAGCACATGTGCGATTGGTTCACCGCGCAGGCCGACGCGTCGCCTACCCGGGCCGAGCGCTATACCATCGGCGGCGCCGGGCTGACCCTGGATTTTTCGAAAAACCGGATCACCGATGCCACGCTGGCATTGCTCTTGCAGTTGGCCCGCGAAACCGGGGTCGAGGCGCGCCGCGACGCGATGTTTGCCGGCGCCATTGTCAACCCGACCGAGCGCCGTGCCGCATTACATGGCTTATTGCGCGGCAGCGTCGGCAACTCGGCAGGTGTGGATCTGTCGCAGGAAATCGCCAAAGTGGCGCACGAGCGGGCCAAGATGGCGGCTTTTGCCGATGCGGTCCGCAGCGGGAAAAGGACCGGCTATAGCGGCAAACCGATTCGCCACATCGTCAACATCGGCATCGGCGGCTCGGATCTCGGTCCCAAGATGGTGGCGCACGCCCTGCACCATTTTGCCGACCCGCAGCTCAAATTGCATTATGTGTCGAATGTCGACGGCACCGACTTGCAGCGGGTACTCGAACAAATCGACGCCGAAACCACCTTGGTCATCGTGGTGTCGAAAACTTTCACCACCCAGGAAACCATGACCAATGCGCGTTCATTGCGCGCTTGGCTGGCCAGCCAAGGTTGTCCGGAAGATCAGTTGCACCATCATTTTGTCGGAGTTTCGGCCAACCCCGATGAAGTGGTCCGTTTTGGCATTCCGCGCGATGCTATTTTCGAAATGTGGGACTGGGTCGGCGGACGTTATTCATTGTGGTCGGCCGTGGGTTTGTCGGTAATGATCGCGGTCGGGCCGGCCCATTTCGAGCGTCTGCTGGCGGGTGCGCATCAGATGGATCAGCATTTCATCGAGACGCCGCTGGAACGCAATCTACCGGTGATCATGGCGCTGCTGGGTATCTGGTACCGCAATTTTTTCGGGGCACAAAGCCTGCTGGTCGCGCCTTACTCCGAAGCTTTGCATTTTTTGTCCAGCTATTTGCAGCAACTCGATATGGAGAGCAATGGCAAGTCCACCCGTCTGGACGGCATGCCGGTCGATGGCGAAACCGCGCCCGTAATCTGGGGTGAGCCGGGTACCAACGGGCAACATGCTTTTTTCCAGATGGTGCACCAAGGTCCGACGCTGGTGCCGGTCGATTTTATTGCGGTGCTGAAACCCGAACATGCCCTGCCTGGCCACCACGCCAAACTATTGGCGAACTGCTTCGCCCAAAGCGAAGCGCTGATGCTGGGCCGGCCGATTGAAGCTGCGCGCAAGGTCGCCGGTGCGGATCGGCCGGACTTGGCGCCGCACTTGGTCTTTCCGGGCAATCGGCCGAGCAATACGCTACTGCTCGAAGCGTTGACCCCGGAAAGCCTGGGTGCCTTGATTGCACTCTATGAACACAAAGTGCTGGTACAGGCAGCGATCTGGAACATCAACCCGTTCGATCAGTGGGGTGTCGAGTTGGGGAAAATTCTGGGCAAGGTGGTCGAAACCGATTTACTTGCGGCGAACGCCGCTGCGGTCAGCCCGCATGATTCGTCGACCAGTCATTTAATCGAACTCGCCCGCGCGGCACTCAAGGCCTGAACCGCTTGATGCTTGTTGGATCTTACGCGGAGGCCGGCACAGCAAGACGGCCAGCCTCCAGCGTAATGATCTGCTCACAGCGCCGGGCCAGGTCCACATCATGCGTCACCAGCACCAGCGTGGCGCCGCTGGCGCGATTCATCTCGAACATCAGGTCGATCACGGCCTGGCCGTTGGCGGCGTCGAGGCTGCCGGTCGGCTCGTCGGCGAACAGCAGTTGCGGGCGGGTGACAAAAGCGCGTGCCAGCGCCACGCGTTGCTGTTCGCCCCCCGACAACATGCCGGGATAATGCGTAGTGCGGGTTGCCAGTCCGACCTGTTCAAGCAGCGCGAGGGCTTGTTCGCGAGCCGGGCGCGCATCCGCCGCGGTACCGCGGGTTTCGCCACGCAGTTCCAGCGGCAGCATGACATTTTCGAGCGCGGTAAGATGCGGCATCAACTGGAATGACTGAAACACAAAACCGACATGTGCGCTGCGCATTGCCGCCCGGCCGTCCTCATCGAGCAGGGTCAATTCCTGCCCCATCAGTTGTAGGGTGCCCGCGGTCGGACTATCCAGCCCCGCCAGCAGACCGAGCAAGGTGGATTTGCCTGACCCCGAGGCGCCGACGATGGCATTGCTGCTGCCTCGGCGTACTGTCAGCGAGATATTGTCGAGTATCGTCAACACGCCCGTAGCATCCTGGACGTGCTTACCTAAACCCTGGACTTCTATGACCGGCTCAAATGGTGTTTGCATGCTCAAACGTCGATGGATCCTGGCTTATGCCGCCTTATGCGCGGCCCCTTTGTGTTTGCTGCCAGCGGTGGCCGGTGCAACCGCCATGCCGCCCGTCGCGGCCGCCAGCCCAACTTTGCTGGTATTGGGCGATAGTTTGTCGGCGGAGTATGGTCTGGCCCACGGCACCGGCTGGGTAGCGCTGCTGAAAAACCAGTTGGCCCGCGACGGCGCCGACTACACGGTGGTTAACGCCAGTATCAGCGGCGACACCAGCAGCGATGGCCGTGGCCGTCTGCCCGCCCTGCTGACACGCCTGCATCCGGCGCTGGTGCTGATTGAATTGGGCGCCAATGACGCGCTACGCGGCATTCCTTTATCCGTGACCGCCGACAACCTGCGTTTCCTGATTGACCTGTCGCAGCAGCATAACGCGCGGGTGCTGTTGATCGGGATGCAGATACCGCCTAACTATGGCACTGACTATACACAAAAATTCCGTCAGCTGTATCCGCAACTGGCGCAGGAAAAACATCTCGCACTGGTGCCGTTTCTATTCGAAGGGTTGATGAACCAACCGCAGTTATTTCAGGCCGACCAACTGCACCCTACCGAGGCTGCGCAAGGTCGTTTACTCGACAACGTGTATCCGGTGCTGAAACCGATGCTCAAATTCAAAGCGCAGACGGGGCATTAATTTTTCCGCACCGCCTGTAGTGCGACCGTCGCAAGCAAAAAAAAAGCCTCGCACAAAGTACGAGGCTTTTTTCGTCACGCGAAAACCGTGAATTTTGATCTGTGCTTAAACCGCCGCACCCAGTTTATTTGTTGTCCGAATCCTGCTGCGGAATGGCGTAGATCTTGACCTTGGAACGGGCTTTCAGCGACGCCAGGTAGGCATTCATTTCGCTTTGTCCGGTGATCTGCATGATCTGCTGCTGGATCGCCGCAATTTTTGCTGGATCGCTGACCGGAGCCTGATCGATGGCATTGACTCGATAGATCGTGTAACCGGCATCGGCAAGGTCGACACCGACATATTGCGGCAAATGCTGCCCATCGACCTTGAAGATTGTGCGCAAGGCATCACGCGGCACTTGCTGCGTATCGGCTCGCGTCACTTTCTGCACCGCGGAAAAACCGGTGGTCGACGGCGTGGTTTGCAATGCGGCCAGTTTTACCAGACCTGCATCATGCGCCATCTTGGTCGACTGCTCGGCAATCACCTTTTGCGAAACTTGCGTCTTCACCGCATCAAAAGCGGGTACCGCGGCCGCATTGTAGTGCGTCACATGAGCCGAAATCATGGTGTTGTTACCCACGTCGATCGCAGCCGTATTGTGTTGTGCCTTGATCGCATCATCCGCAAAAACCGCGCTCAGCAACTTCGGATTATTCAAGGGATCGGTGGGCGCAAGCGCCGGGTTCGGCGTGCGCGATACCGTCGCTTGGCGTACCGTCAAATGAAATTTGTCGGCTGCGGGCTGCAAGTTGGCGGCTTGTTCGTACACCGTATTGCCAAATGCATCAACCGTGTCGGCGTATTGTTTGGTGGCATGCTCGGTGCGCAATTCATTGAGAATGCTGTCTTTCACATCGTCAAATGGACGCGCCGTGGCAGGTTTGATATCGGTGACCTGAATAATATGGAAACCGAAATCGGATTGCACCAAGCCGCTGATTTCGTCTTTCTTCAATTGGAACGCCGCATTGGCAACCGCTTTCACAGTGCCGTCCTGGTCGAAGAAACCGAGGTCGCCACCCTTGTCGGCGGACCCCGGATCTTGCGAGTCTTGTTTGGCGAGCGCCGCGAACTGATCGGGATGGGCACGCACTTCGGCCAATACCTCTTCAGCCTTTTGCTTGGCTTTAGCCATATCGGCCGCGCTCGCGTCTTTCGGCGCCACAATCAGGATATGCCGGGCACGCACCTGAGCTTTGGTCTCGTACTGCTTCTGATTGTCTTGATAGAACTTGTGCAGATCGGCGTCGCTCGGTTGATAAGCGCTGGCGAGCGTAGCCTGATCGAAGCTCACATAATCGATGGTCGCGGTTTCCGGAGTCTGGAAGTCTTTCGTGTGCGCAGCGTAATACGCCTTAAGCTGGTCGTCGGTCGGATGGATCTGCGCGACATAATCGGCCGGGTGGAATGCCAAGCTCTGGACTTCGCGCTGCTGATCGGCCAGTGCCGACAATTGCGCCGCCAGCGTTTTTGCCACAATCGCACTGCTGGTGATGTTGACGCCGATTTGCTGTTCGGCCAACTCATACATGATGCGCGCGTCGAACTGATCCGGCGTCATGCCCTGGGTCGCCAAAATCTGGCGATAGGCATTCAGATCCATCGAGCCGTCGGGATTGCGCAATTGCGCAATTGCCGGAATGCCCAATTCGTATTTCAGAATGGCTGCATTCGATGCGGTTAGGTTCAGGCGCTGGGCTTCGTCAGCGACAACACGTTGCTGCACCAATTGATCCAATACGTCGCTGCGCATCTTGGCCGTATCGAACATTTTTGGATCGTAGGACGCGCCGAGCATCTGACGGGCGCGATCAAGCTGCGAGCGCACTGCCGTATCGAACTCCTGGGAGCTGATTTTACGGCCATTGACGCTGGCAACATTGGCATTCTGGTCAAAAAAGCCGCTGCCCCGAATGCCTATCAGGCCCAGGCCCGGCAAAATGAACAGTGCAAGAATGGCCAGCGCCCAGCGCTGATGATTGCGAATGAAATCGAACATGCGTAACCGGCTCTCTGATCAAAACGGCCCGATATTACCTCAACGGACAATAAAAAAGGCGAACCTAGGTTCGCCTTTCGGATCTTGGCGGAGTGGACGGGACTCGCCTACATCCTGCAGGCCGCGAAATCGCTTGCAAGCGATTTCCTTCGAGTCCCGCCGGGAGCAGTACAAACTGCTCCCTCCACTCCGGAACGACACGCCCCGCAAGCGGGGCTTTTAATCTGGCGGAGTGGACGGGACTCGAACCCGCGACCCCCGGCGTGACAGGCCGGTATTCTAACCGACTGAACTACCACTCCTAGATACATTTTTCGTGCGCGGAACTGGTGGGTGCTGAGAGGCTCGAACTCCCGACCTACGCCTTGTAAGGGCGCCGCTCTACCAACTGAGCTAAGCACCCGCTCCGACACGCTGGGCACCGGCCTGAACTACCGCGCGCTGATACTGCCATGATCTTGCCAGCGTCGGCATACTGATGTCGCTCTTTCAAGCAACTCGTTCAGGTCTACTGCACCAAGTCCGTTAGTTTAGCGCATCCTTTAGACCTTTGCCAGCGCGAAATTTAGGAATTTTAGCTGCCTTGATTTTAATTGCGGCACCGGTACGCGGATTGCGTCCGGTGCGTGCGGTACGCTTACCGACCAGGAAGGTGCCGAATCCGACCAAAGTCACGCTCCCGTCTTTTTTGAGTGTCGCTTTAACTCCGTCGATCAGCGCATCGAGCGCGCGCCCGGCTGCCACTTTGGTGATTTCCGCTTCTGCTGCAATGTGGTCGACCAATTCTGCTTTATTCATTGTACGGCCCCTACAAAGGATGGTTGGGCAAACAAGGCTACGCCCGCGCACACCAGGGCGGCAGCCACGCACTCAAGAATTCACTGGCGAATTGATTAAACAAGCGCGAAAAAATCATGTCAAGTCATTTACGGCATGACACCTGCGTCGCTAGCGTCTGGCATCTTGGCCCGGCCCACAATGGACAAAGCCCCCCATGAAGGGAGGCTTTGTCAGTAGGCGGTGCCGGCAAATCACCGGCACTTTGCTGCTTCAATGGCAGGCCGGACCAAAATGCGCCAGCCTGCCACGAAGAAGCGTCCAAGGACCTACACAGCTTAATGCTTGACTAATGCTTAATGCTTGACGACTTCGGTTGAACCGGTCGCGGCAACCGCGGCAGGCTCGGCCACGGGCGGTGTTACCACCTTGACCTCTTCGTCAACGAGCGGCTGTGGAACACGTTCCAAAGCCAGCTCCAGCACCTTGTCGATCCAGCGTACCGGAATGATTTCGATACTGTTTTTGACGTTGTCCGGAATTTCCGCCAGATCCTTGACGTTTTCTTCCGGAATCAGCACCAGCTTGATACCGCCGCGCACTGCCGCCAACAGTTTTTCTTTCAGGCCACCGATAGGCAGAACTTCGCCGCGCAGCGTGATTTCGCCCGTCATCGCCACTTCAGCGCGTACCGGAATCCCGGTCAACGCCGACACCAGCGCCGTGGTCATCGCAATACCTGCCGAAGGACCGTCTTTAGGCGTCGCACCTTCGGGTACGTGAATATGAATATCCTTCTTTTCAAAGGCTTCATCTTTGATACCCATGCGGCGCGAGCGCGAGCGTACGACCGAACGTGCCGCTTCGACCGACTCTTTCATCACATCGCCCAAAGATCCGGTACGGATGATGACGCCCTTGCCTGGCATCACAGCAGCTTCAATGGTCAGCAAATCGCCGCCCACTTCGGTCCAGGCCAAGCCGGTAACCTGGCCCACCTGGTTTTCCTTGGCCGCCAGGCCGAAATCGCATTTGCGCACGCCGAGGAAGGTATCGAGATTGCTGCTGTCCACCGTCAGTGCGCCGTCGGCTTTTTTCAGCAACAAAATCTTGACCACCTTGCGGCAGATCTTCGAAATTTCACGTTCGAGCGAGCGTACGCCGGCTTCTCGCGTGTAATAACGAATGATGTCGCGGATCGCTTCTTCGGCGATAACAATTTCCGATTCCTTCAGGCCATTGTTCTTCTTCTGCTTCGGCAACAGGTAGCGTTCCGCGATGCTGATTTTTTCGTCTTCGGTATAACCCGACAAACGAATCACTTCCATCCGGTCCAACAAAGGCGGCGGAATATTCAGCGAGTTCGAGGTCGCTACAAACATCACGTCCGACAAATCGAAATCGACTTCGACGTAATGATCGCCGAACGTATGGTTCTGCTCCGGATCCAGCACTTCGAGCAAGGCCGACGACGGGTCGCCGCGGAAATCCTGGCCCATCTTGTCGACTTCGTCGAGCAGGAACAAGGGATTGCGCACGCCGACTTTCGCCAGACTTTGCAAGATCTTGCCCGGCATCGAGCCGATATAGGTGCGGCGATGGCCGCGAATCTCGGCTTCGTCACGTACCCCACCCAACGCCATGCGCACAAATTTGCGGTTGGTGGCACGGGCAATCGACTGACCCAGCGAGGTCTTGCCCACACCAGGAGGGCCAACCAGGCACAGGATCGGCGCTTTCAGCTTGTCGACGCGTTGCTGGACTGCCAGATACTCAAGAATCCGTTCCTTGACCTTTTCCAGCCCGAAATGGTCTTCGTCGAGTACGCGCTCGGCATTGGCCAACTCGTTGTTAACTTTGCTTTTCTTGCGCCATGGCAAGCCGACCAAGGTATCGATGTAATTACGCACGACGGTGGCTTCGGCCGACATCGGCGACATCAGCTTGAGCTTCTTGAGCTCCGAATCGGCTTTTTTCTTGGCTTCCTTGGGCATGCGCGCAGCGGTGATACGTTTCTCGAGTTCTTCGAGATCGGCACCCTCTTCGCCTTCGCCCAATTCCTTTTGGATCGCTTTGACCTGCTCGTTCAGGTAATACTCGCGCTGGCTCTTTTCCATCTGCCGTTTGACGCGGCCGCGAATGCGTTTTTCGACTTGCAGAATATCGATTTCGGCTTCGAGCTGGGCCAGCAGATGTTCCAGGCGTTCGATCACGGGCAGCATCTCAAGGATGTGCTGTTTCTGATCGAGCTTGAGCGGCAAGTGGGCTGCGATGGTGTCAGCCAAGCGTCCGGCCTCGTCGATGCCTGACAGCGAGGTCAGGATTTCCGGCGGGATCTTCTTGTTCAGTTTGACGTATTGGTCGAACTGCGACACGATGGCGCGCCGTAAGGCCTCGGTTTCGGCGCTATCGGCCTGATCGGGTTCGAGCGGCATGACTTCGCACGAAAACTCGGTCTCGCCTTCCTCGATCGACAGCGTGCGGGCACGCTGCAGCCCTTCGACCAGCACTTTAACCGTACCGTCGGGCAGCTTCAACATTTGCAGAATATTCGCGACACAACCAACGTCGTACATATCTTTCGCGGTCGGCTCGTCTTTTGCGGCGGTTTTCTGGGCCACAAGCATGATGTGCTTGCCGCCTTCCATTGCCGTCTCAAGCGCCTTGATCGATTTCGGACGTCCCACGAACAGGGGAATTACCATATGTGGAAACACCACCACATCCCGCAGCGGGAGCAACGGGAGAGCAGTACGTTCCGTCGGAAGCAACTGGGTTCCTGACATTTCATTTCCCCGTTAATAAAGTCATATATCGCGATACATGCGGCCAACAACACATATTGCAAGTCACGTTATCGCAGAAACTAAAAAATAAAAACAATTTTTACGCATGACGCGGGGAACAGACACTCTGTACATCGCCAACCACACCATACTAAACCACAAAACAAAAAGCCGTTCATGTTGCCATGAACGGCTTCAGGCAAACATCACATCAAACCACCGCCGATCAGTTGGAACCCGCTACTTTAGGGGTGTCCGCGTAGATCAACAGCGGTTTGCCGTCGTTACTAATAACATTCTCGTCAATAATGACTTTCGTCACGCCTTTCATCGTGGGCATGTCGTACATCACATCCAGCAAGGCTTGTTCAAGAATGGAGCGCAAGCCGCGCGCGCCCGTCTTGCGGCGGATTGCCTTGCGTGCGATTTCTTGCAGCGCGTCGGGCCGCACTTCCAGCTCGACATGCTCCATCGCAAACAGCTTTTGATATTGCTTGACAACCGCGTTTTTCGGTTCGATCAGAATCGTCATCAGCGCTGCTTCGTCGAGCTTGCCCAACGTGGCTACCACCGGCAGACGGCCGATCAGCTCGGGAATCAAACCGAACTTGATCAGATCTTCAGGCTCGACATCACGCAATACTTCGCCCGATTCACGTTCCTGACGCGATTTCACCGTTGCGCCGAAGCCAATACCGGTTTTTTCGGTGCGATCGATAATAACTTTTTCAAGTCCATCGAACGCGCCACCGCAAATAAACAGGATATTGGTGGTATCGACCTGGATAAAGTCCTGGTTCGGATGCTTACGCCCGCCTTGAGGCGGCACCGAAGCCATGGTGCCTTCGATCAGCTTCAGCAGCGCCTGTTGCACGCCTTCGCCCGAGACATCGCGGGTAATCGAGGGATTGTCCGATTTGCGGCTGATTTTATCGATTTCATCGATATAAACGATACCGCGCTGCGCCTTGTCGACTTCATAGTTGCAGTTTTGCAGCAATTTCTGAATGATGTTCTCGACGTCCTCACCCACATAACCGGCTTCGGTCAGGGTGGTGGCATCGGCAATCACGAAAGGTACGTTCAGCAGACGTGCCAGCGTTTGAGCGAGCAGGGTTTTACCCGAGCCGGTAGGCCCGATCAGCAGAATATTGCTTTTCGAGAGTTCGACTTCGTCTTTGCGGTCTAGATGCTTGAGGCGCTTGTAGTGGTTATACACCGCTACGGCAAGAATTTTCTTGGCACGCTCTTGCCCAATCACGTACTGATTGAGCATGTCTCGAATTTCTTGCGGGCTAGGTAAATCAGAGCGCGAAATGCCGGTCTCGGCCCCGGAACTCTCCGCTTCGTCGCGGATAATTTCGTTGCACAAGTCGATGCATTCGTCGCAGATGAATACCGACGGGCCAGCAATGAGTTTTTTTACCTCATGCTGGCTCTTACCGCAGAACGAGCAGTAGAGCAGCTTTTCGCTAGGGGAGCTCTTTTTGTCCGCCATGAATGTATAAGCCTCCGGACACTTAGTCTACATAATACGCCGATTGCCCAAGGACGGTAGTGCGTTCTGGTCCTGGGCATCGTGCTGTTCTGGCGCCCTGCTCGCGCCCTTATAGGCCGGACCTGTACCGTGACGCATGCGCCACGGTACAGGTCTACCGAAACTCAGGTCCGCTTCAACAGGACCTGATCGATCAGGCCATAAGCCTTCGCATCTTCAGCCGACATGAAGTTATCGCGATCGGTATCCCGCGAAATATTTTCGACCGGTTGCCCGGTATGGTCGGCCAGCAAATTGTTCAGGCGCTCTTTCAAGTATAGGATTTCCCGCGCCTGAATTTCGATATCCGATGCCTGGCCGCGTGCGCCGCCCAGGGGCTGGTGAATCATCACACGCGCATTCGGCAAGGCAAAACGTTTGCCTTTGGTACCCGCCGACAGGAGGAACGCGCCCATACTGGCGGCCAGTCCCATGCACAAGGTCGAGACATCGGGCTTGATAAATTGCAGTGTGTCGTAAATAGCCAAGCCGGCCGATACCGAGCCGCCCGGGCTATTGATGTACAGGCTGATGTCCTTGTCCGGGTTTTCACTTTCCAGGAACAGCAACTGCGCCACCACCAGATTGGCGGTTTGATCATTGACTTCACCAACCAGGAACACGACCCGCTCTTTCAACAAGCGCGAATAAATGTCGTAAGCCCGCTCACCACGACCGCTGGTTTCTACAACCATGGGCACCAGCCCAAGACCTTGAGTATCAAGAGCGGATGCTTGGGGCATCATCGGGTTCAGCAATTCGGCGCGAAACGTCATGAATCAGTCCTTAAATTTGAAGGGGCCCGCCGGCGTTCCCAAAGGGTCAGCACCAAACGGGCCCTGTCATGACAAACACCGTTCGAAACCATACCGGGCTGTCTATACGACAACCCACTGCAAACCTCACAACCCGGTATGAAATTCATCAGGCGCCGGTCTGGCCTGCGAGTTCTTCGAAGCCGACCTCTTTGTCAGTTACCTTAGCTTTCCCCAACACGAATTCGACCACGTTGCTTTCCACAACATAGGCTTCCATTTCGGAGAGACGCTGCTTGTTGGAATAATACCAGCGCACGACCTCTTTCGGGTCTTCGTAACTTTTTGCGAATTCCTCGACTTCGGCGCGAATCTGTTCCGGCTTGGCTTCGAGCTTGTGTTCCTTGACCAGTTCGGCCAGCACCAAGCCCAGTTTGACGCGGCGTTCGGCTTGTTCCTTGAACATTTCGAGCGGAATCGGAGCCTGCGCTGCATTCGGCACGCCGCGCTGTTCCAGATCCTGACGCGCCATTTCGACCAAACGCTCTTGATCCTGTGCAATCAGGGCATTCGGCGCGTCGAGTTCGGCGATGGCCAGCAAGGCGTCCATCACTTGATTCTTCAGCAGCGATTGAGTGCGGCGTTTGGCTTCACGGTCGAGATTGTCGCGAATTTCAGCGCGCATCTTGGTCAGGTCGCCGTCTTCAATGCCCAGCGATTTGGCGAAATCGGCATCGATTTCCGGCAAATGCGGCCATTCGACTTGGGTCAGCGTCACGGTAAAACGAGCGGTTTTGCCGGCCACGTCCTTGCCGTGGTAATCCGCCGGGAAGGCCAGGTCGAATTCGCGGTTTTCACCGACTTTCAGGCCGGTGGTCGCGGTTTCGAATTCGGGCAACATGCGGCCTTCACCCAAGACAAACACGAAACCTTCTGCCGTGCCGCCGGCAAATGCGACGTCGTCGATCTTGCCGACGAAATCGACCGTCACGCGGTCGCCTTCCTTGGCTTCTACGTCAGCACCGCCGTCGCCATGCTCGCCGGCGTCGCCGCGTGCGTGGTAATGCACCCGTTGCTTACGCAGGATATCGAGGGTACGGTCGACTTCGGCGTCCCCGATGGTCGTGACCGTACGGGTAATTTCTGCGCCCGAGACGTCGCCGATCTTGACTTCCGGATAGATTTCGAAAGTTGCATCGAAGGCGTAGCTGTCGGCAATTTGCTCGTCTTTCGGGGCAAAACGCGGCTGACCCGCGACTTTCAGGTTTTCGCTGCGGCTGATTTCGAAGAATTGTTTGCCGACGCGATCGCTCAGCACTTCTGCTTCGACTTGACCCGCATACTGCTGCGTCACCATCTTGAGCGGCACTTTGCCCGGACGGAAACCCGGCATTTTCATGTTTTTCGCCAATTGGCGAATGCGCGAGTCGACGTCCTTCAAGACTGCGTCTTTGGGCAAGGAGATCGTGATGTGCGTTCAAGTTTGCCGAGGTTTTCTACAACGTTAGCCATGAATTCAATCCGTCCTAAATGTGATCGTGCCACTGTTTAAACGCGACACAGGCCCTGCAGCGTCGCCGCTAAGCACCGTCCAGGTCTCGTCCAGTTGATGTTAGCAATTCTGGAAAGCCTGATATTTTAGCAAAGTATTGACATGCCAAGCCGAAATCATGCTTTTACTCGAACTTTTACTCATTTTGCCCAGAAAAAAACCGCTTGGAGGACAAGAAAAAACCTTGCCAGCGCGGCTCCGTCGCCTAATATAAAGCCCTATCTATAAGCCGCCGCCCCGATCCGACAACGTCCATGACCTCATCGACCACGCCCACCATCGTACTCGCCCCCGATTCCTTCAAAGGTTCACTGACCGCGCAGCAGGCTTGCGATGCCCTGAGCGAGGGGCTGCTGCGCGTCTATCCGCATGCCGTCTTGCGGGCCTGCCCGATGGCCGACGGTGGTGAAGGCACGCTGGATGCGCTGCTGTCCCATGCCGGCACGCGCCGGATCTTGACCGTGCATGGCGCCTCGGGCGTGTTACGGGACACCGCGGCGGGGGTCTTCGACGACGGCACCGCGATTATCGAAACCGCGGAAATCGTCGGCATCACCGACGCCATCGGCATGGCGGTCCCGGTCGAAGCACGCAGCACCGCGGGTTTGGGCGAAGCCATCCATGATCTGCTTGAGCAAGGGGTCAGATGCATTCTGATTGGACTCGGCGGCAGCAGCACCAATGACGCCGGGGTCGGTTTGCTGAATGCCTTGGGTGTACGCTTTTATGATGCCGCCGGCGGCGTGTTGGCGGCCGTCCCGGTCGCGCTTGAGAAACTGGCGCGGGTAGATATCTCGGGCCTGGACCCCCGGCTCGCGCAGACCACCTTGATTGCCATGTCGGATGTCGACAACCCGCTATGCGGCCCGCATGGCGCGACGGCCGTATTCGGCCCGCAAAAAGGGGTACGGCCGGCCCAACTCCAACAGCTCGATGAACTGCTGGGACACTGTGCCGCGCTGCTGGAAAACGCCTTCGACTGTGCCGCGCAACAGGCGCCTGGCGCCGGTGCCGCGGGCGGATTGGGTTTTGCGCTGCAATTACTGGGCGCGGAATTCCGCCGCGGCGCCGACGTGGTAGCCGAACATTTAGGTTTAGGCGAGGCCCTGCGCGATGCCGATTGGATGATTACCGGCGAAGGCCGCAGCGACCTGCAATCGCTGCGCGGCAAAGCGCCGATGATCGCCTGCCGTTACGCGCATGAGGCGGGTGTGCCCGTTACCCTGTTGTCCGGCGCGATCGGGCCGGAAGCACTGCCCGCCTTATCGCTTTATTTTGCCGGGTGTTTTTCGCTGGCGGCCGGACCGATGACCTTGGGCGACGCCGTCGCCAACGCCCATGCCCTGCTCGCCAATGCAGCCCAGCAAATCGGCCTATTGCGGCTCGCGGCACAAACTTCCGGCAAACGCGTGATGGAGTATTAGACTCGCGTTCGCCTAGCGTGCGGCCCGCCAAGCCAGCCAAGCCATCCGAATCGGCGTCAGGGAAATGTGCTGATGCAGGACTTGATAAGCGTCGGCCTCGATTTCATCCAGCATCGCCAGCGCAATCGCTGCCTGAGCGTCAAGCGTGGCGCGTGGGCGCCGAGGTAGATGACGCAAATCGCTGCGCGCTTGTTGCAAGCCGGCGCGGGCGCGTTCCAGTTGAAATGTCATCAACGCGGTAAACGCCTCGCTGTAGCGACGATTGATCACCTCAGCGGCAGTCACCCCGAAACGTTGCATTTCATCGACCGGGATGTAAATCCGCCCCTGCCTGGCGTGATGGCCGACCTCGCGCACAATATGCGCCAGCACCAGAGCCTGGCCCAAGCGCCCGGCAGCATCCAGATCTGCCGCATCATGGACGCCGCCGGCACGCGCCACCAGTTGCGCAAATTGCCCGCCGGTTTTGTCGAGATATACGCTCAAACCGCGAAAGTCCAGATAACGCGCCTGCTCCAGATCCATTTCATAACCTTGCACCACGGCCTGCAACACGGCCACCTCAGCCGCGGCAACGGGCAAATACGCGGCCAGCGCACAGGTCACCGGATGCACCGGCACACGCGCCGGATCAGTCCCGGCCAGGGTAGCGACTTCTCCTTGCCACCAAGCCAGCTTGGCCTGTCCGATAGCCACCTCACTGCAATTCTCGACGGTATCCTCAAGCTCACGGCGAAAGGCGAACAAGGCCGTCAGTAAAGGCCGTTGCGCCACTGCAGCCTGACGTACAGCGTAATACACGGGGGTGCCGGCAGGGGCGGCTTTTTCTTGGCAGTAGAGATCGAAATTCACGCGGTCGTGTCATGACAAAAGAGAGGGGCTCGCGCGCTACGGCGCGACAAGCAAGGGCGGAAGGTTCGCCTGAAAGTGGGCCGAGTTTACCATTGCAAGCAGGACCACGGGCGGTCATCACGTGACTTGGGTCTGCTGCTTACAGAGCTTGGGGCTGGAGCTGGGTCGCGCTATGCGCAAAACGATAACTCAAGCACCCAAGGCCAACAGAGGCAGGGTTTGCATAAGCGGGCACTGGATTTTGCCCGTTCATGCGGGTTATAATCGTTGGCTTAGTGCGACCGTGGCGAAATTGGTAGACGCAGCAGGTTTAGGTCCTGCCGGAAGCAATTCTGTGGAGGTTCAAGTCCTCTCGGTCGCACCACTAAACATGTTGGCTATCAAGCTTCGGTAAATTCATCATTGATGACGTACCTACCGAGCACCGCTCAGCGACGCACCCTTCCTCACCTCTCCTGTTGCACGCCCTAGAATCGATATCCCACGCCAGCCAGTAACACGTCGGTTTCGCTGTTGTAGTGTGTCACAACCCGGTCCCAGGTT